>JBIKWC010000050.1:0-35110 GCA_044356535.1 Myxococcota bacterium
CCGTCCGGATCAGGAGCCCCAATGACCTCCCTTGCCAACGCGAACGCCGTAGTGATGATCCATACCGCAAACCGCGCCGCGGCCTTGCCCTTCTACCGAGACATCCTCGGTCTGGAGCTCCTCGCCCAAGATCCGTTCGCGGCCGTGTTCGCCTTGAACGGGGCGACTCTGAGGCTATCGGACGTCAAGGGATGGACACCTCATCCGCACACGGTGATGGGGTTCGACGTGCCGGATGTCGGCGCCGCGGCCCGAGAGCTCGCCGCAAAGGGTGTCAAGTTCCTGATCTACGAGGGCTTTGGTCAAGACGCCGCCGGGGTCTGGACCGCTCCCGACGGGTCGGCGCGGGTTGCCTGGTTCAACGATCCCGATGGCAACAACCTCAGCCTGACCCAGGTCGGCTGAATCGGGGCGAGTCGCGGGACCCGGTTGTCGATCCGGTCCTGCCGATGTCGGGGAGCAGCCCGAGGGACAACACGTCCGCGAGGCCGGTCACGAGCCGTTCCTGGACCGCCGCGTCGTTCAGGTCGAGGTCGAACAGGGCCTTCAGTGCCGGACCAGCCGATGACAGGGTTGGGAGGAGGATCCCGAACAACACCGCGATCATGACGGGGTCGCGAGCCCGCAGCACACCTGCCTGGGTGAGTGCCCGCAGGCGCTCGAGGGCCTCCAACCGACTCGGGCGCAACGCCTCCGCGAGGTACGCGAGGCGAGCCTCATGGTCGTCGGATCGATCGAACAGGATCGCCGCGGAGAGCCCTGGGCGGGTCATGGCCGCCGCGAGCCGCAGGCGCAGCAGGTCCTCTGACGTGGCCGCCAGGTCTGCGGGGTCCGTCGGCACCCCCCGGGACGTTGGGAAGTGGTGCTGGACCGTACCGGGTGACACCCCGGCCGCCCTGGCCAACGCCCGGACGGACAGCTCCCCGAACCCGGCCGCCCCCAGGCTCTTCACCCACACCCGATTCCGTCCGAACAGGTCGGACGCCAGTCCTGGTCCTGGCGCGTGGCAGACTGTGGGTCCCGACGAGGGGTGGGGTGATGCTGCTGGGGTGCGGGTTCGGTCTGGCCAGCAGCTTCGCTGGGAGCGATCCGTCCGTTCGGCGGTGGACCATCGAGGAAGGCCTGCCACAGAGCTCCGTGAGCGGGCTCGAGCAGACCCGCGACGGCTACCTGTGGCTCAGCACGTTCGGCGGGATCGCGCGGTTCGACGGCAGCCGCTTCCAGGTCACCGACCCCACGGTGCTGCCGCAGCTGCCCGGCAACCGGTTCCTGGGGGTCGTGGAGGACGGCTCGGGCACCTTGTGGTTCAATGTGGAGGGTATCGGCGTCACGGGGGTCGTGGACGGGGCGGTGGTGGCGTCGGCTTCGCTGGCGGTTCCCTCCGCTTCCGGCCCGTGGGTGGACGGCACCGGTCAGGCCTACGTCGCCCACCACGGGCGGGTGTACTCCCTGCACCTCGACGGGCTCCAGCTCGAGCCCCTTCCCACGGGCGTGGAGCCCAGGGGCACGGTCGACGACCACGGTCGGTTGTGGCTCGACGAGCCGGGTGGGGCCCGCTGCGTGTCGGCGACCTGTGTCGATCGCGGGGCGTGGAACCCTCCGTCGGCCGCCCTCGCGCGTCGGCTGGTGGGGGGAAATCGCGGCATCCTCCTGCCCGACGAGTGGCCCATGCCTGATGGGTGCCCGCCCTGGGAAGGTCCCCATCGCCTCGCATTCCACTGGAACGGTCGGTTGTGGTGCGGGACGGGGTCCAGCTTCTCGGACGGTCGCGCCGCGTTCGACCTCGAGCAGCTCGGGCGTCGACAGCAACACCCGATGCAGGGCGTGGCGTCGCTGCTGGTGGACCGGGAGGGATCGCTGTGGATGGGCTCGATCGGCGGCGGGTTGTTCCTCGTCCAGGACCCAGGCGTCCCGAGGCATCAGCCCTCTCCGCCCCGCGTTCGCGGGGGCCAACGGGGCCTACCGGGTGGTGCACCAGCCGAACGACGCCTCCGCGCCGGGCGCCAGCTCCGCATTCCACTCCACCCCGCGGAACACCCAGTCGCTCCCCTGCACCTCGAGGGCCACGTTCCAGAAGTTGTCGACCGTCCCGTCCGCGGGGGCCCGGACCTCCCAGGTGACCGCGCCGGTGGTGGTGTTCGTGACCACCCCGTCCCAGCAGGCCCCCGCGCCCCAGTCGTTGACGATCCCGAACGTGAACGAGACCTCGCCCGCCCCCACCTCGGGCTCCACGGGCGTCTCCGGGTCGATCCGGGTGCCCACCGCCAGCGTGTCGCCCTCTCCGGGGCCGCCGGTCCGCACCCGGAACCCCGGCCAGCGGGCCACCTCGGCCAGCGGGGTCAACAGCCCGACCTCCACCCCCGGGTCCTCCGCGCAGGCGTCGACGCCGGTGGTGTGCCGCCGCCAGGTGCGGGCGAAGCAGGTGCGGAAGCGGGGGTCCGCCACGAGGGCGTCGGCCAGCTCGAACGGCCCGGCGAGCGGCACCCCGTCCAGCGAGCCCGAGTCGTCGATCGGGTGGCTCCCGTCGGTGTCGCGGTACCGTCCGAGCTCGTCGTAGTGCTCGAACGCGAAGCCGAGCGGGTCGATGCGGTCGTGGCAGCCGGCACACGCGGGGTCGGCCGCATGTTCGGCGAACTGCTCCCGCGTCGACAGGCTCGGGTCCACCTCCGGCGGCGACACGTCGAGGTTCGACGGCGGAGGCGGCAGGTCTTCGCACAGGAGCCGCTCGCGGACGAGGACGCCGCGCTGGATCGGGCCCGAGCCGCTGGGGCGACCGTGGGTGGTGAGCACGCTGGCCTGGGTCAGCAACCCGCCGTAGCGCACCCCGTCGAGGGTGACCTCGCCCGTCTCCCCGAGACCATAGTGGGCCGCGAGCTCCGGGCCCACGAACGTGGTGCGGGAGGTCATCAGGTCGGCGAGGGTCCCGTCGGCGCGCGCCACGTCGAACACGAGGTCGCGGGTCTCCTGGAGCATCTGCGAACGCAGCTCGGGCGACAGGCCGTCGCGCGGGACCGAGGCCAGCGGGGCCGAGTCGAGCCACACCTCCACCAGGTCCGCGGCGGTCGACAACGCGCGGGGGTCGGCCAGCATCTCGGTGGCTTTGGCAGCGACCCCGTCGGGTGTGTCCAGAGTGCCGTCGCCGGCCGCTGCGAGCAGCTGGGCGTCCGGGGTGGTGCCCCAGATCGAGAACGACAACGCCGTCGCCGCCTCCCAGCCCGTCAGGGTGAAGGTCCCCTCCCCGTCCTGCACCCCGAGCTCGGACCGGTACAGGAAGCTCGGGGACTGCAGGAACGCGACGAGCACCCAGCGGACCCCCTCCTCGAAGCCGTCGTCCGCCGCGACCTCCGTCCACAGGCCGAGGTACCGGTCCACGTCGGCCTGGGTCAGCGGCCGACGGAACAGCCGCAGCCCCAGGTCCTCCACCATCGCCGAGGCACAGGCGGCGTCGCCGCTGGCGACCGGGCAGGCCACGAGGTCGGCCACGTCGACCTGGTCGGCGATGGACTCGGCGCTCGAGCGGTACTGGTCGGCCAGCAGGTCGGTGACGACGAGGGCGCGCGCGTCGTTCCGGAAGCCGTCCACCACCGGATCGGACGACAGGGAGGCGGGGTCGACGAACACCCCGAGCACGTCGGCGACGCTCCGCGCGTACTCGGCGTGGGTCAGGCGGCGCAGCAGCCGCGGCGCCTCCCGCTCGTCGCACGACACCGGCTCGGGGACCTCGCAGGTGCCCCCGATCCAGCCGACCCAGAACCGGAGCGCGTCGGCGCCGGCGGAGTCGGCGGCCAGCACCTCGCCGCCCCCGTGTCCGGAGGGGTGGGTGCCGGTGGGCTTCTCGACCAGGCGGTCCACCACCGCGAAGGTCGCCGCCATCGAGGCCGCGAGGTCGTCCGGGTCCAGCGCGAACGCCGAGCCCGACGCCACCCCCCCGGGGCCGTGACAGGCCACACAGTGTTCGGAGAGCACCCCGTCCCACACCTGGGTCGTGAAGACGTCCACGTCGGCGGGGCACAGGCTCCCGTCGACGGGGCGGTCCCCGGACGCCTTGTCCCCGGAGGGATCGCAGCCCAGCAACAGCGCGAACAGGACGCTCATCGCAACACCTCCACCGGACCGGCGGTGCCGATCCCGAAGCGCTCCACGTCGACCCCGAACGCGTTCGCGATCGAGGTCAGGACCCCGTCGTGGGTGCCCCCGTCCAGGTTCACCAGCCGGCCCGGCCGGAAGAAGCCGTTGCCGCTGCCCGCGAGCACCCACGGGACCCCGCGGCACACGTGGGCCCGGCTGTCGCCCATCTCCTTGGCCCACAACACCACGGTCGAGTCGAGCATCGGGGCCCCGGTCGCCGGGTCCGGCAGGCCGGCCAACGACTCCACCAGGTACCGGAACTGCTCCGCGTACCACTGTTCACACGCCACGAAGGCGTCGACGCCCGCGGTGTTCCCGTCGTCGGCGTGCGACAGGCCGTGGTGCCCCTCGCTCTGTCCCAGCCAGGTGAAGACCACCGGGCTCACGGTGTGCGACAGCTGCACGCTGCAGACGTTCGTGGCCCCGCACGCGAGGGCCTGCACGGCGAGGTCGAGCTGGGCCCGCGTCACGTCGGGGAACCGGTCGTTGTCCTGGGCGCTCATCGAGCCCGGCGACACCGGACTCTCGCAGGTGCCTCCTCCCTGCAGGCTCCGCTCCACCGACCGGAGGGCCTCGAGGTGCTGTTCGAGCCGCAGCCGCTCCTCGGCGCCGAGCCGATCCCGCAGCGTGGTCAGCTCCCCGCTCGCCAGATCCAGGACCGAGCGGCGACGGGCCAGGAGCCGGTCGTCCCCGAGGTCTCCGAACAGCCGGGTCCAGGCGTGGAGCGGGTCGTCGTCGGGCGTGACGAACGCCCCGTTGCGGTACACCATCCGGGTCTGCGTAGAGCCACCCCAGGCCGAGGTCTGGGCGGACAGCTCGAGGGATCGGAACCGGGTCGCCCCCCCGATCTGGTCGGCGACGACCTGATCGATGCTGGTGTCTCCCCCCGCGGTCAGCATCGCGGCCATGCCGCCTTCGTGGTTGTCGCCGGTGTTGAAGTCCATCCCGTCGAGGACCAGCAGCTCGGGCTCGAGCCCGGCGAGGGGCGCGAGGATCGACCCGGCGCCGAACGAGTAGCCAGCGCCGTTCCCGGAGGGTCGCCACCGCGCGGGGATGGTCCCGTTGGGGGAGTGCAACACGAGGAACCGGGTCGCGGTGCCGAGCTCGGCCGCGCGAGCGGGTCGCTCCAACAACCGCAGGAACGGGGCGGCGAGCAGCGCTGCGGCGCCTCCCCGAAGGAGGGTGCGTCGGTTCACGGGGGCTCCGGGACGTAGGTTCCGAGGGGATGTCCCGAGGCCCGCGCGATCTGTCGCGGGCGTCGATCAGAAAGTGAGGAGCAGCTGCCGGCCGAGCTCGGCGGGACCCGTCCCGGGGTGGGCCGCGACCAGGTCGGACAGGGTGGCGCGCGCCGCGTCGCGATCCCCCACCGCGACCTGCGCCCGGCCCAGGCGGAGCAGCGCCTCGGCCCGCAACGGGTCGGGTGTGGCCAGGAACGTGACCAGCAGCGGGATCGCGTCGGCGGGTCGATCCTCGAGCAGGACCGACGCCTCGAACCGCCCGCGCTGGGCCTCGGCGAGCGTGCCCCGGCCGATCACCTCCCGCCAGGCGGCCACCGCCGGCTCCCGCTGGCCCGCCCTGGCCTCGAGCTGGGCCAGGAGCGTCCACGCGCCGGTGTCGTCGGGATCGGCAGCCAGGCGCTGACCGAGGCCCGTCCGCGCCCCGACCGCGTCTCCGCGGAGGAGCTGGGTGCGCAGGTCGGGCAACGCCGGGAGTGGAGCGACGGGCTTCGCGCGGAGGTGCCCGTCTTCGAAGTGATCCCCCGCCCGCAGGGTCCACCGGTCTGCGCCCCGCTGCACCTCCACCACGCCCTCGGTGACCTCGACCGAGAACGGCGCCCGCACCACGGTGAACCGCGTGCCCACCACCACCACCGTCCAGTCCTCGGACACCACCCGCAGCGACGCGCCGGGCGCCCGCCTCGCCGCGTGCACGGTGACTGTGCCGCGGGCGAGGTCCAGCACCGTGGCGTCCCCGCGCTCGGCCACCACGACCTCCCCGTCCACCGCGACCTCGTCCGTCCCCAGGACGTGGGTTCCCGGGCCGAGGCGCGGGGGGCCCGGGTCCTCCGCGATCACCGCCGGCGCCACCTCGGGGACCGACACCTCGGGGGTGGAGGTGCTCCAGGACAGGGCCAGGGCCAGGGCCGCAGCGCTCGCTGCGAGCACCAGTCCCCCGGGGACCACCGGCAACACCAGCCACCCGAGCCACCACCAGCTCCGCGACGACGCCCGCGCCACGAGCCGGCGGGCCTCGGCGGGGGACGGAGCGGGCATCTGCCGGGACGCGCCCCAGCGCTGCAGGTCGTCGTCGGTCACGGGGACTCCCCGAGGGCAGCGCGGGCCCGGTACAAGCGGGTCGAGGCTGCGTTCTCCGGGATGCCCAGCACCTCGGCCGCCTCCTTCACCGACAGCCCCTCCAGCGCGGTCAACACCAGCACCTCGCGCTGGGCGGCCGGAAGCCCCGCCAGCAGCGCCACCACCTGCTGGTGGGCGTCCACGCGGGCCGCGGGGTCGTCCCGCCGCAGCGCGACCCCTGCGGCCTCGTCGCCCCGCCGCATCCGGAGCACCTGCCGCCACCAGCGCTTCCGCCGCTCGCCGCGCGCGGTGTGGAGCGCGATCCCGAACAGCCAGGACCGGAGCTTCCCGCGGTGCTCGTAGCGCCCGAGGGTGCGGTGGAAGGTCAAGAACGTCTCCTGGCAGGTGTCGTCGGCCTCTTCGGTCCCCAGCGTGGGCTCCACCCGCCGCAGGAACGTCCGCACCGCGCCGCCGTGTCGCTGGTAGAGGGCCCCGAGGGCGTCCATCTCCCCTGCGACCAGGCGGACCACGAGTTCGGCGTCGACGTCGGCGCTGGCATTCACCTGGGGTCTTGTCACGGGGACCGGTGGATCTGTCGCCATCCGATCACGACCCCCGCCTCGACCCAGCCGGAGTCGTACAACACGTCGTCGCCGCGCGTCACCTGGTCCCGCAGGACGGTCGCGCGGATCCGCGGCTCCACGAACACCGCGCGGTGCGCCGGCAGGCAGAGCCCCAGCTCGGCCCGGGGCTCGACCCACACCACCCACGGGAGGTGGACCAGATCGGCGCCGACCCCCGCCCGCAGGCTCCGCCACCGACCGACGAGGCTCCCGGTGCCACGTTGCTGACCCGCCCCGAGCTGCAGCCCCACCGCGAGACCCAGCGTGGCGCCGACCTCGACCTCCACCCCCGCCCGCGGGGCCAGGACCGGGACCGGGAAGGTGCCCGTCGCCGAGAGGTGCCAGTCGAGGCCCCGCGCAGGTGCCGGCGCTGGAATGGCGGGGCTCGGCGCGGGCGCGGGAGGGAGGGGCGCGGGCGCTGCCGGGACCGCCGTGGACACGAGCTCGCGCGCCGTGAGGGCCAACCGCGCCTCGGCGCCGCGGGGGGCGTCGGCGACCCGCACCACGGCCCGCTCCGCCTCGACGAACGCGATCGAGAGGTGCAGGGCGTCGCCGTCCACGACCAGCCACGCGGTGGGGGCACCCGGGGCCAGCCCGGGCCGGACCTGATCCAGCTGCGCGGGCAGCGAGAAGGTGCCGAACCCGTCCGGCGCCGACGCCCAGGACACCTGGACGCCCGCCAGTTGCAGCTCCTCGGCGAGCCGATCCTCGGCGGGATCGGAGCTCAGGTCGAGGAAGATCAGGGACAGGGGAGCCGGTACCACGTGAACAGCTCCTGCTCGGGGCACGCGAGGGTCAGGGGAACCGCGGCATCGATGGCGTCCAGCACTGCCGGCGCTTCGGTCGCGAAGCCCTCGCCGGTGAGCGCCGAGAGCGCAGCCGACTCTGCCGCCGCCCAGTCCCGCCCCGGCCGGGCCGCCGCGAGGCCACCGACGAAGGCGCGCACGTCGTCCGGAGCCAGGGGCGCGTCGTGACAGGTGGCCCCCTCCAGGGCCTCGAGCTTGTCGGCGACCCCGGAGACGTAGGTCAACAGGTCCTCCCCGAGGCACGCCTCCACGTCGTCGCCGCAGCGTTCGATCGTGTCGGTGACCTCGCCGCTCCACGGGGACCGGTAGTGCATGGCGGCCGTGAGGCGCTCGACCGCCAGCGGATCGGTCGCCGTGGCGTACCACTCGTCGGGATCGAGCTCGTACCGCCCGAGGAGCGCGTGGGCGGCCAACGCGAACCACGCGAGGCCCAGGGCGCTGGCCTCCGGCGTGTCGCCAGTGAACGCGCCTGGGTATCCGTCACACGCGTAGTCGAGGGGGTACAGCCGGCACAGCTCCATCCAGACCGTCTCCTCCCGCAACCCCAGGCACCCCGCGTCGTCCGGGGCCACCTCCACCCAGGGCGCGCCGTACGTGGCGCAGCCGAAGCCGGTGAGCTCCCAGCCGGTGGCCAGGAAGAACGACGGCGCGAGGCGGAGGGCGGAGTCCGGTCGATCGTCGAGGCGCCGCGACGCGTACAGCGCCGAGAGCCCCCACCGGGCCGAGGGGAGCGCGTAGCCGAGGGTCTCCCCGGGGACACAGACCTCGGCCGGCGGCGACGTCGACTCGGGGACCGGGACGGGATCGTCGGGCCCCGAGTCCGTAGGCAGCGCGAGCACCCGCACGCAGCCGCTCGCCGTGAACCACCACACCAGTCCCCCCGCGCGACCGATCATCGCACGAAGCCGACGAGGGACCGGTCGTGCAGGGCGCGCCGGACACCGACACCCCGACAGCCGGGATCCGCGACCCGCAAGGCACGGAGAACGCCAGCCCGAAGGCTCGAACGGTCTCGAACAGACCCGATTCCGTGGCCGATCACCGGAGCGTGAGCGCGTCGAACAGAAACGCCGGGGCACCCGCCGCCGAAGGCCGGGCAGCCGCCCACTCCACGAGCTCCACCCGCCGGACGTCGTCGGGATCGAGCGGGACGCCGGTCGCCAACGGCGCGAAGTCCTTCACGTCGCGCGTGACCGTCACGAACCGGTCCGCGGGCACAGCCACCAGGTCCGGCGAGACGTAGCGGCGCCCCGCGCGGTCCACCACCTGCACCTGGAACGCGCCGGGCGCTCCCACCGCACGCACCTCCACCGTCAGGCTCGCGAGGCCCTCCCGCACGCCGAACACCACGCGATCCGCGGTGTCCGGACCCGGCTCCGGCGCCCACTCCAACAGCGTGCGCCCCTCCAGCGCCCCCAACCGGATCGAGCCGCCCTCCGAGCCCAGGAACAAGCCGTGGTGGGGATCGTCGAACGTCCACGTGGTGGGCCGACCCGCAGCCAACCGCTCCAGCTCCAGCTCCTGGAACAGGTCCTGGCAGTCCGGGCACGCGCCCGTCCGGATCCCCTCGAGCAGCGTGGACCGCGCTGCTTCCAGCTGCCCCTGCTGGGCCTGCGTGTTCGCCAGCCAATACCAGACCGCAGGCCCCGCTGCGTCTGTCGCAGCCACCCGCGTGGACAGCTCCGTGAGCGCCGCCACCTGCGCCGGCCCCGCTCCGGAGACCGAGGCGTCCAGCAGCTGATCCGCGAGGGCGAGCCCGGGATCTTCCTGCGCCCACGCCCCCTGCGTGAACAGCACGGTGGGGAAGGCCGCGAGCATCAGCCCTCGGCGCCGATGAACCGGTAGCCCACGCCGTGCAGGGTCTCGATGAACCGCGGAGACCCGGCGTCGTCGCGCAGCTTCTTGCGGACGTTGAGGATGTGGGTGTCGACCGTGCGGGTGGTCACGTTGGGCGAGTACCGCCAGATGCCGGTGAGCAGCTCGCCGCGCGGCAGCACCTTGCCGCGGTGCTCGATGAGGTAGCGCAGCAGCTCCTGCTCGCGGTTCGACAGGCGCTCGTCGCCGTCCGGGTGGCGGATGAGGTAGTTGTCGAGGTCGACCTCGACGGCGCCGTAGCGGTACACCGCCTTCGCGCCGCCGGTGCGCCGCAGCACCGCGTTGACCCGCGCCTTCAGCTCCAACAGCGAGAACGGCTTGGTGACGTAGTCGTCGGCGCCGAGCTCGAACCCGAGGAGCTTGTCCTGCTCGGACGCGCGCGCGGTCACGAAGATGACGGGCCCGTCGTACTCGTTGCTGCGGAGCGAGCGGCAGACGTCGAACCCGGAGCGCTCCGGCTCGGGTCCCTCGTTGAGCATCACGTCCAGCACCACCACGTCGGGCGGGAACCGCTCGTGGTGCTCGAGCGCCTCCTTTTCGGAGCGGGCCACGAGCACGTCGAAGCCCTCCTTCGTGAAGAAGCGCTTCAGGGTGTCGACGAGCGCGAGCTCGTCCTCGACGATCAGGATGCGGGGCATGGGTGGGCCTCGGGCACGTCAGGGCTCGGGGGTGTCGGACGGCGGGACGGGCAACGTGACGGCGAACCGCGACCCCCGGCCCGGCTCGCTGTCGACCGTGATGGTACCTCCGTGCGCCTCCACGATGTAGCGGACGATGGCGAGGCCGATCCCCGTGCCCTTCGTCTTGCGCACGCGCGGGTCGGTCGACCGGAAGAAGTCGTCGAACACCTTCGGCAGCTCGGCGGCCGAGATCCCGATGCCGCGATCGGCGACGGTCACCACCACCACCGGGTCGCGGTAGCGCACCGTCAGGCCCACCCACTTTCCTTCCACGGCGTACTTCACCGCGTTCGAGAGGAGGTTCGTGAGCACCTGACCCATCGCGTCGCGGTCGAGGAGCAGGCGCGGCACGTCGTCGTCGATCGCCACCTCCACGGTCATCCCCGCGCGCTCGAACTCCGACCGCGCGCTCTCGACCGACTGGCGCACCACGGCCTCGAGGTCCTCGGCGCGCAGGTGGTAGCGCTTCACGCCGCGCTCGATCGCGGCGAAGTCCAGCACGTCGTCGACCAGGCGCGACAGCCGCTCGGACTCCCGCACGATCGCCTCGTGGTGCTGGCGCATGTCCTCCCCCTCCTCCACGAGGCCCAGCAGCAGCGCCTCCCCCTTGAGGCGGATCTGGGTGATCGGCGACCGGAGCTCGTGGCTCACGTTCGCGGCGAACTCTGCGCGCTGCCGCGCCGTCTCGCGCTCGAGCACCACCAGGCGCGCCACCCACAACGCGCCCACGGCCGAGACGAACACCGCCGTGATCACCACCGCAGAGCGCACGGTGCGCCGCCAGGTCACGCTGCGCGCCAGGCCCTCCGGGTCCTTGGGGACGGCGAACACCGAGGCGCCCGGGAGCGCGGGACCCAGCGTGCGCCAGGCCTTCGCCTCGCCCGGCAACGTGTCGGCGGTGCCCACGCGCACGACGAGATCGGGCTCGAGGGCCGTGGTGCGGGCGGCGCTGGCCCGGAGCTCCTCGAGGAGGGCCGCCGCCGAGAAGGAGAACGCGTAGAGCTGGCCTCTCCACTGCAGGATGGCCCACACGGCCGGGGAGTCGGGGCCGCCGCCCACGTACCGGAAGTTCCCCTCGGGGAGCCGGTTGAACACGAGCTCGAGCTCGTTGCGCACGCCGTCGGCCCACCGCAGCTGAGACTGGCGTTCGGTGAGGCGCGACCGGCGCTCCGCCAGCCAGTCGGGCGGCGCGAGCCCCTCGAGCTGGCGCAGGGCGCGGCGGACCACGGCGGGCTCGGAGGTGCGCCCCACGACCCACGGCTCCTGCAAGAGCGCGTCGACGAGGTCCTCCAGGATCGAGCGGGCGGCCTCGGCGTCGGTGGGCTCGTTGCGGGCCAGGCGGAAGGCGGCGAGCTCGAGGAGCGCGAGGTGCCCGTAGCGGAACCCGCGGGGATCGCGGGTGGTCCCGAGGTCGGAGAACACGTCCTGGACCAGATCGTTGGCCTCCGACACGCGGCCCGCGCCGGCGAGCACCCGGGCGACCGTCAGGCGCGCCTCCCCCGCGTAGACCGGCGAGCCGGAGACGGCTTCGACGCGACGCCACGCGGCCACCCGCTCGTCCGCGGTCCCCGACTGATCGAGCGCCCGGGCGAGGCGAACCTCCTCCCACCACCCCGCCGAAGGCACCACCACGGGCGTGTCCTCCGCCAGCAGGAACGGCGCAGCCAGCCGCCCGTCGGCGTCGAACCGGAAGGCCGCCATCAGGAACGGCGACAGGTCCCCGAGGTTGTCCGTCGGGGACTCGCCGCGCTGCAGGCGCGACATCGTCGCCAGCTCGAACCGCGCGAACAGCTCGGCCGTCTGCTCCTGCAACCCCTGCGTCGCGCCGCGTCCCCGGGCCTCGAGGTCGGCCTCGACCGACAGCTCCTCCCACCGCAGCGACGTGAGCGCGAGGAACGCGAGGAACGCGATCGGCAACAACATGGTGACCGCGAACACGGCGGCCAGCCTCGCGACCTCGCCCGCGAACCGGAAGTCCTGGTTGGCGCGGACCTCGCCCCGCTGGCGCGCCAGCGCGCGCACCGCCATCTGCCGGAGCTGATCGGACCACGTCGACACGGCCCCGGAGTCTACACCCCGGGCGTAAGGTACTGTCCCGACCGCCGTTCGCCCCGCACCGGAGGATTTCCGTGCAGTCCACCCTTCTCCTCCCCTTCCTCGCCCTCGCCTGCCACACGCCGCAGCCGGTCCAGCCGCCCGCGGACGACAGCGTCAGCGCCGGCGCGAGCGCGGCGCCGTCGTTCACCGTGGACGACACGAAGAAGGGCCTCGGCATCCGCCTGTACGACGCCAGCCCGCCGCGCGACGCCCTGGCCGGCGCGCCGTACACCCCCGGGGAGGTGATGTCGACCGACGCTGCGGCGCGGCTCCTCGCCCGGGTGTCCCCCCTCGAGAAGCAAGACGGGGACCACCAGAACTTCGCGCTGCGCCCCGGGACGAAGCCGCCGCCGCGCACCGGGGAGACCGAGCTGGCGCCGTTCCCGCCGCCGCCCGGGGCCAGGGCGCCCACCGTCCGTCCCGCACCGCCGACCCTCGTGCGCCACGCGCCCGACGGCGAGGTGCCGATGGCGCCGCACGTCTCGCTCACGTTCGACCAGCCGATGGTGGCGGTGACCTCCCAGGAGGAGGCTGCGCGCACCGTTCCCGCCGTGCTGGAGCCCGCGGTTCCGGGGCGCTGGCGGTGGCTCGGCACGAAGACGCTGCTGTTCGACGCCGACCCCCGGCTGCCGATGGCCACCGAGTACACCGTCCGGGTCCCGAAGGGCACGAAGAGCGCGCTCGGCGAAGCCCTCGCGAAGGACGTGGAGTTCCGGTTCGCGACCCCGGCAGCCCAGCTCCAGCAGTCGTGGCCCGGGGACAGCAGCCCCCAGGTCCTGGACCCCACCATCGCGCTCCGCTTCGACCAGCGGATGGACCCCGACGTGGTCCTCGCCCACCTGGAGGTCTCGCCCGCGTCGCCGCGGTGGCGCGTCGCGACGGACGCCGAGCGGGCCGCGCTTCCGCCCTACGTCGAGAGCAGCTTCGGCCAGGGCGCTGCGCCCGGCAGCGTGTTGTACCTGCACCCCACCGAGCCGCTCGCGAAGGACACCTGGTACACGCTCACCGTCCAGGCGGGCACGCCCTCCGGAGAGGGGCCGCGCACCACCACCTCCGACCAGTCCGCGCCCGTCCGCACCTACGGGCCGATGAAGGTCGCCGAGCACCACTGCTGGTACCAGGACCCGTGCCCGCCCACGTCCCCCTGGACCGTGGTGTTCACCAACCCCGTGGACCCCGCGGCCTTCGACGCCACGCAGTGGACCGTGTCGCCCGCGGTGCCAGGGCTGTCGGTCGTCCCGAACGGCGACGGCGTGCAGGTCTTCGGCGCCTTCACGGGGCGTACGTTGTACACGCTCACGGTGCCGCCGACGGTGAAGGACGCCTTCGGGCAGACCCTCGGAGCCGCCGAGACCTTCCAGTTCCGGGTCGGCCCCGCCGAGAAGACGTTGTCGTCCCCGGGCGCCGACCTCGTGGTGCTGGATCCAGCTGCGAACGGCAAGTTGTCGGTGTTCAGCGTCAACCACCCCCGCCTGAAGGTCACGGTCCACGCCGTGGAGCCCGAAGACTGGGCCGCGTGGGAGAAGTGGCTGCAGACGTTCTGGTACGACGACGCCCGCCCCGGTCCCCTCCCCGGCCGGCGCCTCTCGCAGACGGTGCTCGACACCCTCGGCCAGGCCGACCAACAGCAGGAGACCGCGATCGAGCTGGCGCCCCTCCTCGGCGAGGACGGCGTGGGGCACGTGCTCGTGATGGTCGAGCCCACCGTGCAGCCCCGCGACCGCTGGAACCGCCAGTACGTCTACAAGTGGGTGCAGGTCACGCAGCTCGGCCTCGTGGCCTTCTCCGACCGCAACGACGTGGTGGGCTGGGCGACCGACCTCTCCACCGGCGCGCCGCTCGAGGGGGTGGCGCTGAGCCTGGGACCCGCGACCAGCGCCACGGGCGCGGACGGCCTCGCGTCGTTCCAGCTGCCGGAGGAGTCGTCCCCGCTCCTGGTGGCCCGCCGCGGCGACGACGTGGCGTTCCTCCCGGAGCCAAACGCCCGCTACGGCGGGAGCGGCGGCTGGTACCGGTACGAAGACCCGCGGACGGTGGCGTGGTACGTCGCCGACGATCGCGGCCTGTACAAGCCCACCGAGACCGCGAAGGTCAAGGGGTGGGTACGCGCGCACGTCGCCGGCCCCGAAGGCGACATCGAGGCCCTCGCCGGGGACGGGACGCGCTCCGTCCATTGGACCCTCACCTCGGTGATGGGTCGCCAGATCGCGGAGGGCGACGCCTCGGTGAGCGCGCTCGGAGGCTTCTCGTTCGACGTGGCCATCCCCGCGGACGCGGACCTCGGGCCCGCCCGCCTCTCCCTGAACATCAGCGGCGCCTCCGAGTCGTCGGGAACCCACACCCACCAGCTCCAGATCCAGGAGTTCCGGCGCCCGGAGTTCGAGGTCTCGGCGGCCATGGACGAGGGCCCGCACCTGCTCGGGCTCGACGCGCGCGTCGATCTCACCGCGGCGTACTACGCCGGCGGCGGGCTCCCGAACGCCGAGACCACCTGGTCGGTGTTCGCCGAGCCCAGCCACTACGTGCCCCCCGGCATGCAGGACTGGTCGTTCGGCACGTGGACCCCGTGGTGGCTCGACCCGTTCGAGTGGTCCGCGCGCTCCGGAGCGCCCATGGGTGAGGGCTTCGTGGGCAACCTGCAAGCGAAGACCGACAGCGCTGGCGAGCACCACCTGGGCCTGCACTTCGAATCGATGAACCCCGCGCGGCCCTACGCTGTCCGGGCAGAAGCCACGGTGATGGACGTGAACCGCCAGGCGTGGACGGCCACGGCGCGCACGACGTTGCATCCCGCCGACCGGTACGTGGGGCTCAAGTCCGAGAACAGCTTCGTGGAGAAGGGCGCCGAGGTGGCGGTGGACGTGGCCGTCGTCGACCTCGACGGGAAGGCCGCTCCCGGCGCCGCCCTCGACGTCCGCATGACGCGCCTCGTGTACCGCCAGAAGGCCGATCGGACCTGGGGTGAGGTCGAGGAGGCCGCGGTCCCCTGTGACCCGCACCTCGACGCCGCCCAGGTGGGCCAGTGTACGTTCCGCCCCGACAGCGGCGGGACGTACCGGGTGCTCGCGCGGGTCACGGACGCAGCGGGCCGACCCAACGAGACGGAGCTGCGGATCTGGGTGAGCGGCGAGGAGCTGATGCCCTCCCGCGAGGTGGAGCTCGAGAAGCTCACCCTGGTGCCCGAGGCCCGGGAGCTGGCCGCCGGGGACACCGCTCGCGTGCTGGTCCAGGCGCCGTTCTGGCCGGCCGAGGGCACGTGGACGCTGCGGCGGGACGGGATCGAGCGGGCGGTCCGGTTCCAGCTGACGGGTCCGTCCACCACCCTCGAGATCCCGATCGACGAGACGCTGGTCCCCAACTTCGACCTGGCCGTGCACCTCGTGGGCGGGGCGATGCGCCTCGACGACGCCGGCAAGGCGTCGCCGGACCTCCCGAAGCGGGTGGCCCACGCCGACGGGCACGTGTCGTTCGTGGTGCCGCCGAAGCAGCGGACGCTGGCGGTCACCGCCACTCCCGCCGACCTCGAGCTGGCGCCGGGCGGCAAGACCGCGGTCGACGTGGTCGTGAAGCGCGCCGACGGCTCGCCGGTCGCCGGCGCCGAGGTCGCCGTGGTCGTCGTGGACGAGAGCGTGCTCGCCCTCACCGGGTACGCGCTGCCCGACCCGCTGACGGTGTTCTACGCCAACCGCGACCCGGGGGTCCGCGACTTCTTCCTGCGCTCCTACGTGGCGCTCGGGAACCCGGAGACCGTGGCGGTGCCCACCACCGGGGACGCGGGGGTCCTGGGCGCCGTGGGAGGGCTCGCGATGCGGGGCCGCGGGGAAGGGGGCGGCGGCATGCCCGTCCTGCAGGAGGAGTCCAAGGCGAAGGAGTCCGCCCGCGACGACGGGCCCGCGCGGCGCATGCAGGCCGCACCCGCCGAGCCGATGGCTGACGCGATGACCGCAGCGACGACGGTCGAGAACAACTACGCCCCGGACGGCCCGGCGGTGACCGTGCGCACCGACTTCGGCGCCCTCGCGTTGTTCGCGCCCGACGTCCGCACCGACGCCGACGGCCGCGCGCGGGTCGACGTGAAGCTCCCCGACAACCTCACGCGGTACCGGGTGATGGTGGTCGCGGCCGACGCGAAGAACCAGTTCGGCAGCACCGACGCCGCCATCACCGCCAAGCTGCCGCTGATGGTGCGCCCCAGCGCGCCGCGGTTCCTGAACTTCGGGGACCAGACCGAGCTCCCGTTCGTCGTGCAGAACCAGACCGACCGCGACCTGGTCGTGGACGTGGCGCTCCGGGCCACGCAGCTGGCGCTGGTCGACCGCGTCGAGGCGGTGTTCCCCGACCTCGGCGTCCCCACGGAGCCAGCGGTGGCCGGCCGACGGGTGAAGGTGCCCGCCAACGACCGCGTCGAGGTGCGGTTCCCCGCGGCGACGGTGGGCGCGGGCACCGCGCGGCTGCAGGTGGTCGCCGCCTCCGGAGAGGCCACGGACGCCGCGGAGCTGTCGCTCCCCGTCTGGACCCCCGCGACGACCGAGGCCTTCGCGACGTACGGCTCGATCGACGAAGGCGTGACCGTGCAGCCGGTGATCGCGCCGCCCGACACCTGGGTCCAGTTCGGCGGCCTCGAGGTCACCACCTCGTCCACGCAGCTCCAGGCCCTCACCGACGCCGTGTTGTACCTCGAGTCGTACCCCTACGACTGCAACGAGCAGCTGGCGAGCCGCGTCCTGGCCATCGCCTCCCTGCGCGACGTGCTGGACGCCTTCGACTCGCCCGACCTCCCCGAGCCCGCCGTGCTGGAGGGCCGGGTCAAGGCCGACCTCCAGAAGCTGGCCGATCGGCAACACTGGAACGGCGGCTGGTCGTTCTGGCGCAAGGGCGACGAGACCTGGCCGTACCTGTCGATCTACGCCGCCGACGCCTACGCCCGCGCCAAGGCCAAGGGCTACGACGTGCCCGACGGCTCGTTCCGCCAGGCGGCGAACCACCTGCAGTCCATCGAGTCGTACATCCCCTGGTGGTACGGCCCCGAGGAGCGCGCCTTCCTGCGCGCCTTCGCGGTCGACGTCCTGCGGCGGATGGGCCAGCCCGACCTGCGCAAGGCCCGCGACGTGTGGCGCGAGAGCGAGGCCATCCTGGGCATCGACGGCATGGCGTTCCTGCTCCCCACGCTCCAGGAGGGCGGCGCCAAGGCCGAGGCGGACGAGATCCTCCACCGCCTCGCGAACCGCGTCACCGAGGAGGCTGGCACCGCGCACTTCGTGACCTCCTACGACGACGGCGCCCACGTGCTCCTCCACAGCGACCGCCGCGCCGACGGCATCGTGCTCGAGGCGCTCATGGAGACGAAGCCCGACGACGAGCTCGTCGAGAAGACCGTCCGCGGCCTGCTCGCCCATAAGAAGCAGGGCCATTGGCTCAACACCCAGGAGGACGCGTTCGTCCTGATGGCCCTCGACCGGTACTTCCGGACCTACGAGAAGGAGACGCCGGACTTCGTGGCGAAGGTGTGGCTCGGCGACGGCTTCGTCGGGGAGCACGCGTTCCGCGGACGCACCACCGAGTTCTTCGAGGCGGACGTGCCCATGGGCTACCTCACCGAGCGCCCGGGCGCGGTCCCGCTCACGATGGCGATGGAGGGCGATTCGGGCCGGCTGTACTACCGGGTGGGCGTCCGCTACGCGCCGAAGAGCCTGCGCCTCGAGCCCGCGGACTACGGGTTCGTGGTGGAGCGCACCTACACGGCCATCGACGAGCCCAGCGACGTCCGGCGCGACGAAGACGGCGTGTGGCACGTGAAGGCGGGCGCACGGGTGAAGGTGGAGCTCGAGCTGGTGAACGAGATGCGGCGCTACCACGTGGCGCTCGTCGACCCGCTGCCGGCGGGCTTCGAGGCCCAGAACCCAGTGCTCGCGACGACGGGCACGCTGCCTGCCTCGCCGCCCGACGACCAGCCCTACTGGTGGTGGTGGTCGCGGCCCTGGCAGGAGCACGAGATGATGCGCGACGAGCGGGTGGAGGCCTTCACGTCCCTGTTGTGGGACGGCGTCCACGGCTACGACTACGTGGCGCGCGCCACCACCCCGGGCCGGTACGTGGTCCCGCCGGCGAAGGCGGAGGAGATGTACATGCCCGAGACGTTCGGCCGCAGCGGCACCGACATCGTCGTGGTGGAGTGAACGTGCTCTGGCTCGGCATGCTGGCGTGTACGACGCCCGAGCCCCCGCCGCCGGCACCGGTCGTGGTGGAGACCCCGAAGCCGGCCCGACCGAAGGCCGCGCGCAGCGGCAAGCCGAAGCCGAAGCCCTGCCTCCCGCCGCCCGACGTGGCTGGTGATGCGGGGATGGCCGCGAGCGTGGGCCTCTCGGAGGCGCAGGTGAAGGCGGCGCTGGCGGGGGTGTACCCGGCGGTGGCGCAGTGCCTGGCGACGGCGGGGGCCACGCCCAGCGGCACGTTGCACCTCGAGGTCACGGTGGCGTGTGGCGGAGTGGTGTCGCGCCATCGGGTGCTGGACGCGGCCGACTGGACCCCGGAAGCGCTGGGGTGTGCGCAGGAGGCGCTGGAGCGCACCGCGTTCCCGGCGCACGCGCTGCCGGACGGTGAGGTGTTCGAGGTCCCGCTCCAACTCCGTTAACCACCCCTGCTGGAGCTCCCATGGCCGACGACACGTACACGCCCCCCAAGGTCTGGACCTGGAACAAGGCCAACGGCGGCCGGTTCGCGAACATCAACCGCCCGACGGCCGGCGCCACCCACGACGCCGAGCTGCCGGTCGGGGTCCACCCCCTCCAGCTGTACTCCCTGGCCACCCCCAACGGCGTGAAGGTCACAGTGCTCCTGGAGGAGCTCCTGGCCGCGGGCCACACCGGCGCCGAGTACGACGCGTGGCTCATCCGCATCAACGACGGCGACCAGTTCGGCAGCGGCTTCGTCGCCGTGAACCCGAACTCGAAGATCCCGGCGCTGGTCGATCGCAGCGGCCCCGAGCCGATCCGGGTGTTCGAGTCCGGCAGCATCCTCCTCTACCTGGCCGAGAGGTTCGGCGCGTTCCTGCCGACCGCGCCCGCCCAGCGCGCCGAGTGCCTCTCGTGGCTGTTCTGGCAGATGGGCGCCGCGCCGTACCTCGGCGGTGGCTTCGGCCACTTCTACGCGTACGCCCCTATCAAGCTCGAGTACTGCATCGACCGGTTCGCGATGGAGGTCAAGCGCCAGCTCGACGTGCTCGACCGCACCCTCGCCGGCCGCCGGTACGTGGCGGGCGACACCTACACCATCGCCGACATGGCGATCTGGCCCTGGTATGGCGCCCTCGTCGCCAACGAGGTCTATGCGGCCGCCGAGTTCCTGGAGACGCACACCTACGTCCACGTGAACCGGTGGGCGCAGGAGGTCGCGGCGCGGCCGGCGGTGCAGCGGGGGAAACGGGTGAACCGCGTCTGGGGGGAGGACCGGGTCGCGGAGCGGCACCAGGCCAGCGACCTCGGCTGAGCGAGCTCAGGAGCGCTGGGGTTCTCGCGCCCACACCACCAGCGCCACCAGCGCGACTCCGACGTAGATCGCCTCGCCCCACAGGACCACGGAGCGGAACCCCACGTCGATCATCGCGACGATGGCCACCGTGCTGCCGAGTACGGACGAGAGCGTGGCCAGACCGAACGTGGTGGGGACGAGCTCGCGATCGACGCGCTCTGCAACGAGGCCCGCGCCCAGCGGGTAGAACGCGCCCAACACCACAGCGAGCGGGGCCACCGCGGCGACGGCCAGCGGGGCCTTCGCGAGCACGGGGAGCCCCACCAGGGGGGGCAGCGCGCGATCGACGAAGGCCAGGGTGAGCGGGAGCACGATCACCGCTGCGACCGCCGGCACCCACGGCGCCACCGGGAGTCCCGCGCGCTGGCGCCGCCCGATCCAGGCGCTCCCCGCTGCGTTCGCCAACAGGAACGCAGCCAGCACCACGGCGATGGAGTACAGCGGAGCCCCCAGGAACAGCTCGAGCTTCGCCATCAGCCCGATCTCCGCGAACATGTAGGCGATCCCCGTCGAGAGGAACCACCCGAGCGCCCACAGCGGAAGCCGACGTCCACCGCGCTTCACGCCCTGGAACACCGCGATGGTCACCGCGCTGATCCCGGTGAACAGGACCAGGGTGAACAGCTTCATCCAGTCCTGCGCGTACTCGAGGGACCGGAACTGCTCGAGGGAGGGCAGGAGGGTGAAGCCCGCGAACGAGAGCTCACGCTCGTAGGGGCGGTCGTCGGTCGGGACCCGGGCATCCCAGTCGGGTGGTCCGCGGAGCAGCGTGTACACGCGCCCCATGTGCCTCCCGGGGGCGTAGTGGATCTTCAGCCCCTGCGCCCGAGCCGCGTCGCGGATCCGGTCGACTTCGCCCGGAGAGAAGCCCCGGGGGCGGATCAGCAACGTGTCGGTGCCGTTGAGGTTCACCTGGTCGCGGCTGCCGATCACGATCACGGACTCCGTCAGGGGTCGGAGTCGGCGCTCCGCGAACAGGCGCGCGAACATGGTGAGCTTGTGTTGGAACGGCTGGGCGAAGAACACCATCGTCCCGTCGGGCGCGAGGTGATCGAGCACCGACTCCGCCGCCTCCTCGGTGTCCAGGAACCGCCGCACGTGCCCCGACCGCACCGCGGTCTCGGCGCCGTTCGAGCCCGCGAAGTACAGGTCGTAGGTGGTCTGGTCCCGGTCCAGGAACGAGCGGCCTTCCTCGAGGACGAGGTGGACGTTCGGGAGCGCGTAGAACGACTGCAGGTGGAACGGGTCGGTCTCCCCTACCGCGAGCGCAGGCACCAGCGGGTTGATCTCGACCCCCGTGACGTCGAGCGCGCCCCGCGACTGCTCGAGCAGCTGGATCATGTCGCGACCCGCGCCTGCGAACAGGACGAGCGCGCGCTCGGGCGGGTGATCGAGCAGGAACGGCAGCCCGTGGATGCCCGCAGCTGGTGGTGGAGTCTCCAGCCGCGCCGGGTCCCACGGGACGACCACCACGTTCGACACGCCGTCGTCGTGGAGCACGCGCCAGGTGGTGGGCGCCCCGTCCTTCTCCCAGCTCAGGAGCGCCACCCGCGAGATCTCGTTCCAGCGGTGGGCGTGCTCCGTCACGGTGTGGCCGTCCGAGTAGCGGACCCCCAACGTGTCGGTGTCGGGGTGCTCCACGAACACCCACTGCCGGCTGGCTGCGCCCGCGGTGAGCAGGAAGGCGGGGAGGGCCACGGCGAGCCAGCGCCGGTCCCGATCGAACACCACCGCGTTCGCGGCGAGATGGACGCCCAGCAACAGGCAGATCACCACCGGGAGGTCGGTCGTGTGCAGCGCGAGGGGCGTGATCACGCAGGCCAGAGCGGACGCGGCGAGGTCCACGGCGTACAGGCGGCCCACGTGGCGCGCCCCGGTCCGGAACGCGATCGACAACACCGCGCCTGCGAGCGCGAACGGCGGCACGAACAGGAGCGACAACACCGTGGTCTTCAGCGCGTCGTGGGGCGGGCTCTGGAACTTGTGGTGGGTGACGTTGAACACGTGGTCGAACAACGGGAACAGGAGCACGAACGACGCGAGCGTGGACAGGCCGAGCGCGGGGACCAGCACGGCGAGCGCGCGGGACGAGACCGGGCGCGCGGAGACGTGCAGGCCCAGGGCGCCGAGGGACAGGCCCAGCATCGCCACCGGGATGGCGACGAAGGCGCTCACGTCGCCCAGGAAGAACGGGAACATGCGAGCCAGCAGCACCTCGAGCAACAACATCGAGAACGCGACGGCACCCACCACGAACGTGAGCTTGCGGTCGCGGCGGACGGCGTCGGGGGCTGCTTCGTCGAGGTCGCCGCCGGAGGCGCCGTGCAATGCGTCGAGCCAGCTCACTCCGCTCCCGTGTCCGCAGTGGGAACCTCGGCCGAGTGTTCCACCGGCGGGTCGGTGTCCGTGGTCACTGCCGCCCCGTACTCCGCCTGGCAGGCCCCGAGCAGCAACGTCACCGCGGTGAGTCCCAGGAGGCGGCGCGCGTCACCCGGCGCAGTGCCCATCACCCCACACGCGGGGCACGGGTCGCCCGACCGCAACACCAACGATCCACACGCCCGACAGCTCGGCACGGTCCCTCCGTGGACCCCCTTAGCGCGAGGGTCTCACCCCATCCCGCAGGCCGGCATGGGCTCGTCGGAGCGCACCGCACGTCCGCCGCACCCGTAGCGCACGGGGACCGGATCCGGCGGGAGCACCGTGAGGACCGGCGGGGTGGGGCGGATGGGCTCCGACAGCTCGGGGATCGTGGTCGGCACGGGCGCCGAGCGGTCCGAGAACGCATGGACCTCGGGGATCGTGTGCTCCACGGGGAGCGGGTGCACCGCCATCTCGTCGCGCCAGGTGGGGTCCACGGCCTCCCAGAGGGTCTGGAGGAGGGTCTGCCCGTGCCCGATCACCACGGCGCCCGCAGGCATCCCCGCCGCCAGGGTCACGCCAGCGCCCGCCAACACCACCAACACCGCCGTGACCTGCCACCGCCGCATGTGTGCTCCCGTCCCCCGACGAACGCGGGGCAGGCCACGCACCTTACACAGGCTGACCAGACTCCCGGCGTCGCAGCGTCGATCAGCGGGTCCGACGCCCACGGAGCCAGCCGAGCGAAGCAGCGATCGCGAGCCAGGGGAGTGGCACGGACGAGCCCGTGGGCGAGCAGCTGCAACCGGGATCGGTGAAGACCAGGCCCTTGCTGTCGGTGTCGGTGTCGGTGTCGGTGTCGGTGTCGGTGTCCGTGTCGGTGTCCGTGTCGGTGTCGGTGTCCGTGTCCGTGTCCGTGTCCGTGTCTCCCTCCGAGCCGAGCCCGGTATGGGCGGAGTCGACCGGCAAGATGCAGTCGTCGTAGCGATCGTTCGGGCATGCATCATCGGACTGCGACGACTCGTTCTCGTCCACGCAATCCGTGTCGAGGCTGTCGAGGACCTCGATGGTGCCGACGCCGTCCCCGTCGGAGTCGAGGAAGCAGAACTCGCGGCCGTCGCAGTCCTGGTCCGTCCCGTCCGCCGTCAGCTCGCTGGCGCCGGGGAAGATCGTGTCGTCGAAGTCGTTGCAGTCCACGGTGTTGTCGAAGCCGTCCTGGTCGCTGTCGGCCACCGGCGTGTCGAGCCCGTCGCAGTTCTGATCGAAGTCGTCGCCCACGATCTCGGTCGCCCCCGGGTACACCCGGTCGTCGCCATCGTCGCAGTCGACGGCCGCGTCCCGATCGCCCTCTCCGGAGTCGGTGCAGTCGGAGTCGTTGTTCCCCACCAGGACCGCGGCGTCGCTCCAGCCGTCCAGGTCCTCGTCGCGGTAGCAGCTCGCGACCCCGTCGCAGTCCTCGTCGACGTTGTTCCCCACGAGCTCGAGCCGGAGCGGCGATCGCGTGGGATCGGCGTCGTCGCAGTCGATGGGGTCGGTGTCCTGTCCTTCGAACGACCCCAGGCAGCCGTTCGACCCCGCCGAGACCACGCTGCGGTCGGCAGCGCCGTCGGCGTCGGCGTCGGCGAAGCAGTCCCAGACGGTGTTGCAATCGTCGTCGCGGAGGTTCCCGGGGATCTCCGTCCGCAAGGGGCTCACGGCGGCGTTGTTGTCGTCGCAGTCGAACCTGGCGGAGACCGTGGCCTCACCGGGGTCCGCGCAGGACAGGTCCGCGCTCCCGAGCGTCGACGAGACCCTGGTGCCGTCCTGATCGTTGTCGAGGTAGCACTGCTCCTGCCCGTCGCAGTCCTGGTCCGTCCCGTCTCCAGCAACCTCGGCCACCCCGGGGCTGATCGCCGGATCTGCGTCGTTGCAGTCCCGGGCCCGGGGGAAGCCGTCGCCGTCGCCGTCGGTCGCGCCATCACCGTCCGTTCCGGTGCAGTCGTCGTCGATCCCGTCGATCGTGAGGTCTGCCGCGCCGGGGTTCAGGTCGCGGTTCGCGTCGTCACAGTCGACGGGAACCACGGCTACCCCCTCCCCCGCGTCGCTGCAGTCGAGGTCGTCGCCCGCCACCACCACGAGCGTCGGCCAGCCGTCTTCGTCCGCGTCCTCGTAGCAGTCCGCCCGATCGTCGCAGTCCTCGTCCACGTCGTTGCCGGGAACCTCGAGCAGGAGCGGCGAGCGCAGGGCCTCGGCGTCGTCGCAGTCCAGCGGGTCGTCCACCAGCGCGTCGTTGGCGCCCAGGCACGCAGCGGCCCCCATTCGGACCTGGTCGGTCCGGGCGCCGTCCGCGTCGAGGTCCTCGAAGCAGGCCCAGGCGCCGTCGCAGTCCTGATCGACGGAGTCACCGGTGACCTCGGCGGCGTTGCTGTTCGCCCCCGGATCCTGGTCGTCACAGTCGATGAGCGCGGCCTCCGGAGCCAACCCAGAGCCCCCGCAATCATCGTCCGTGCCGTTCGCGAGCGCGGGGGTGCGGTCACCGTCGTTGTCGGCGTCGACGAAGCACACTTCGATCCCGTCACAGTCCTGGTCGACCTCGTCGCCTGGCGTCTCCTGCGCCCCGGGGAACACGCTGGCATCGCCATCGTCGCAGTCGATGGGCACCCGGAAACCGTCGCGGTCGAGGTCCGGGAGCGGGAACGGATCGGCCCCCCCGAACGCGCCGATCGTCGAGAGCGCCGACCCTGCGCCGATCAACGTCGAACCCGCAGGGGGGACGAGCTGGTACGGGTCGCAGCCGACGACGCTCGGCGGCATCCCCGGGTCGGTGAACAGGTTCCCGCCGAGGTCGGTGACGAGCGGGCCGAGGTCCTGGCCCCCGTTGTCGAAGTAGAGGCTCGTGGCGGAGGTCACTGCGTCGGCCACGAGCGCGTCGAGCACGTGGTTCTGCCCGTCGTGGTGCTGGAAGTGGCTGTCCACCACCCTGACGGCGTCCGGGACCGCGCCGTGGATGGCCTCTGCGCCGCTGGTCCCGTCGGCCCGCCACACCGAGTTGTGCGAGAAGGCGACGACCCCACCGAGGACCGCGAGCGCACCGCCCGGGCCGTCCGTGCTGCTGTCGAACAGGAACACGTCGTTCTCGAACGAACCTCCGCCCCCCGCCACCTGCACCGCGCCGCCGCCGCCGAAGGCCTCGTTGCCGCAGAAGACGTCGTGTCTCGCGACGAGGTCGGACTGGTCGAACACGAAGACGGCGCCGCCCCCCCCGTTGGTCGCGACGTTGGAGACGAACGTGCTGCGGAGGACCTCGTTGGGCGTGCCCGTCCGGCGGAAGTACAGCGCGCCACCGCCCTCCGTCGCGGTCGACTCGTTCCGGTGGAACACGGTGTCGGTGATCGACACGGACGCGGGGTCCTCCGCGTACACGGCGCCCCCGCCGCGTTGTCCGCTGACCACGTTCGTGGTGAACGTGCAGTCCGTGACGGTGAGGGATCCGTCGTCGAGGTACAGCGCACCGCCCCGGTCCCCGGCCACGTTCGAGGTGAAGGTGGAGTCCTCGAACCGCGCGACACCGCTCCCGCCGAACCAGACCGCGCCCCCGAACCCCGGGCTCGCGCCACCCTGGAAGTCCGTGTCCTCCACGGTCAGGTCGCCGCCCTCCACCAGCAGGAACCCGCCCACCCGTCCAGCGCCCGCAACCACCGAGTTCGTGAACGTGGACCGGCGCACGATGACGCCGTCGGCGCTGCCCTCGGCCCAGACCGCGCCGCCCGAGCGGCCGCCGCCCGTGTCCGTCACGGTCACGTCCTCGAGCGCGAGCGTGCCCTGGTCGACGTGCGCCACCCGGCCGCCCGCGCCAGCCAGCGCGAACCCGTCGACCGTGACGGTGATGCCCGAGCCGACGACGTGGAAGACCCCGTCGTCGGGGTCGGCGGACACCACGGTGACCACGCCCGCGCCGAGCACGCGGAACGACATGGTCTCGTCGACGACGAACGACTCGGTGTAGACACCCGGCGGCACCCGGACGACGTGCCCGTCGGATGGCGCCGTGGCAGCAGCCGACACGGCGTCCGCGATGTTGGGGTAGGTGGTGCCCACGTCGAACACGGCGGCGAGGGCGCGGGACGCGAGGAGAGCGTACAGCGACATCCGGACAGCATACGCCCTTCCGAATAGACTCCGGCGATGTCCTCGATCACGGCCGACGAACTCCATGCGCAGCTGCGGGCCGCAGTCGTGGCGTTCGTCGCGGTGACGATGCTGATCCTGGGCTTCCCGGGCCTCGACGGCATGACGGAGAAGTGGATGACGGACCCGGGCGACCGGGCCAAGGCCCAGCGCACGCTGAGTGGGCGCCTGCAGGTGGTGGCAGCCGACACGAACCGGTGGGTGCGCCTGCCGGTGGAGCGCGCGCTTGCCCCGTTGCAGCGGCCCCTCCGCCTCGCACAGAGCTGGTCGCTGTACGGGAGCGGACCGGATCGGGTCGTCCGCGGCGAGGTGTGGGTCGACGGCGAGCTGTGGTTCCGCTCCGGTGACCCGGAACACGCGTGGCAGTCGTCGTTCCTCCGGTTCCGCAAGATCCGGCCCGTCCTCGACACCACCTGCAACGGGAACAGCCCGAACGCCCGGCACCTGGTGGCGTTCCTGGCCGCCCGCGCACGCCGGGAGCGCCCCGAGACCCGAGAGGTGATGTTCCGCTGCACCGCAACCCGGTGGCCAGGGAACGGCGAGGAGAAGGAGAAGGCACGCTGGACGACCTCCGCGCCCGACTGGGAGCCCAGGCAATGATCGCGCGGTGGGTGGCCTTCACGAGCCGGGAGATCGACGCTCGCCCCCTGCGACTCGTACAGGTGTTGGTGGCGGTGGCCATCCTCGGCGACCTCCTGGCGGTGGTCCGGCGCGGCGCGCTGGAGGCAGTGTTGCTGCCTGCGTCGCTCGGCGGGATGTCGGAGACGTTCTCGCCTTCGGCGTGGTTCCCGGAGTCGGCCTGGGCGGGGCCCACCTGGTTCGGTGTCCTGGGGCTGTCCATGGTGTTCGTGCTGGTCGGGCCCTGGCCGCGAGCGGCGCTGCTGGTGGGCGTGGTTTCGTCGGCGCAGCTCGGGCACATGTACATGCCCGGAGACCGCGCGATCGACCGCATCCTGCGCACGGTGATGTTGCTGCTCCTGTTCAGTCGAGCCTCGGACGCGCGCCCGCCGGCACGCATCGCGGCGTGGCCCGCCGACCTGCTGCGGTGGCTGCTCGTCCTCGTGTACCTGCAGGCCGGCATCGCGAAGCTCGATGCGCGCCCCGGGTTCCTGGATCCCGAGCTCCCGGAGCTGTACGCCATCATGGCGGAGCCGCTGGTGGGCCGCCTGGACCCGCTGTTCTGGCGTCCCTACCCGCTGTTGTTCGTGGCGGGCGGGGCAGCCACGCTGGCGCTGGAGCTGAGCGCGCCGCTCCTGCTCACCCGGTGGTGCCGCTGGTGGGCCGTGGCGGGCGCCGCCCTGCACCTGGGGCTCGTGGCGACGATGGAGCTGGGCATGTTCCCGTTCGGGATGTTGGCCTTGTACCCGGTGTTGTTGTCACCGTGGACGGAGCAGCTGCTCGACCGCGCGGCGCCGTACCTGCCAGCCGGAATGCGGGCGCGGTGGGGTCCACCCGAGGCGGCGCCGGTCAGGGACAGTGCGTGAGGTTCTCCGGGAACAGCGCACACGGCGCGATCCGGTCCGCGCGGTAGCCCGAGACGTCCGGGTCGGGTTGGTCCGCCCGCCAGGTGACCTCGCCCGCCTCCGGATCGAGCTCGACGTACGAGGTGACCTGCGCGGCGGCCTCCCCGCACTGCGGGCAATGGCCCTTCGTCACCAACAGGTGGCCGTCGTCCAGCACGTCCACGTCGCCGAACACGGGCTCGTACCAGCCGGGCTCCGTCCACTCCCACAGGATCCGCGCGGTGCGTGCGGGCACGTCGACCTCCAGGTGCACCACCCGCGACGCGGGGACGGCAGGCTCCGGGCGGTCGAACCCGTTGTCGTGGACCCACAGGTCCCACACGCCGCTCGACCCGCGCGGGATCATCTTGGGGCCGTGTTGACCGTAGAACCAGCGGTCGTCGGTGGCCGGGGTGCCGTCGGCCTCGGACAACGCGAAGTCGCCGCCCACCCCGAGCCGCCAGGTGACGTCCCCGGTCGCGGGGTCGAGGCGGACGAGCTGGTGCAGGCGCTTCAGGCTCAGCACGTACGAGGCGCCTTCGGGATCGTCCGGTTGCCACGACACCGCGTTGGCGTGGTAGGCGTCCGGGTCGTTGGTCGCAGGCGGGAGCTGGCCTCGGTCCACCGCCTCCTGGCTGCTCCAGGTCCAGGTCCGCTGCCCGGACCACGCCAGGAACGCGTCCAGCCGGAACCCCTCGAAGCTCCGGCCGCCCGCCGTGTTCGTCTCTCGCGACATCCCCACCACCTGCTCCGCTGTCCCAGGGACGAAGCCAGGGACGAACGTGGTGTCGTGGTGCCAGGCGCCACCCCCAGCGCCGGCAGGGGGGGCCGACCACTGGACCTGACCCTCGACGTCGATCAGGCGCGGCGGGTAGCCCTCCCCGCCGCCCACCAGGAACATCGGCCCGCGGCTCGTCTCCTCCACGAACGAGGCCTCGAGCCCGATGTTCGGGTCCCCTTCCGGCTCGTGGAGCCAGCGCACCCGGCCGTCCGGGTCGATCACCAGCAGGCGCGCGGGTTGCCCGGGCATCACCGCGTTGAACAACGTGTAGCCGGTGGTGTCCCCCGTCACGACGGGAACCGGGAGTCCGGACGGCAGGGGCGGGAGCGCGAGCGTGGCGAAGGCCCGACCCTCACCCGCCTCGGCGACACAGTCGTACGTGGCGCCGGCCACGAGCCCCGCCCACCGCACCTCGACCGAGGGCGCAGCCGCGCGCTCGGCCTGCCAGGCGTCGCCGTCGGACACGCAGGTGAGGGTGAACCCGGTGGGGGGCTCCGTCTGCACCTCGAGCCACGCGCCCGTGGCGAGCCCGTCGAGGGGACCCACGTCGAGGGAGACCCGGGGCACGGCGACAGGCTCGGAGCACGACAGCAGGAGCAGCGACGCCACCATGGGGTCCGAGTATAGACTGCCGCCATGTCTCCTCTCCCACACGAAGCGCTCCGCTGGCGCTGCCCGGCCACCGCGCTCGACTTCTCCACCACCGCCGACCTCAAGCCCGCCGAGGGGGTCGTCGGCCAGGAGGAGGCCGTCGAAGCGCTGCGCTACGGCCTGCTCATCGACGCCCAGGGCCAGAACGTGTTCGTGCGCGGCCCGACCGGGTCCGGGCGGCTGTCGCTGGTCCGCGATCAGCTCCGCACCGTCACCCCGGGCTCTCCGGAGGGCAGCGACCCCTGCTACGTCCACGACTTCCAGCACGAGGACCAGCCGCGCCTCCTCGCCCTGCCAGCGGGGACCGCGCCGGGCTTCCGGGCCCGGGTGGACGAGCTCGTACGCTTCCTGGTGGAGGACCTGGGCGACCTCGTTTCCACGGACAGCGTCCGCCTGCGGGTCCACGAGATCGAGGTCGACGCCCAACGCGAAGCCGACGAGGTCTCCGACCCCTTCCAGCGCCAGCTGCGCGAAGCCGAGCTCGTGCTCGTGGGCATCGAGTCGGAGGACGGCACGCAACCGGCCATCGTCCCGGTGATCGACGGGCAGCCCTCGTCGTTCGACGAGCTCGAGGAGCAGCTCGCCGACAGCAAGTTCGACGCCGCGCGCCTCGAGCGCCTGCGGACGAGCGCGGACCGGCTGCAGGTCGTGCTCGACAAGGTGTCGGCCACGGTCGTGAAGATCCGCAAGCGCGCCGAGCGGGCCGTGCGGCGCCTCCACCAGCAGGAGGCCCAGCGGGTGCTCAAGGACGCCGTCGCCGACGTACGCCGCTCGTGGCCACTGGCGGCACGGTGGCTCGACGAGCTCGTCGAGGACGCCGCCCGGAACTCGCCGCTGTTCGAGGAGCACCCCGAGGTCGCCGAGCGCTACCGGGTGAACGTGCTGGTCACGCGGTCTCCGGGCGCGCCCCGGCCCGTGGTCGTCGAGAACGTGCCCACCGTCCAGAACCTGCTCGGCTCGATCGATCCCCCCAGCGACCGCGAGGCCTCCACCGCGCTCCACAAGGGGATCCACGCGGGGTCGCTGCTGCGGGCCGACGGCGGGACCCTGGTGGTGATGGCCCGCGACCTGTTGGCCGAGCCCGGCGCCTGGCGCGCCCTGACCCGCACCCTGCGCACGGGCCTGATCGAGTTGTCCCCCCACGACGGGGCCGAGTCCACCATCCGGCTGCCGGGGGTCAAGCCGCAGCCGATCCCCGTCCGCGTCAAGGTCGTGATGCTGGGCGACGACGAGGTCTGGTACGCGCTCGACGACGCCGATCCCGACTTCGCCGAGCAGTTCAAGGTGCTGGTGGATTTCGACGACGTGATCGGGCGGGACACTGCCAGCGTGGCGCTGTACGCGAGGGTCATCGCCCGCATCGTGCGCGACGAGTCCCTGCCCGCCTTCACCTCCGCCGCGGTGGGCTCGATCGTGGAGTTCGGCGCTCGCGAGGCAGCCGAGCCCGGCAAGCTCTCCGCTCGGTTCGGCCGGATCGCCGACCTCGTGCGGGAGGCCGCCTTCCTCGCGCGGGCCCGCTCGGCGACCTTCGTGGACCGCGACGACGTCGACCGCGCCCTGCTCGCAGCCCGCCGCCGCGCCGACCTCCCCGGGCGCCGGTTCCGCGAGCGCCTCGCCCAGGGCCGCATCCTCGTGCGCACCACCGGCGCCACCGTCGGGGAGGTCAACGGCCTGGCCGTGGTCTCGGCCGGGATGCTCGACTATGGCTTCCCCTCGCGGATCACGGCGTCGATCGGCCCCGGGACCCAGGGGACCGTCCACGTGGAGCGCGAGGCCCACCTCTCCGGCCAGATCCACACCAAGGGCTTCCTCATCGTCCGGGGCCTCTTGCGGCACCTGCTGGGCGCCGACACTCCCCTGTCGTTCGACGCCTCGCTCACCCACGAGCAGAGCTACGGGGGCATCGACGGCGACTCGGCCTCCGCCGCCGAGTTCTGCTGCGTGTTGTCGGCGCTCGTCCAGCAGCCGCTCGCCCAGGGCCTCGCGGTGACCGGGGCCGTGGACCAGCACGGGAACATCCTGCCCGTGGGCGCCGTGAACGAGAAGATCGAGGGCTTCTTCGACGCGTGTGTGGCGGCGGGCCTGGAGGGGCGCCAGGGCGTGGTCATCCCGTGGCAGAACACGGGTGATCTGCAGCTGCGGCGCGACGTGGTGGCGGCGTGCCGGGCGGGGCGCTTCGCGGTGTGGGGCGTCCGTCGGGTGGAGGAGACGATGGAGCTCCTGGCCGAGGTGCCGTGCGGGACCCGCGACGAAGACGGTCGGTACCCACCGGACTCGGTGCTCGGTCGGGCCGTCGGCCGCGTCGAGCAGCTCTGGCGCGCATCGAGGGTCACATCGTCCACACCGTGACCGGGTCCCGGCGGCCCCGCACGGAGATGGGCCCCACGGGCCGCAGGGGGCGGGAGCTGCGCCCGCGGGCCGCCTCGCTGATCAACACCGGAACCCCGTGGTCCTTGGTGGCGGACTCGAGCCGGGACGCGAGGTTCACGGTGTCGCCGAGGATCGTGAACTCGAGGCGGATGCCCGAACCGAGGCAGCCGACGACGATCTCGCCCGAGTGTACGCCCACGCCGAGGGCGAACTCCGAGAAGCGCGCCATGCCGGCCTGCATGCGGTCGACGGCGCGCAGGGCGCGGTCGGCGTGGTCGGTCGTGGCCTGCGGAGCACCGAACACCGACAACATCCCGTCCCCCATGAACTTGTCGACGGTGCCCTCCTCCGCGAGGACGGCGGCGGCGAGCATGCCCTGGACCTCGTTGAGGCGCGACAGCACCTCGAGGGGCGAGCGGTGTTCGGCCCAGGTGGAGAAGCCGCGGAGGTCCGTGACGACGACGGTGGCGTCGAGCGAGCGCGGCTCGGTCAGGAGCGCGAGCGGGTCCTCGTCGGCGGCGTCCATCACGGCGGACGGCAACAGGCGGCCGAGCGTGAGGCGGGTGATCTCGTGGTGGACGGCCCGCGACACGAGCGCGGTGATCTGCGCGCCCGCTGCGCCACACGCAGCGATCAGCGAGAGGTGCGCGGCCGCGAAGAACAGCGGGAGGCCGAGGTACGCAGCGAAGCCGCAGTAGAGCGCCACCCCGAGCGCGGTCGACCACACGACCGACGTCGTCTGCAGACGAAAGGCCCCAGACAACGACAGTACACAGGCCACTCCGACGACGGTGGCGAGCTCCTGCGTGCGCGCGACGTGTGCGGCGCCGAGCGCGAACACGAACCCCATCCGCACGGCCGCCACCGCCATGTCCGCAGCGGGAGCTGCCCACGGCAGGACGGACGAGTACCCGCCGCGCCGCAACCAGGACCACAGGGCAACGGCGACGGCAAGGTAGCCGAAGGTGAGCGCCGCAGCGGGGTATGCGCGGGCTCCGAGGAGGGACGGCCCGCTCAGCAGCCACAGCTCGATGCCCGCCAGGCCGACGAGCAGGAGCACCCGGACGAGCGAGATCGCGCCTTCGTTGCGGCGCGCCTCGGAGCGCAGGGTCCGCCGGATGGACTCCGCGAGCTCGGCACGCAGCGCGATGGGCTCGGACTCTGTCACTCGCGCCGGCTAACGCGGCGGGGTACCCCATCCCCATGTGGTGGTGGTTGGCCTGCGCGGACCCGGCCCCGCCCCCGACGTTGCCCGTCGCGGGGCATGCGGACGGCTGGCCGGCCCTCGTCGCTGCGGTGGAGCGCGGAGACCTGGCTGCCGCCAAGGTCCTGGCGCGGGATCTGGGCCTCGGCGCCCACGACGACGGCTCGCCGGCGACCACGAAGGTGGGCGGGGGGCTCGGGTACCTGCAGGTGGTGGACGAGGCGGAGGACGCGCGCGACGCCCTCTCCGAGGTGCGGGCCGGGTGTGACGCGTGCCATGCGGCGCGTGGTCTGGCACCCGTCCCCTGAGCAGAGCAGGGTACGAGGGCAGCGAGGGGGGGCAGATGAGCCGGGCGTTCACGAAGGAGCAGGACGGCCCCGAGGTGGTCGAGTGGTCCGAACCCGAGGTGATCCCCGGCGTGCCGAACCGCATCACCCCCTTCGGTGCAGCCGCGTTGCGGGGTCGGCTCGAACGGGCGCGCGCCGAGCGCAAGGCCCTCGGTGAGAGCGCCCGCGACACCTCCCGCCGCGCAGAGCTCGACCCGGAGCTGCGGTTCCTCGAGCGGCGGGTGGGCAGCTTCGTGGAGACCCCGCTCCCGGTGGCGCCTGCGAAGGCAGGCTTCGGTGTGGCGGTGACGATGTCGCGCGACGACCGGACCCGGGTCATCACCATCGGCGGGGTCGACGAGGTGGACGCCGAACGAGGCTGGGTGAGCTTCACGAGCCCGGTCGCCAAGGCGCTGTTCGGCGCGGAGCCGGGGGACCTCGTGGTGGTTCCCACGCCCCGCGGGGAGGAGGAGTGGGAGGTCGAGGCGGTGGCTCCCGCGGTCAGGCCCGGGTGACGAGCGCGGCGTGGACGGCGCGGACGGCGTCGTCCAGGCGGACCGGCGACACCTCCCACACGAGTTGATCCTGGGCGGCGAAGTGGCCCAGCACCTCGATGCCTGCAGCGCGGAGCGCCCCGGTGCCCAGCGCGGCGAGCACCAGCTGGTCCCCGACGGACGAACCGGCCGCCGTCACGAGCGCCGTCGGCGTGGCAGCGACCCCGGGACCCCCGTGCGCGTTGCGGAGGTCCACGTACACCACGTCTCCGAGGCGCCAGCGCGCGCGCGCCCCGGACGCCATCAGCGCCCTCGCCGCTGCTTCGTCCCCCGCGGGACACACCACCCGCGCCAGCTCCCGATCCCCCGTGACGCCCACCACGGGCCGGGTCACCGGGGCCTCTGCCACCAGGCGGCTACCCGAGCCCGGACCGAAGGTCGAACCTGCCACGATCTCCACCCCGTGGTCGCGGGCGTAGCGGACAGCGTCCTCGAACAACACCTTGGCGCCACCGCGGGCGAGGGCGAGCGCCTCGTCGAGCCCGAGGATGTCGAGCCTGGAGGCGTCGGGTACCAGCCGCGGGTCCGCCGACCACACGCCGTCGACATCCGACAGGATCTCGGCGAACTCGGCGCCGAGCGCTGCTGCCAGGACGACCGCCGTCGTGTCCGACCCTCCCCGCCCGAGCGTGGTGACCTCCCGGGTCCGCGACACGCCCTGGAAGCCGGCGACGATGGCCACCTCGCCGCCCTCGAGGACCGCCCGCAGGCGCGCGGGACGCACCTCCACCACGCGCGCGTCGGCGTGTGCCTCGTCCGTGACGATGCCCGACTGCGAGCCCGTCAACGATCGGGCCGCGACCCCCATGTCCTTGAGGCACATGGCGAGGAGGGCCATCGAGATCCGCTCGCCCACCGAGACCAGCATGTCGAGCTCGCGGCGGTCGGGAGAGGCGCTCACCGACCTGGCGAGCGCGATGAGCTCGTTCGTGGTGGTCCCCATGGCCGAGACCACCACGCACACCGCGGTCCCGGACCGGCGCGTTGCCGCCACGCGCTCCGCCACCCGCCGGATCTTTTGGAGATCCGCCACGGACGAGCCACCGTACTTCTGGACGACCACGCGCACTCGGCCTCCCCATCGCGCTGAGGTATCGTGGCACACAGGAGAGCCCCCGGATGTTGGTCGCGACGTGGTTCGGCACTGCTGGTGCCACCGAGCTC
>JBIKWC010000282.1:0-9380 GCA_044356535.1 Myxococcota bacterium
CTCGCCGCCCGCGCCGCCACCCTGCCCGACACCGGCGCCGACCCGCTGTTCGTGCGCCCGCTCAACCGCGCGCGGAAATCGGGTGCGCTGACGCCCACGGAGACCGCCCTCATCCAGTGGCTGTACGCCCGCCAGCTGCGGTTCGACGCGCACTGGGCGCTCGTCCGGCCCGCTTCGACCGAGACCCTCGCACCCGGAGCGCCGGACCCCGTGTCACCCGCTGGGTACACCGCCCCCTTGCTGGTGGTCGTCACCCCCGAGGGCGACCGCTGGCTGGACCCGACCTGCGGCTCCTGCGGCACGTTCGAGCTCCCGCCCGATCTGCAGGGCGCGCGCGTGTTGTCTCCGTCCGGGCGCACCACCACGCCCGAGCCCACCCCTGGCGCCGTGCGCGTGGAGGTCACCACCGACGCCGTGGTGTACACGGCCGAAGGCCCCCCGGCCCTCCTGGTGCGCCGCGCCCTGGCCGACGCCACCGACCGCCGCGCCACCCTCGCTGCGCTCGTCGGCGGGGTGGGGGCCGAGCTCCGGGAGGTCTCGGGCCTCGACACCGGCGGCGCAGCCCTGCGGGTGGTCACCACCCGCGGCGGAGGCCTCGTGCCCGACCCTACCGCGCTGCCGGTCCCCGGAAGCGACGGCGCCTGGTGGTTCGACTGGGTGGGGTCCCGCGTGTTCGTGTCCCCCGGCGAAGCCCTGCCCTGGCAGGCCGCAGCCGAAGGCCTCCGGGCCGAGGTCCTCGCCGCAGACGGCGTGGTCGAGCGCCACCTCGAGGTCACCACCCGCCGGGTCCACGCGGAACCTTCCGCGTTCACGCCGCCCGAGGTCAGTCGTCCCCCACCCGACCCCGACCCGACTTCAACGACTTCCGAACCTTCTTCTCCGTGAGCCGGCGCTCCTGGCTGCCGCGGGTGGGCCTGGTCCGCTTGCGGGCCTTGGGGACCACCATCGCCGCGCGGATCGCCTCGACCAGCCGCTCCCGAACGGCCTCGAGGTTCGCGTGTTGCGAGCGGTGCTCGTCGCCGGTGATCACGAGGTCGCCGTCGCGGGTGATCCAGGTCCGGCGCTGATCACGCAGCCGCGCCGCGACCTCGGGGGACAACACCGTGCTGGTGGCCAGCCGCCAGCGCAGGCGGACGCGCGAGTCGGTGGTGTTCACCGACTGCCCGCCGGGCCCCCCGGAGCGCGCCGTCGTGATCTCCAGCTCCTCCGCCGGGATCGTCCGTCGCTCGTCGATCACCAGGGGTTCGGCCACGTCTCCTCCTCAGACCGACGCGAGGACGCGGCCGTCGAGCGCCAACACGGCGAGGCCGCCGGCCCCACCCACCACCGCGAGGCAGTCGACGCCGCCCGCCAGCTCCATCGCGTCGTCGGAGGTGGCCAGCGACTCCGGCTCCCCGTCGGGGAGCATCGCCCGGAGCAGCGAGATCCGGCCAGCCTTCTCGTCGGCGACGAGCCAGAACGCGTGCACCTGGGCCTCGGCGTCCAGCGGGCCGGCGACCGGAGGAACCGCCAGCGCGATCACGCGGGTGCGGGTGTCGAGGACCTCCTCGGTGGGGGCGTGCCGCTTGCCGATGCGGGACCACCGGACCCCGCCCGGGGTGCGGCCCTGCTTGTCGACCGCCCAGACCGCCAACAGGTCGTCGCCCAGGGGAAGCGCGGCAGCCACGGTGCCCGGGAACCCGGCAGGAGTCCGGCGGGGCGCCTCGGGGCCGAGCCGGCCGATCGGCACCACGACCTCCCCTTTGCACGCCAGCACCGGGTGCTCCAGGAAGCCGCGCGCCGTAGGCAGGCGGTCGGACCGCACCGGCGCAGGCTCGGCCGTGAGGTCGTGCACCACCACCGTGGGCCCCTGGCGCGCCAGGCCGACCATCCGAAGCCGCTCGCCCATCACCCGGACCACCGGGCGCACGGCGGGCTCGTAGCCGAGCGGGGCAGACTTCGCGCCGCCCAGGACCCCGTCGAGCCCGAGCGGGGCGACGACCAGCACGGGCCCCTCGGGCCGGGACCGCGTCAGGACCACGCGGAACGCCCCCGCGAAGGCCACGACCTGCCCGTCGAGGACCGTGTTCCCGGGCACGGGCAACACCCCTACCACCTTCGACCCCTTGGGCCCGAACACCGCGAAGCGCCAGGTGCGCGGCTCTTCCGGTGGAGCGGGCTCCTCGCCCTCCACCTCGGGCGGCGGAGGCGGCGGCTCGCCTTCGGGGTTCGGCCACACCACGGCCACCACGTCCCCCACGCGGGCGACGGAGACGTCCTGGAACACGAGCTCCGCGTCGGCGTCGAACGCCACGCCGAACCCAGAGAGCCGGGCGATCGCGGCCTCCCCGAGCCCGAGCGAGGCGGGGTCGAGGCCGGAGAGGTCCGCCTCGGCCAGGTCTGCGCCGGTGAGGACGGCCCCGTCGAGGTTGGCGTCGGCGAGCACGGCGCCGCGCAACACCGCGTTCGTGAGGTTGGCGCCGGTGAAGTTGGCGCGGGAGAGGTCGGCGGCGGACAGGTCCGCTCCGGTCAGGTCGGCCTGGACGAAGTTCGCGTTGGGGAGGACGGCGCCCACCAGCCGCGCGCCGCCGAGCTTCGCCTGGCCGAACTTGGCGCCCGCGCCGCGTGCGGCGTCCAGGCGGGCGTTGGTGAGATCGACCTCGCCGAACGTCGCCTCGGCGAGCTCGGCGTTGCGCAGATCGATGCCGGTCAGCGCCGCCCCGTGGAGCTTGGCGCCCGTGAGGTCGCAGCCCGCCCAGTTCGCGCCCGCTGCCTTCACGCCGCGGAGCCGCGCCTTCACGAACCGGGCGCCCGTCGCCGTGGACCGCTCGAGGTTCGCGTCCGCGAGGTCGGCCTCGGTGAAGTCGGCCTCCGTGAGATCGGCGCGATCCATCCAGGCGTCCTGGAACCGCGAACGCATGGCCATCGCATCGCGCAGGACGATCTCGGAGCCGTCGATGCCGCTCAGGTTGGCCTTCACGAGGTTGGCATCGGTGAGATCGGTGCCCGTGAAGTCCGACTTCTCGAGGGTCGCGGCCGACAGGTCCACCCCGACGAGCTTCAGGCCGGAGAGGTCCTCCGCGAAGATCTCGATCCGGGTCCGCTCGGTGCGTCGACCGTTGAACGTGTCCACGTCCCCGCTCTGCAACAGCGCCAGCCAGTCCTCGTCTGCCACCCTGCCTCCGCGCCCCCCCTAACTCCGCGCCGCCACGGTGCGGCCCCGGTGTCACGTCCGCGTGGCATGGTGGACCCATGAACCTGCTGTCCGCAGTCCGCGCGCTGGCCGCGTTGCCCCCACCCCTGTTCTGGGCCGCCGTGGGGTTCGGGGCGTTCGTCGAATACGTGTTCCCCCCCTTCCCCGGCGATGCGGTGGTCGTCGCGGGCACGGCGGTCGCGGTCGTGGGCGGGGGCTCCGTACCGGCGGTGTTCGCAGCGACCACGCTCGGCGCGCTGCTGGGCGCCGCCGTGGACCTCGCGGTGGGCCGTCGGCTCGCGCGGACGCGGTGGGAGGAGCGCCTGGGTCCGGCGCGCGCTGCGAGGGTGCGCAGGATCGTGGTGTGGTTCGAGCGCTGGGGAGCGGCGGCGCTGCTGGTCAACCGGTTCGTCCCCGGGGTCCGGGCCCTGTTCTTCGTCGCAGCAGGGGTGGCGGGGATCCCCACCTGGCGGGCGCTCCTCGCGGCAGCCGGCTCCGCGCTCGCGTGGAACGCGCTGTTGGTGGGCGCGGGGAGCTGGGTCGGGTGGAACCTGGAGGCGCTTGCCACGTGGACGGCGCGGTGGAGCGCGCTCGTCGGCGTGGGGCTCGCGGTCGCGGTCGCGGTCGCCAGCGTGGGCTGGTGGCGCGGTGGTAGGCTCCCCGGACCCGTGGAGCCTCCTTGACCGACGTGTTCCTCGAGCCGTTCCTCGACGACACCCACCGCGCGTTCCGCGACCTCGTCGCCCGGTTCGCGCGCGAGACGATCACCCCCCACGTGGCGGCCTGGGAGGAGGCCGGGAGCTTCCCCGTCGAGCTCTACCGGGAGGCCGCCGAGGCCGGGGTGCTGGCCCCGACCTTTCCAGAGACGGTGGGCGGCGGCGGTGGCGACGTGTTCCACAGCGCTGTCGCGGGCATGGAGCTCACCCGCGGCGGCTCGACCGGGGTCGCCGTCGGGCTCGGGTCGCTCGGCATCGCCATGCCCCCCCTGCTGTTCCTGGGCACGCCCGCGCAGCTCGAGCAGTTCGTCCGCCCCGTCCTGGCAGGGCGCAGGATCGCGGCCCTGGCGATCACCGAGCCCGACACGGGCTCCGACGTGGCAGCGGTCCGCACCCGCGCCGTCCGCGACGGCGCTGGCTGGCGGATCTCCGGGCGCAAGACGTTCATCACGAGCGGCGTGCGTGCCGATCAGGTCACGGTCCTGGCCCGCACCAGCGACGATCCCCACCAGGGCCTCACCTTCTTCGTCGTCGAGAAGGGCATGCCCGGGTTCTCGGTGTCGCGCGCCCTGCAGAAGACCGGCTGGTGGGCCTCCGATACCGCCGAGCTGTCGTTCGACGACGTGTCCGTCTCCGACGACCACCGCGTCGGGCCCGAAGGCAGCGGCTTCTACGCGCTGATGAAGAACTTCGAGACCGAGCGACTCATGCTGGCCGTGAACGGCTGCATCCTCGGCGAGATGGCCCTCGACCTCGCGCACCGGTACGCCACCGACCGTAGGGCGTTCGGGCGGCCCCTGACGGGCTTCCAGGTCACCCGCCACAAGCTCGCGGACATGGCCACGCGCCTGGCCGCGGCCCGCGCGCTCACCTGGGCCGTCGCCGACCGCATCCGCAAGGGGATCCCCTCGGCCGTGGAGGTGGCGATGGCCAAGAACGTCGCCGCCGAGATGGCCCAGTGGGTCACCTACGAGGCGGTGCAGATCCACGGCGGCATGGGCTACATGCGCGAGTCGCCCGTCGAGCGGCTCTCCCGCGACGCCCGCCTGCTCCCCATCGGCGGCGGCACGCAGGAGATCATGAAGGAGATCGTGGTCAAGTTCGGCCTCGCACTCTAGCCTCCCTCCCCTGGTCTCCATGGTTCCCAGCACCGTCCAGCACCCCAACCGCGCGACCTCGTGGCTCCTGTACTGGGGGGCTCGCCTGTGGTTCTGGGTGTTCGGCTGGGACACCGAGGGCGTCGCTCCGCCCGTGGCGCGCGGCGTGTTGATCGCGGCCCCCCACACGACCAACTGGGACCTGCCGCACATGCTCGCGGCCAGCCTCGTGTTCCGCTACCGCATCTGCTGGCTCGGGAAGGACTCGCTGTTCAAGTTCCCGTTCGGCTGGTTCATGCGGCTCCTGGGCGGCATCCCCGTCGACCGCTCGGCCGCCACCGGTATGGTCAAGAACGTCGCAGCGCAGCTGCTCGCCGCCGACCAGCTGGTGATCGCGATCCCACCTTCCGGCACCCGCAGCAAGCGCGAGGCCTGGAAGTCCGGGTTCTATTGGATCGCCCACGAGGCGCAGCTCCCGGTCGTCTGCGGGTACCTCGACTACTCCCGCAAGCGCGCCGGGCTCGGTTTCCACTTCGTCCCGACGGGCGACGTGAAGGCCGACATGGACAGGGTGCGCGCGTTCTACGCGGACAAGCGCGGAAAGTACCCCGACAGCGAGTCGCCGATCCTCCTCAAGGAGGAGCGCCCGGAGACTCAGGCGGAGGGCGCGAGCTGAGCTGCAGCGCGGCGGGTGGAGAGGTGCTCCGCCAGACCCTTGAGCGCCCGGCGCTCGATCTGGCGCACGCGCTCCCGCGACAGCTGCATCCGCCGCGCGATCTCGGAGAGCGAGATGTCCTGGTCGCCGTCGATGCCGTAGCGGTCGGACAACACGCGGCGCTCGCGCTCGTCGAGCACGTCGCGCATCGCTTCCCGGAGGCGCTGGGCGGCCTGGGAGTGCTCGGACCACGCGGAGGGATCGACCGCGGTCTCGTCCGACAGCTCTTCCCCGAGGGTGCGGCCTTCGTCGTCGAACCGCTGGTCGAGGGACACCGTGGGGCCGCTCGCCTGGAGGAGCTGCATCCGCTCGGCGTCGATGCCGGCCCAGGTGGCGAGCTCGTCCGAGTCCGTCGTGCCCTGGCGCTCCGCCTTCTTGAGGTTGCGCAGCTGCTCGACGGCGTTGCCGGGGAGCCGCACGAGGCGGCCGGTGTTGTCGATGGCGCGGGTCATGCGGGCGCGCACCCACCACCGCGCGTAGGTGGAGAAGCGGAGCCCGCGCTCGGGGTCGAAGCGGCGGGCGGCGTCCAGGAGCCCGAGGAAGCCCTCCTGCACGAGGTCGGAGAGCTCGAGGAACTGCCCGCCGAGCTTGCGGGCCTCCACGCTGGCGACGCGGCGCTCGGTGCAGGCGAGCTCCCACTGCAGGGCCTCTGCGCGGCGGAGCTCGCGGTTCGCGACCTCGGCGCGGCGAGCCGCTTCGCGGTCGGTGCGGCCGAGCTGGCGGGCGACATCCACGGCTTGCGCCAGCCGCTCTACCGCGCCCGCCCGGGTGCGCTCGGAGCCTTTGCCAGGGGCCTGCAACAGCCCCTGGAGCTCCTGGATGCCTTCCAATGCGGCGCGCGCTCGGCCCTCCGCTTCCAGGATGGAACGGGCGAGGGACAGCTCACGGGCGGCGTCGGTGTTGGGCATGGAGACCTCCGGGGTGCAGGGCCGCTGGTGGTCTCACCAGCACCTTGTCCAGCTGTTGTACATAGTTTGTACACATCCTGCAACCATCGCGACCGAACGGAACCACCGAAGCCGCGGCCTCCCCCACGCAACTGCAGGCCTTGTACCTGAATCTCAAGCCGACCCCACCGCATGAATAATGTTTGCACAGGGTGTGCAACACACCGTTGCTGTTCAGTGAACAGCGAGGTGGTTCAGCGGCTGGTCAGGACGGGTGAGCCGAGGATCGCAGGTCCGGGCGATCCGCCGGGCGCCGGCGTCAGAGCCCAGCGTGGTCGAGGATCCGCTCCATGACGGCTTCGCGGGCGGCTGCGGTGTCGATCGCCTCGAACGGGAAGCCGAACACCACCACCTTGGTGGCGCCGTCCTGTACGACGGCTGCGGTGCCGCCGGCGCCGCCCACGTAGCGGAGCGCGGCCTCGCCGGTCCCCACCGCGTCGAGGCGATCCGCGTACAGCACCTCCTGGGTGCCGGGCGAGTAGAACGACAGCTCCCCCACCCCATCGAACCACCCCCCCCGGACCGGCTCGGCCGTGAAGGTGTCCGACGCGTCGGCGACGTAGGAGGCGCCGAGCACGTCGCCGAAGAACGCCTGGTCGCTGCCGGACCCCAGCCAGTCGAGGTCCCACCCCACCTCTGCCCCCGACACGAACAGGTGCACCCCCGCGTCGACCGCGTCCCGGACCCGATCCTGTTCGGCGTCGTCGAAGGTCTCGTCCTCCGAGGACTCCTCCCCGAGCTGCCAGATCACGAGGTCGTAGTCGGTCAGGTCCACATCGCCGCTCCCCACGAGGCTGTGGTCGACGCTGTCGAACGCCTGGTCCCCGAGCGCGAACGCGTGGGGGGCCAGGAAGTCGTGTCCGCGGCCCAGCGGGTTCTCCCATTGCGCGGTCCAGCGATCGTCGCCGTCGACCAGCAGGATCCGCGAGGGGCGGTCGACCGCGCGCGCACACGCCACGTCCGACGGCTCGGACCAGCCCGCGGCGTTGCTGGCGACGAGGCGCACGCACCACGTCGCGTCGGCGTCGAGCCCGGCGGCCACGTGCCGCGTGACCCCGGTCACCCGTCGGGCGTCCGAGCGATCCCAGGTGGAGCCGTCGCGGGAGAACCACAGGTCCCAGTCGTCGGCGTCGCCCTGGTCGTCCCAGGTGGCCTCGAGCCGACCGTCTCCCAGGCTCGTCAGCGCGCGGAGCTCCGGACGTCGCGGCCTGGCGCCGAGCCCCCGTCGGTCGCGGCCGACTGCGGCGACGATGTCGTCCTGGAGCGACCGCGCGAAGGTGTCGTCGACCACGTCGTTCATCAGCGCGGAGATGGCGTATCGGTGGCCGTCGTGGGCGTGGTAGAGCACGCCGGAGGTGGCGATCACCCCGGTCAACGTGCCGGACTTGCCGAAGAATCGCCCGGAGGTGTCGGCATCGGTCATGCGGGAGCCGAGGGTGCCGATGACGTCGCCGATGCTGAACGTACGGACCCAGGCCTGACCCGCCGGGCGATCGAGCAGGTACCGGAGCATCTCGACCACCTGGCGCGGGGTGACGCGGTTGTCGTGAGAGAGTCCGCTGCCGTCGTTGAGCTCGAGGCCCGCAGTGTCCACGCCGGCGGCGTCGAGCCAGTCGATCACGGCGGTCGCGCCTGCCCCGTACGAGCTCCCCGTGCCGAGCACGAACCCGTTGTGCCGGGCCAACACGTCCGCGAACTCGTTGTGGCTGTACACGTTGAGCGGGTGGGCGGCCACCGCCAGCGAATCCGAGCCGCGCACCGCGAGCTCCACGCTCCCCCCGGGGCGCGAGAGCGACGATGAGGTGGTGGTGCTGCCCACCGCGATGCCCCGGTCTTCGAGGGCCACGAACACGACGTCCTCGGCGAGGCCGCGGTGGGTGGCGGCGTCGTAGTACCCGAACTGGTAGCCCTCCACGAGGTACTCGCCGGACACCACCAGCTGACCCACGGACCGGACCCCTGCGTCCCACAGGCGGTCGGCGAGGCGCTCGGCCGGGAAGCTGTCGGACTCGTGGAAGTACGTGGACCAGGTGAAGTCGTGTTCCCCGACGAGGGTGAGCACGTCGACGACGCCGGCGCCGGAGGGCGCGGCATCACCGTACGCGGTGACCGTGAGCTGGTGGTCCTCGCCGAGCTCGTCGAACGCGAGTCCCGTGGTGAACAGCTTGGTGTTGGAGGCGGGCTTCTTCGGCGAGTCCTCGGCGTAGCCGTACAGCACCTGCCCGTTCTCCACGTCGACCACGAACACACCCGTGCTGGCCACGGTGTCGCCGCGGATGGCGTCGATCTCGTCGGCGAGATCCGCCAGCGCCCCCGCGGACAGCGTGGGGGGAGCGGGCACCCCGGCGAACGGGTCCCCGCCTGGGGGCGTGGTGGTGCCGCCCGTCTCGGTCGTGGGATCGGTGTCCGTGTCGGCGTCGGTGTCGCCGTCGGTGTCGGCGTCCACATCGGTGTCGGTGTCGGTCTCCTCCTTGGGCGCGGTGCGCACGTCGAGCGAGGAGCGGGGGCAGCCGACGAGGAACACGAGACCGGGGAGGAGTGGGCGCATCCCACGGTTTCACCCACCGCTCCGCTCACGGCAACCGCGCGTGTCCCACTGCGGTCGGGGGCGGACCGGCGACGTCCAACACCTCCAGGAGATCCCGCCGGTAGCGACCGAACCACAACGTGGCCTCCAGGCCCGAGGCCGACACACCCACCGGCAACGCGACCTCGACGGCGGCGACCTCCCCG
>JBIKWC010000539.1:0-2673 GCA_044356535.1 Myxococcota bacterium
TGGGTGATGATCACGACCGTGCCCGCGTAGTCGGACAACGTGCGCTCGAGCCAGGCCACGCTCTCGGCGTCGAGGTGGTTGGTGGGCTCGTCGAGCAACAGGAGGTCGGGCTTCTGCAGGAGGAGCCGACACAGCGCCACGCGGCGCTTCTCACCGCCGGACAGGTGGGTCACGGCGGCGTCCCCATCGGGGACCCGCAGCGCGTCCATCGCGATGTCCACCATCCGATCGAGCTCCCAGGCGTTGGTGGCGTCGATGCGGTCCTGCAGGCGCGCCTGCTCGGTGATGACCTTGTCCATCTCGTCGTCGGTGAGCTCGTCCGCGAACCGGGCGCTCACCCGTTCGAACTCCTCGAGCAGGCCCTTGATGTCGGCGAGGCCGAGCTCGATGTTGCCGCGGACCGTCCGGGTGGGGTCGAGCTCCGGCTCCTGCGCGAGGTACCCGACGGACGCCGACGGGTCGATCCAGGTGGTTCCGTCGAAGTTCTTGTCGACGCCCGCCATGATCTTGAGGAGCGTCGACTTGCCGGCGCCGTTCGGCCCGATGACCCCGATCTTCGCCCCCGGATAGAAGGAAAGGTAGATTCCACGTAGGATCTCGGTGCCGTCACCGAGGACCTTGCGGAGTCCCTGCATCTGGTAGATGTACTGCTGTGCCACGAGCTGCCCTCCCGGAGCGGCGGCGAGGCTACCATCCGGCAACCGGGCCGGGATAGGGCGGGCGCGTGTGGTGGCTCCCTGCATCGCTGATCGCGGCGCCTGCTCGCGCAGGAACCGTGGACGAAAGCCCGCTCGCGGGGCTGGACCCCACGCTGTTCCGCCCCGCTTTCCACGGGGCGTTCCTGGGTGTGGAGGACGGGTCGGCCACCGAGCCGGGCGCAGTGGGGCGCGTGATGCTCGGCTGGGCACGCGAGCCGGTGGTGTACCAGTTCGGCGCGGCCGGTGATCAACCGGTGTGGTCGTCGGTCACGGAGGTCGACGCCCTGGTGGGCTGGACCTCCGGGCGCCTCCGCGTCGGAGTGCTCGCCCCGGTGATCGCGGGCGCAGCGGGGCCCTCGGGGACCACGGGCGGGCTCGGCGACCTCCGCCTGGACGGCTTCGCGTCCCTGGGGCGCGGGTTCGCGCTCGACGCCCGGGTGTCCCTGCCCACCTCGTCGGTCGAGGGCTTCGGGCTGACGGGCCCCGGGGGGGACCTGCTGCTGGTGGCGGGCGCGCCGATGGGGCGGTTCCACCTGGCGGCCAACACGGGTCCGGCGTTCGGTCCCGCCACGCGGAGGGGCTGGGTCGTCCTCGGAGGGGTCGGGCTCGAGGCCACGAGCGACCTCGCCTTCACCGCGGAGCTCGACCTGCGGCTCCCGTTCGATGCGGCCCCGCCCCCGCTCGTGGTTCGCGGCTCCGGGGCGCTCGACCTGTCACCCACGACGTCGCTTCGCGCTGGGATCGGGGCGGGGGTGACCAGCGGCCTGGGCGCGCCGGACCTGCAGCTCCTGGTGGGGCTCGCGACGGTGCCGGGCAACGGCGGGGAGGCACCTGCGGCTCCTCCGGCAGGCCCCGACGACCCCGACCCCGACGGCGACGGCCTGCTCGGCGACGACGACAGCTGCCCCGCCCAGGCCGAAGACCGCGATGGCGCGCTGGACGACGACGGATGCCCCGAGCCGTTCGTGGCGCTGACGGTGGTGCTGCGGTCGCCGGCCTCGTTGCCCGCCCGCCGCTGGCTCGAGCTCCGCGATCCCGACGGGCAGCGCCTCCCCGGGCACGGCAGCGCGGACCAGTGGACGTTCCTGGCTCCGGTGCGCGGGGAGAACACCCTGGTGGTGGCGGTCCCCGGGTACGTGGTGGTCCGCTCGCCCCTCTCGCTCGACGAGAGCGCCGTCGTCGACGTGGACCTGCAACCCGACCCCGGGTTCCCGTTCGTGGTGCAGGGGGACACCCTCGTGCCCAAGGTGGCGCTCCGCTGGCGCGGGGAGGCGCTGCTCGGGCTCGAGCCCATGCTCGACGCGATCGCGCCGCTGTTGTGGGCAGCCTCGGGCTGGACGATCCACCTCGAGCTCCACCCCCCGAACGGCGACGGTCGCGCGTGGACGGAGCAGCTCCGTGCGGGGTTCGCGGCCCGCGGCGTGGGGGAGGACCGGTGGTCGGCGGCGCTGGGGCCAGGGCCCGACCGGTTGACGTTCACCTGGGGGGGGCCCGCGGCGCCGTGACCGCTGGAACGTGCTACGAACTGGGGCGCGGGAGTACACATGCCATCGCCCAGGGCAGCGCGGCTGGTGCGGGGACTCGACCGCCTGCTCGAGCTCGTGCCGACCGGGCTCGATCTCTCCGAGTTCCACGATCTCGTCGCCGGGGACCTGCCTTCCGACGAGCAGTTCGCGATGATCGCGGGCGAGGGCATGGTCGGAACCGCGCCCATTCCCCGGGTGCGGCCCATCCTCGTGGCGCTGGCGGCCCGCGCGATCGGCGCATCCACAGTGGATCCCGAGGCGCAACACGTCGCCGAGCTCCTGCACCTCGCCTTGCGGGTCCACGACCTCGCCCTCGGCCGCGAGGGCGGGCGCCGCCGCCGGGTGGCGCGCCGGCTGGTGAAGTCGGTCGGGTGGGTCACCGGCAACCGCATGACGATCCGGGCGTTGGAGCTGTCGCGCGTGTCGTCGCCGGGGGTGTTGGAGGAGCT
>JBIKWC010000283.1:0-9370 GCA_044356535.1 Myxococcota bacterium
CGACAGCTTCGACTCGCGGATGTTCGCCTCCACGAGCTCCGCGTCCGTACACACGGACTCCACGAACAGCGGCCGCAACCTGGCCCGCTGGAGACGCGTCCCCACCAGGTCCCGCCGAGCGCGCGTGGCGTTGGTCGCGTCGTACACCGCGACGCGGCCCGCCCCGGCCGTGACCCAGTCCACGAGGTCGTCGAGCGCCGCTGCCGCGAGGGCCTCGCGGGAGGCGGTCCCTTCGGCGTTGGCGGGGTCGAAGAACGAGGCCGGCTGCTGGGAGCCGAGCCGGCCGCGCCGGTAGTTCCCGACGTTGAACACGCGGGCCTCCCGGCCGAGCCAGGTGAGGTACCGCACGATCTTTCGCGCGAGGAAGGTCTTCCCGCGGGCGGGGAGGCCCACCATGACGAGGACCAGGGGGGTCGGATCGGAGAGGGTCTGCACCGGCGAAGCGTACCCGATGTGTCGGGGACGGGATCCTCGAATAAGGTTGCGCCGTCTGCGTCCAACGGGACTCTCGCGGAGGTTCGGTATGCGGTGGGTCGCTCCCCTGGTGGTGTTGTTCGCGTTGGTGGTGGGTGGGGAGGCGCTGGCCGCGACGAGCGCGTCCGGTGAAGGCGACGCTCCTGCCGCGCGGGCGGACGGCGGTGGCAAGCAGCAGAACAAGAAGGGCAAGAAGGGCGGCAAGAAGTCCCCGGACAAGCCCCGCAAGAAGAAGGACGGCATCCAGGTCACGGGGATCAAGTCGTTCGACAAGGTGTTCAAGGAGGTCGGCGCGATCGACAACCGCCTCGCCTCCGCCGAGACCGAGCTCCGCCTCGGCCGCACCAACCTCAACGCCGCGCTCGGCCTGCCCAAGGGCACGCCGTTCGCCGACGCCCTCGCCGACCTGCAGAACAAGGCCGGCGGGAACCTCCGACTCGGCCTGTCGAACGGCGCCATCCCCAAGCTCGAAGCGGCCGACGCGGTCCCAGCCAACGTGCAGAACGCGCTCGACGGCTTCAACGGCTTCACCGAGAACATCACGTCGTCGATCACGGACGTGAAGCACCTGTCCAAGGACATCTCGGGCCTCGTGGACGCCACCACGAAGATGCCGCAGAACCTGATCGCCGAGTTCTCGAAGTCGAGCGGCGGCGGCGTGAACATCATCGAGAAGCTGTTCATCCTCCCGGGTGCCGTGAAGGCCACCGGCCACAACATCAAGATCGTCACCGGCCTCGACGACCGCGTCACCGGGCTGTCGCACCGCATGACCGACCTCGTGGACGTGGTGAACTCGAGCTTCAAGCCCATGCCCGACAAGGGCCGCGGGAACGGCGGCAACGCGGGCGATGGCAAGGGCAAGGGCAAAGGGAAGGGCAAGAAGAAAGGGAAGGGTGGCGGCGGAAAGAAGGGCGGTGGTGGTACCGGTGGCCGCCCCATCCCCGGTCGCTGACGCAGTCCCGCGATGACGCCGGCACCCGGAGCGAATAAGCCCGAGGCCGGATGTCCAGGAAGACCCCGTTTCACGACCGCGCCGCGGCGCTCTCCCGCTCCTTCTCGTGGAAGGAGTGGAACGGCTATGCGGCTGTTCGCACCTACGATGCTCACTCGGAAGACGAGTACTTCGCCGTGCGTTTCCGCGCGGGCGTCATCGACGTGTCGCCGCTCGTCAAGTACGACCTCACGGGCAGGGATGCGGCGACGCTGCTGTCGCGCGTGTTCAGCCGGGACATCGAGCGCTTGCAGCCGCGACGGGTGACGTACGGGGTGCTGGTCGACCCCGACGGGAAGGTGCTGGACGACGGCACCGTTGCGCACCTGGACGGGGGAGTGTTCCGGTTGTGCACCTCGGAGCGGTGGGGCGCCTGGCTCGCCCGAAACGCGCGCGGGCTGCAGGTGGAGATCACCGAGACCACGGAGTCGCTCGCGGGGCTCGCGCTGCAGGGCCCTCTCTCGCGGGACGTGCTCGCCGGGCTCGTGGACTTCGACCTCGGCGCCATGCCCTTCTTCCGGGCGCGCGCTGCGCGCATCGCCGGCGTGGCCGGGTGGGTCGCGCGCACGGGGTACACCGGGGACCTCGGGTACGAGCTCTTCGTGCCGCCGGACGGCGCAGAGCGTGTGTGGGACGCCCTCCTCGAGGCCGGTCGCCCGTCGTTGCTGGCGCCGTTCGGGCTCGATGCGCTCGACGTTACCCGCATCGAGGCGGGCTTCGTCCTGCAGGGCGTGGACTACTTCTCGGCGAGGGGGGCGCTCCTCGAGTCGCGCAAGAGCACGCCCGACGAGGTCGGACTCGGGTTCTGCGTCGAGCTCGACCGCCGGACCCCGTTCGTGGGCCAGGACGCCGTGGAGGTGGAGCGCCGCACCGGCTCCCGGTGGGACCTCGTGGGCATCGAGCTCGACTGGGAGGAGCTCGACGGGTTGTACCGCTCGTACGACCTCCCGCCGCACCTCGCGCCGGTCGCCAGTCGCCTCGCGGTGCCGGTGTACGCCGAAGACGGACGGACCCAGGTGGGTCAGGTGACGAGCCAGACCTGGTCGCCCGTGCTCAAGCGGTACCTCGGCCTCGCCACCGTCCGGCGCTCCGAAGGCGCGCATGGGACCCACCTGCGCGTCGAGCACACGGTCGAGTACGAGCGCCGCACGGTCAAGGCCACCGTCGTGCCCCGGACCTTCTTCGATCCCGAGCGCAAGCGCGCGGTGCCGAAGCGCGCGGGCGACGCGATCGAACGAGCGCCCGCAGGGCGGGGGGAGACCTGATGGGCAAGCGGTACGACGCGGTCGTCGTGGGCGGTGGCCACAACGGCCTCGCGTGTGCGGCGTACCTGGCCAAGGCCGGCCGCTCCGTGCTCGTCCTCGAGCGGCGCCACGTCCTCGGCGGGGCCGCGGTCACCGAGGAGCTGTACCCGGGCTTCAAGTACACGGTGTGTTCGTACGTCGTGAGCCTGCTGCGGCCGTGGCTGTGGCGCGAGCTCGAGCTCGCCCGGTTCGGCTTGTCGCTGCTCCCGCTCGAGTGCAGCTACACGCCGGCCCTCGACGGCCCCGGGCTCTGCCGGTGGCCCGATCCGGAGCAGACGAGGCAGGAGATCGCGCGCCTCTCCCCGCACGACGCCGAACGCTACCCGGTGTTCGGCAAGGCGATGGGCCGGTTGGCGCGGTTCGCGCGGCACTTCATCGACCAGCAGGCGCCGGACCCCACCTCTCTGCGTCCGGCCGACCTCGCCCAGCTCGCCTCGCTGGCCCGGCTCACCCTCGGCTTGTCGGCGACCGACCTCGACCTGCAGCGCAAGCTCACGTTGATGAGCGCCGCGGACCTCCTCGACGAGTGGTTCGAGTCCGACGTCCTCAAAGCGCCCATGGCGTGCAGCGGCATCATCGGCACGTTCCTCGGGGTCCGTTCGCCGGGGACCGCCTATGTCCTCCTCCACCACTACATGGGTGAGATCGACGGGTCGTCGCGTGCGTGGGGGGTGGCGCGCGGCGGGAACGGCGCCGTGAGCGACGCGATCGCCGCAGCTGCCCGCCACTGGGGCGCCGAGATCCGCACCGAGGTCCCCGTCGCCCGGATCCGCGTCCGCGGTGGGCAGGCCGATGGCGTCATCCTCGAGTCGGGGGAGGAGATCGAGGCCCGCGCGGTCGTGAGCGGGCTCGAGCCGCGCCTCACGTTCCGCCGGCTGGTGGGCGACGAACACCTTCCCCCCGAGTTCGCCGCCCGGCTCGGTCGGTACAAGTGCCGGGGCAGCTCCGGCAAGGTGAACCTCGCGCTCGACCACCTCCCGGACTTCACCGGCCGGCCGGGGATCGGGCCCCACCTGCGCGGCGACATCGCCGTCGCCCCGTCCACCGCGTACCTCGAGACGGCGTACGACGACGCCAAGGACGGCTCCTTCTCGCGCCGCCCCTACCTCAACGTCGTGATCCCGTCGCTGCTCGACCCGACGATGGCCCCTCCGGGCAAACACGTGATGAGCATCTTCGTGCAGTACGCCCCCTACGACCTCGCCGGGGGCGCCGCGAGCTGGCCGACCCAGCGCGAGGCCTTCGGGGACGCCGTGGTGGACACCCTCGCCCAGTATGCCCCGGGCCTGAAGGAAGCTGTGCTCCACCGCCAGATCCTCACCCCGTGGGACCTCGAACAGCAGTTCGGGCTCACCGAAGGCAACATCTTCCACGGGGAGCTCACGCTGGACCAGATCCTGTTCCAACGTCCCCATCCGGCCGCCGCACGCTACCGCACCCCGGTCCGCAACCTGTGGCTGTGTGGGTCGGGGGCGCACCCCGGAGGCGGCGTGATGGGCGCGCCGGGCGGCCTGTGCGCGAAGACCATGTTGAACCAGGCGGCGCTGTGACCGTCCGCACGATCGTCGTCGGAGGAGGCCACAACGGGCTCGCCGCAGCCGTGGCCCTCGCGCGCGAAGGCCACGAGGTGGTGGTCGTCGAGGCCCGCGCCACGCTCGGGGGCTCCTGCGCCGGCGCAGAGTTCCACCCCGGGTACCGGCACGTGGGGATCCTCCACGACACCGACCGGGTCCGGCCGTTCGTGCGGGTGGCCACGGAGCTCGACCGGCACGGCCTCGCGCTCCGCCAGACGCCGGCCATGTACGTGCCCGGTGCCGGTGTTGCCGCTGCCATCCCTGCGCTGCCCGCCTCCGTCCGCCGCGTCGTCGAGTCGTTCCTCGACGAGCCGGTGCCTGCGCTCGGCGGAGACGCGCCGATGTGGCCGCTCGTCCAGCGCGCCTTCGCAGCGCGCCGGTTGGGCGCAGACGTGATGCTCGAGCTCGCGCGGGTGGGGGTCCTCGCGGCGGAGGACTGGCTGTCCGAGTGGGAGCCCGACCCCCGGCGTCGCGCCGCGCTGGCGCTGCCGGCTCTGCTCGGGGCGTACATGGGGCCCCGCAGCCCGCACTCGGCCGGGCTGCTGCTCCTCGCCCTGTCGCTCGGCGGCTCCGAGGTGGTCGGTGGACCCACGGCCGTCGTGGACGCCCTCACGAAGGCGTGTGCGGCGTGGCGGGTGCAGCTCCGGACCGGCGCCACGGTGTGTCGGATCCTGGTCGGCGATCGGTTCGTGCGCGGCGTCGAGCTCGACACCGGGGAGCAGGTCGAGTCCCGCTACGTGGTCAGCGCCCTCGACCCTCGCGCGACCGTGCTCGGGCTCCTCGACCCGGCCCGGGTCCCCCCCGCCCTCGAAGACGAGGCCCGGTCGCAGCGCACCCGGGTGACCTCGGCGAAGGTGCACCTCGCGTGGTCTTCGTTCCCCCCGTTCCGCGACGGGAGCGTACCCGCGGAACGGTACGCGGTCGTCGACGATCCCCGCGCCCTCGAGCGGGCCTTCGACGACGCGAAACACGGGCGCATGCCGCGGTCCCCCGCGCTCGAGGTCCGGGTCCCCACGCTCTCCGACGCGTCGCTGGCGCCGGCCGGCCACCACGTGGCGAGCCTCCACGTCTTCGGCGCGCCCGGAGCGCTCGAAGGGGGGTGGACCCCGGCCCGCAAGCAGGAGCTCCTGGATCGCGTGCTCGATCGCCTCGCCGAGCACCAGCCCGACGTGCGCGCGGTGACCGTGGGCGCCGAGGTGTTGGTGGCACCCGACCTCGAGGCGTCGTTCGGGCTCACGGGTGGACACCTGCACCACGGCGAGGTCGCCCTCGATCGGTTGTGGGTGGGCCGCCCGGGCCCGCTCACGTGTCGCCACGCCACCAGCGTCTCCGGGCTGTTCCTCGGGTCGGGCGGCGTCCACCCGGGTGGTGGTTGCTCGGGTGCGTCCGGAGTGCTCGCCGCGCGCGCCCTGTTGGAGAGCAGGTGATTCACTGGCTCTCCGCGGCTCTCGCGGGGGCCGACGACCCCACGCTCGATCGGATCGCAGCCCTCGAGTGGGACCGGCAGCCCCCCGTCCAGTTCCAGAGCCAGCTCGCCGGTTCCGACGTGGCGACCCGGGTGACCGCGGTCCGGGCGCTCGGGCGGCTCCGCACGGCCGACGCGGTGGAGACGCTCGCTGCGTGGACGGACGATCCCGAGCCCGCGGTGCGGGTGGCCGTGGCCCAGGCCTTCGGCTGGACTCCCGGCGCGGCGGAGCAGCTCCGGACGTGGTGGCGCCGGGCGGATGGCGAGCCCGACGAGGTCACCGCCTCCATCGTGCTGGCCATCGGCCGCCAGGGCGACGTGCGCGACGTGCAGGCGCTCCTCACCGCGCTCGGCGAACGTGGCCCGGTCGGGGTCGCTGCTGCGCGGGCGCTCGGGACGCTGGCGTCGCGTGGCACCCTCGGCCTCGAGCTCGCCGTCGAGCCGCTGGTCGCAGCGCTGGACACCTGGGACCCAGCCAAGGTCGACGCAGTGGCCTGGGCCCTCGCTCGCATCCGCAAGCCGGTCCCCGAACAGGCCGTCCCCGACCTGCTTCGCGCGCTGGACGCCGGGCCGTCCCCGGAAGCCCGCGCATGGCTCGTGAAGGCCGTCTGGCCCACGTTGCCGGACGAGGAGCGCACCGAGCGGTTCCTCGTCGCCATGACGGACGCCCCGCGGCTCGTCCAGGTGGCGGTGCTCGGTGCGCTGGGCCCCGACGACGCAGAGCCCGCCGTGCTCTCCGGGTTCCTCCACGATCGGGATCCCTGGATCCGCTACGCCACGATCGACGCGATCGGCCGCCACCCCGACGCGTCCCGCGAGGAGGTCCTGCGCGGCCACCTCGCGCGGGTGACCGATCCGTGGGAGCAGGCGCGAGTGGTGCGCGCCCTGCACGTCTCCGACCCCGGCGCAGCCGAGGACGCAGGCACCTCCACGGTGGTTCGCGCCGCCTGGGTCGAGGCGCTCGACGACGACGCCCTGCTCGTCCGATACGCTGCACAGGCGCCGGAGCCCGTGATCCGCTCCGCCGCGGCCGGGGCGTGGGCCGAACGCCCACCGACCGCTCCCGCGATCGAGCGGCTCCTCGCGGCCGCCGATCCCCTCGTCCGCCAGCTCGCTGCCGACCGCGCGGGCGAGCTCCCTCCCAAGGTCGCGGCACCCCTCCTGCGCACGCTCCTCTCGACCGAGGCCGACCCCGTGGTACGGGCCCAGGGCTGGGCCACGCTCGACGCCGCGTTGCAGGCCGACAAGCGGGCGCTCCCGGCGAAGGACGCGAAGCTCAAGCCCGCGTTCGCCGCGCTCGGGGTGGCCGAGGCCGCCACGGTGGCCCACGCGACCGCCGTCGCCAAGGTGGTGGGGTTGCCGGCGCCCACCGCCACCGTCGCGCCCGCGCCGGCCTCCTGGCGCGTCCCGCTCGGGGAGGAGACCTTCGACGTGGTGGCCCGCCCCGCCGACCTGGCAGCGATCCGCACCATCCGGTCGGCGCGGATCTCGACCGACCAGGGCGAGTTCGTGGTCGCCCTCGACCCGGTCCGCGCGCCGCTGGCCGTCGCTACCTTCGCGTCTCTGGCGGAGGCCGGGTACTTCGACGGCCAGGTGTTCCACCGCGTCGTCCCGGGCTTCGTGGCGCAGACGGGATGCCCGCGCGGCGACGGCTGGGGCGGGCCCGGCTTCACCCTGCCGGACGAAGACTCGGAGCTCCCCTTCGACGCCGGGAGCCTCGGGATGGCCCGCGAGGACGCCCGCGACACGGCAGGTTCGCAGTGGTTCGTGACCACGTCCGATCAGCCGCACCTCACGTCGGAGTACACCCGCTTCGGGGAGGTGGTGCACGGGTTGTACGTCGCGCAGCAGCTCCGCCAGGGGGCGGTCGTCGAGGACGTGGTGATCGAGCGCGTCCCGTGACTCCGGAGCTCCGGCGCCGCGCCGAGGACGTGTTGGCGCGTGCGCGGACCCGGGGCGACGTGAAGCGGCTGGCCACGGAGCTCGACGCCGACGCGGCACTGCGGGCCGCGGTCGTGGCGGTCGGGCGAGAACGCGGCGTGGAGCTGCCGGACGAGGCGGTCGAGGCCTGGCCGGCCAAACGGCTCCTGCGCCTGGCCCGGGGGCGGGAGGGGGAGAGCCGGATCCGCACCAACCCCGTGCGCCGCGACGAGGGCTTCACGTGTGTCCACTGCGGCGAGGAGGTCCCGCCGCTCGGGGTCACCGACCGCGACCACTGCCCGTTCTGCCTGCGCTCCCTGCACGTGGACGTGGTGCCGGGCGATCGCGCCGCCACCTGCGGCGGGGTGTTCGATCCCGTCGGTCTGGAGCTCGTCTCCGGGCTCCCGGTGCTGCACTACCGTTGCCGCCGCTGCGGCGCCGCGCACCGCGTGAAGGCGGCCACGTCGGGCGCCGTGCCGGACCGCTACGAGCTCTTGATGAAGGTGTCGGCGGGGACCGGCGGGTGAGGGGAGCGGCCCACCCGGACCGCTTGCGGTTCCAGGTGCTGGAGGCGATCCGGACGCGGGCGTTGTGGGTGCCGGGCGAGCGGGTAGCGGTCGCAGTGAGCGGGGGGCGGGACTCGGTGGCGCTCCTCGACGTGCTCGCGCGGACGGCGCGGGCCCACGGGGCGCGCCTGGAGGTCGTGACGGTGGATCACCGCTCGCGGCCCGGTTCCGGCGACGACGCCGCGTTCGTGTGGACCCTGGCGCGGTCGCTGGGGCTGCCCGTGCGGCGGGTGGACCTGCCGCCCACCCCGGCCTCCGAAGCGGCGTGGCGCGAGGCCCGGTACACCGTGTTCGACGGGCTCGACGCCGACCGCGTGGCGCTGGCCCACCACGCCGACGACCTCGCGGAGACCGTACTCCTGCAGCTGATCCGGGGCATCGGCCCCGCGGCCCTGGCGCCGATGGGGTGGCAGCGGGGACGGTGCGTGCGGCCCCTCCTCGCGGTGCCGGGTCGGGCCATCGCGGCGTACGCGGCCTCGCGGGGGCTCACCTGGCGGGAGGACCCCACCAACGCGGCGCCCCGGTTCCTGCGCTCACGGCTGCGCCACGAGGTGCTCCCGCTGCTCGAGGACCTGCGACCGGGCGCGACCGACGCCATCGCGCGGGTGGCGCGGGAGCTGCTGGACCAGCGGTCCCCAACGGAAGAGGACCCGTGAGCGTAGCCTGCCCACGGGTCCAGAGGTTGTCGCGACTTTCGTCGTCCACGGCGTTTAACCTGGCAATTGATGCTGATGCCGCCGTTCTACTTGAACTACCGGTCCATAGGGTCCCCCCGGAGAGCGCGGGGAGACGAGAAATTGGCGGACCGGGCGGAGTATGAGTCCGCACCTGCGGCAGGGTGAGCCAGGATTCGAGAGGACGACCACGACGATACTGAGTCTCGGAGGAAGAACCTGAGTTTCAGCCCTGACACCGGGTGACCGGCGCGTCTACCGTTCCGCCACCCCCACGCAGGGTCCCGAAGGACGGAATGTGGGGGGCTGGACTCGAACCAGCACGTCAGGAATTCAGTCTCAACCTGAGCTTCAGTCTGACCTCCAACCGTTGGATAACTCTGGATCAGGAATCGAGGA
>JBIKWC010000540.1:0-2666 GCA_044356535.1 Myxococcota bacterium
GGCGGCTCGTCGCGACGCAGCGCGGCGAGGATGCGGGACACGGCCTCGTCGTTGTAGACCCACGAGAACACGACCTTCTCGACGTGCCGCGCGCGGCCCATCACCTGGCGCGACAGCCCCTCGGCTCCGCGCAGTCCGAGCTCGCTGATGGCGAGGCCAACGACCTGCAGAGACACCCCGGTGATCCTCGCGATCTGCGTGGGCGTGTGCCACCGTTCCTCAACGACCGGCCGGAGGTCAGGGAGCTCGGTCCCGAGCGCGATCTCGGCGGCGGCGACCTCGTAGGCGGCGCGGGTGGTGGGGTCGATGCGCTCGAGGTGGTGGAGGAAGCGGACGGTCTCGCGCAGGCTCTCGGACTCGAACCGGCGGACGCGGAACGCGTGCTGGGCGGCGAGGCGGCGCTCCCGGTCCCCAACGGGCGGGCGGTTCGCGGGCGCGGGGAGCGCGAACAGGAGGAGCTCCTGGCGCGGAGGCGCGGGGGCTGGCGTCGGCGGGGTGTAGCGGCCGGTGCGCGCGAGCTGGGGCAGCACCTCGTCGACGAGGAACCGACGGAACCGGATCCCGGCCTCCTTCTCGGTCTTCGCGAGCGCGAGGTAGAGCCCGGACTCGAACAGCACGAGCACGCCGCGGTTGCTGCGCAAGGGTACCGGCTCGGTACCTTCGAGCCCGGCGGCGCGGTGCAGGAGGACGGCCTCGCGGCCGCTGAGCACGGCGCAGTCCTTGCCGTCGACGAACTCGCCGGCCCACTCGCCGGTGATGCGGCTGGCGAACCGCTTGCCGCCCTGCGCGTAGCCGAGGGCGACCCCGACCTCGCGGGCGATCCAGGCGGGCCTGCCCTGGTACGTGACGGTGGTGACGCGGTGGTCGTCGAAGGTGTGGACGGCCTGGACGATGGTTTCCAAGGGGAACTCCAGAGAACGGCGCCAGGTGCCGGGCGCTCGGCTGCCGACCCATCCCGGTCGGCCGGGGGTCAGGAGCGCGCGATGCGGAGCGCGGACACGCGGCCGACGAAGCGGCGGGCGGCGTCCGGGTCGGGGAACTGGAGGCGGAGGTCGACGGCGCCCTCGGTGATGTGCACGGCGGGGGCCTGGTCGGGCGCGAGCTCGACGCGGACGTCGGGGTCCTGGAGCTCGGCGTTGGCGGACAGCGCGCCCATCTCGAGCGCGGGCCGCAGGTCGAGTGCGAGCTTCACCGGTCACCCCCGACGAGCGCGAGGCCGTGGGCGCGGGCGAGCTCGGCGGTGCGGTCGGGCTCGGGGGCGACCTCGTCGGGGGTGAGCCCGAGCTCGGCGACGGCCTCGGCGCGGGCCTTGTCGAGGATGCGCTGGGCGAAGGCGTCGGCGAGGAGGTCGAGGGCAGAGTCCCAGCTGCGGAGCGCGTGCTCGCGGGGGACCTGGACGACCTCGACGCGGAGGGGCTGCTTCTTCACGGTGGGCTCCCGAAGCGACCGGAGGGGTCGCGACGGGGCTCAACGCAGGGGACGTGCCAGCGGGGATCTACCGCCTACGAGGCGGATCACCTCACTCATGGCGGCGACGATGGAACGAATTCGGGAGGAATTGCCGAAAGTTGGAACCACTCGCGACGATCGGAGGACATGCTGGCTCGGTTGTGGTTGGGCACGGCGCGTTCCGAGATCGAACGGCGCGCAGCCGGAACAGAACGGCCCGATCATGCCAGCCATCGCGGCCTGACCCGGCCCGGGCATCGCGTAGTCTCGCCGCCGAAGGTGTGCGCCGCAGACCCCTGGTCCGGTCTCGCCGAGGAATTGCCTAGCGTGAACCGCGCTTCAGCTCGATGGTTCCGTGTGTTTGCCGGTCGCGTCCGGTGTAGTACTCCCCCGTCAGGGCGGTCCCGTCGGACGAAAGGCGTAGGTGAGCCGTCCCTCGATGAGCGTGCATGGTGGCCGACGTGCCCGAGCGCGGTGTGTTGAGGTACTCGTACACGATCTCGAACGACTCCGTTCCCGCGCCCTCGGAAACGTGGGCTGCTGTGCTGCAGGAGGATGACGACGCACCCTCCATCACGATGCGGAGGGCGGACCACGACTGCGTGATGACGACCGTGATGGGGTGCTCCTGCTGGAATTGGTCCGTCGACGAGCGCACACTTCCATGCCAGGGCCCACGCAGGTCCGGGACTCGAAGGAGGCGGGCAACGTTGGGCTGGCGCCACAGGTAGGCGTCGAGACCCCACAAGAGGAGACCGTAGAACCCGAACACCGCTGGGGTGTCGACCCACCACGGTACCTGCCAGGGAAGCCGTTGCTGGACCCAGCCCCATGCCAGCGCCAGCACGACGCCCGCGAGCGCCATGCCGCGTGCCACCTCCGTGCGGAGCTCCAGTGAGTACGGGTGCGGTGGCCTCACGCGGTGTAGCCGTTGAACGCACTGATCCAGAAGCGTCGAGCGGATGCCGAGTCCCAGCTGGTTCGGGCGGCACGAACCTGGCCGAGGGAGGAGCGGAGCTGGGTCTGGAAGCGGGTGAAGTTCTCGCTCGTCCATTCACCCGGCGAGAGCAGGTCCCCCTCGCCCGCGATGCGCGGGACCTTCGACGTTCCATAGCTGAACGAGGTCAGACGCCCGGCGAGCCTCTCGAAGTCCGCAGCGAGGTCGCCGGTAAACTGGTGGTCCTCGCAGGAGTGAAGGGCGCACTCCAGGTAGTACG
>JBIKWC010000285.1:0-9349 GCA_044356535.1 Myxococcota bacterium
AGGCGAGCGGTGTGCATCGTTCCCGTAGGCCCGGATAGTGTGCTTGGCCCGGAGGCCCGCGTGCCCGTCCCGACGTACGACAGATTTATCGAGCCGCTGCTCCGACACCTAGCAAAGGCCGATCCCCCCGTCGTTCGAGTGGCCGACGCGTATGAGGTCCTCGCGAACCACGCCGGCCTCACCGTTGAGGATCGTGAGGCCCTACTTCCGAGTGGACGACAGCCGATCTACAAGAACCGAATCTTGTGGGCGCAGGATCGGCTCAAGCGCGCAGGTTTGTCGAATAGTCCAGCACGCGGCATCTGGACGATCACCGAGGAAGGTCTCAAGCTTGCAAATCGGTACGGGAGCTTGCCCCCCAAAGAGATCGAGCGGATCGCGAGCGCCAAGGGAGGCGAGCGGACCGCGGCGGACGCTCTTCCTGCGCAGTCGCCTGGATCGTTGTTGTCTCCCGAGGAGCGCATCGCGTCTGCTCACGCGGAATTGGAGGCTAGCGTCGCACGAGACTTGAAGGTGGCGATTCTCGAGTGCTCGCCTCTGTTCTTCGAGAACCTCGTCCTCGACTTGCTCCTCAAGCTCGGGTACGGAGCGACACCGGATGACCTGCGTCGGGTCGGCGGGTCCGGTGATGGCGGCATCGACGGCATCATCACGCTCGACACGCTGGGCCTGGAGAAGGTTCACGTCCAGGCGAAGCGGTGGCGCAACGCCGTGGGCAGCCCGGAGATCCAGGGGTTTATGGGGGCTCTGCAGCTTCAGGGGGCCTCAAAGGGTATTCTTTTGACAACGAGCGAGTTCACACGCTCCGCGATCCAGGCTGCCGAACGGGCGCGCGGTGCGCTGGTTCTCATTGATGGCGATCGGCTGACCCGCCTGATGATTCGGCATGGTGTAGGCGTGCAGTATGGGGCCGCATATCGAATTCCGCGCATCGATCGTGATGCTTTCGAGGACGAGTAGTGGCGACAGGCGCTCCGCCGCATCGAGGGGTACCCGGGGTGTCCCACCCCGGGCCGGCGCTCCGGTTCGGGCAGGCGGTGGCGCCGGTCGAGAGGGCCAGGGGGCGGACGGCACGGGCCGCACTGTTCGTGCCGGCAACGGAGGTCGCGCCCGGCGGGCGTCCCCGGGCGGCGGCGGTGGTCGCCAGCTCGAGGGGCCGCGTGGCGAGCGGCGTGGTCCGCACTGTTCGTGTCGGCAGGGCGTCGCGCGGTGCGAGCGTCGCCCACCCCGGAGGCCAGCGGCCGGACCTGGTCCGCACCACGGCGGTGGCGCAAACTCTAGCGTCGCCAAGTGTGGACATCGCTGGGCGAGGCGGATGTCGCTTGACAGCCGGTCCGGACGTCGCAGGTCGCGTCCAACGTCGGATGGACCAGACGGCCGCCCGTCCCCTCGCTCCGCTCGGGCGTGGCCAGCCGCAGGTCATCCGGGCGTTGACCGCACCCCGAGGGCAGGCGACGTGGGACATACTGGCACCGGGCCGCCGGGCGTACCGGACTCGTCCCGCCGGGTTGGTACGGCGGACTGGGGGGCCGCACTTTGGGACGTTCCTCCAACATGAACGTCTGGGAAATGTGCTTGCAACTCTTGGAGCGCAAAGGGTACTCGCTTGAAGCGCGCATCAACGAACGCGATGTTTGACATGGTGCGCCCTTCGCGATGGGTTCTCCTACACGGGCGACAACCCCATCGAGTTACTCGGCCTCGTGGCGATCCGTGGTGGACCAAAGGGACCGACCAGAACCGACGCTTGCAGGACGTCTTGATGCGTGAACGTCACACCGACCGTCCGACTCGTGCTACCCTCCAGGCCATGCCCAGGTAAGCCGGCGATGCAGCTGGACCATGGCGGAGGCCCCTATCCTACCTGTCTCCCCCGCTCGTGATGTTCGACCGGAAGGCGTGGCAGGGCGCGGACGCTGCGGACCACGCGTAGTGGAGTTCCGGTCGCGCGCGTGACGGCCGACGCGGTCGGGACATTGAGGTCATGGGGAGGGACGGTGGAGCAGACCCGAGAGGCGGCGTGGCGCTGGGCCGAGGTCGGAGCGGCAGGACCTCTGGGTATCGGAGTCGTCACGCTGCCGAGCGCCGCGCTGTGGATCGCGTGGTTCGGCTGGGAGACGGGGTCGAGCGGGACGCTGGGGGTCGGCCTGGTCGCGGTGGTGATGTTGCTCCGCCTCCTCGTGACCGGGTTCGCGCTGCAGCAGCCGACGGGTGTGGTCGTCGACGATCCGGCCCCGGGAGCACGGGTCGTAGCGCTCGCGCGGGACCTGGGGGTCGCCGCTCCGAAGGCGCTGTGGCTGCGGGCCGACGCCGAGGTCGAGAGGACTCGGGACGGAGGCCTCGCGATCGGGCTCGCCGCCCTCGAGCTGCTCGAGCCCGACGAGATGGACGCGCAGATCGCGGCGGCGCTCGTCCGACCCCCCTGGGGCCTCGCCCGGCGGCTTGCGGCTGCGACCTCCCTCCGTCCGATGGCGCCGCCGATGGAGGAAGCGACCCTGATGATCGCGCTCGTCGTCGCCGTCCTGCCGCTCCTGCCCGGGTACGCCTTCGCCCCGTTCGGCTTGCCCCTCGCCGTGATCCACGCGCGGCTCGACGCGCGCGCGGCGGAGCGCGCCGGGCGGCTGCTCCGCGAGCGGCTCGGGGACGCGGGGCTCGCGCGGGTCGAGGCCCGCCTGGCGCGGGCTCGCCTGCACGCGGAGGCGGCGGCGTTGCACGCCTCGCAGCGGGCGTCCTCTGGTCCCGCCACCTCCGAGCTGCCCCGTTGGTTGCTCGCGAGCCTGGCGACCGACGTGGCGATGGGGGACCTGCCGGCCCCGCGCACCCGCTGGTGGAGGCGGCGTCGCTGTCGGGCGCGGTGGAGGCAGCCCTCGCGAACCGATCCCCCGTTCCCCCTCCCCCGCCGTCGACGATGCCGCCCCGGGTCTCGGCTGCGGTCTGGCTCGTCGGCATGCCCGGTCCCGGCGACCTCGCCGTCGAGATCGCCCGATGCCGAACCCTGCCCGAGGCCGAGCTCTTCGACGCCGCGTGCCGCGACCACGGGCCCGCCGTCCGGGAGCTCCTCGAGCGCCAGCTCGAGCGCGACGGATTGCTCCGGTACGCGTTCGCGGCCCCGACCGGGAGTCGGCGTCGCCACGGCGAGCGCAACCTCACCGTGGGAATGGCACGGCAGGTCGCCGAGAGCCTCGCGGCGGGCTGCGACTCCGCGGCGTCCACCCTCAGGGGCGAGGTGCTCGCTCGATGGGCCGCCGCGAGCGTGCTGGCGGAGCGGCTCGGACAGCCCTGGTCCGCCGCGTTGGCCGAGGCGATCGACCAGGCCCGGGGGTGGGACGCTCTCTACCGCGCCCTGACCACCGGGTCGTCGTCGCGCGAGCTCGTGGGCACACCGTGGCAGGCGGTCTCCGACTGGGTCCACGCCGCGGAGGCCAACGACCCGGAGCTGCCGCACCTGGAGCTCGGACCGCGGCCCACCCGCTCCGACCCGCCCGACCGGATCCGCGCCCTGCTCGCGGGCATCGGCAGGGCCCGCACCGCGAGCCTGGACCGCGCGTTGTCGATCCTCGACCACGTGCCTCTGGCGCCGGCGCAGGCGCCCCCGTCCGTCCGGGCGCTCCCGCCCCTCCCGCTGGAGCCGGTGCCGCCGTCGCCCCAGACCTTCCGCGTCTCGCGCCCCCGGGTGTCGAAGCCCCCGGGGTTCGCGTCCGCCGGCCTGGGCATGCTCGGGCTCTGCGCGTCGACCTGGCTGTGGGTCTGGGCCTCGACCACCACCCTGGTCGTGTACAACGGCGGCGACCGGACCGTCGAGGTGACGCTCGATGGGGAGCGCTTCGAGGTCGCGCCCCACGTCGCGTGGCGGGGGGAGCGCTGGGGCGTGCCGCGGGCGTCGGGCGTCGCGACGAGCGGGGGCCGGGTCGAAGACGCAGCGGAGATCCACTTCACCGGCCTCCGTGAGACCTGGGTCTGGAACGTGGCGGGCCTGGGCTGGCTGGAGGAGAGGGACGTCCGATGGGTGAAGGTGGGCTACGAACCACGGACGACCCAGGTGCACGGCTCCGCGCCCATCTTCCGCACGAGCGCGGACTCGCTGTTCTCCCCGGCACCCGACCCCCTCCCGAAGTCCTCGAACGAGTGGATCGCGCTGGTGAGCGTCGCTCCACCGCCCGACGCGACGTCGCCGGCGCCGTGACGAGAGCATCCTCGGTACACACCTCCACAGCTCGATTCCCTCGCGGCGAACACAGGTACGGCCAACTACGAAGGGTGCTGGTGTTCTACAGCTTCTTCTTCGAGGATTCCGATCTCGAGGTCGGCGAGTCCCTCACGCACGACCCGGCCAGAGCGATAGGGGGGACCATGCGACGTGAGCTGACCTGGGCGAGCTGCGTCCTCGGCGTGGCCTGTTCGAGCGTGGCGACCCGCGCCCCAGACAGCGGCAACACCCCCACGGGGGACGAACCGATCACGTTCCCCGTGTTCGTGTTCGACCCATCAAACCCCAATGATCCCCCGTGCTTCGTGTGGACGGAGGTGTCAGGACCGGCCCGGTACTGGTCCGACTACTCCGAATCGATCTCCGGCACCTCTGGGTACTGTGCATTCGCAGAGATGCTGTTGGACTACGAGAACGCAGACGGGCTCTGCTACCGGATTCCGGGGGACTGTGGAGTCGACTCGACGCGACCAGCGATGGGCCAGGCTGCGAGGCTGCACCTTGGTGCAATGAAGGCCGCTACGACTAGCGCTTCGTACAGACCGCCACCGTGTTCGACAGCCCACACGACCACGTCCCCGCCGTGATCGGCCCGAACTTCGCCGGCACCGTCCCCTTGAAGAACATCGTGCACTGCTCCGCCGGGATCCCCTCGAACACCGCCGTGTTCAGCGAGATCTCCGTCCGCGTCCGGTACCCCGACGCACACGTGATCTCCAGCGAAGCACCCGGCGGCTGCGGCGTCGTCAGGATCACGTTGATCCGGCCCGGCCCGTCCGTCACCGGGCGGTGGTCCACCTCCGTCTGGCTGCACCGGTCCAGCGTGCAGGTCCACTTCCCCGGCTGGTTCACCACGCCCGACGTGCGGTACATCGACACCTGGCACTGGCTCGGCGTCTTCTCCATGCCCGCCACGCCGTTGCGCACCGGCAGCTCGTAGCGCCCGTCCGCGCACGTGAGCACGATCGAGGTGACCAGCGGGTCGGTGACGGTGATCTCCACGCTCTGGGCGTGCGAGGCGGCGACGACGGACAACCACCACACGGGACCCTCCGGGCCGACAGTGTACGCGACGCGGCGCCCCGGCTACGGTCTGCGCCCCGGAGGAGACGCCCGTGGACCTCGACGCCGCCCTCCAGCACCTGTCCCGACCCGCCACCGGCCCCTTCCCTTCCGGACCGCCGACGCCGGAGTTCACGCGGTCTCCGGCCGCCGCCGCCGTCGGCCGGCTCGCGCACCACAGCGGCCTGTTCCTGGCGCACCACGAGCACCGCGCGTTCCTCGACCTGCCCGACGCCTGGGTCACCCCGGGGCGCGAGGCCGACGCCGCCCCGCCCGAGTGGGCCGACGGCGTGTTGCCCGAGGCCAAGTACCAGTCCTTCCGCCACGAGCTCCCCGTCGGCGGCTTCCACCCCGGGCACCGCGCCAAGTGGACCACCCACGAGCTGTGCCACGGCCTCGTCGGCTCCGCCTGGCGCCCCGGCGCGTCGCCCCTGTTCCACGCCACCGCCGGGCGCGTCGCCGAGCTCGTGCCCGTGGTGCTCTGGTACTTCCTCGACGAGGTCGGCCTGCGCCGGTGTCCGCGCCACGCCGAGCCCCAGTTCCGCACGTTCTGCGCCGCCTGCGCCCGCGCCGCCGCCGAGGGCCCCGCCCCGGTGGACCCCGCGCGCGCCACGTCCCTGCTCACCGACGCCCGGCGGTTCGTCGACCGCGAGCTGGCGGCCGTGGCCCGCACCCTGCGCACCGGGACCCTGCACCCCCACGTGTACGGCTCGCTCGACCTGTGCTCCGACGGCGTGGCCTACGCCGCCGCCCACGGCCCCCGCCTGGCGTCGCGCGCCTTCGCGATCTGGGCCGAGCACTTCCGCGCCGAGCCCGCCGCCGGCGCCGCCACCGAGCTCGAGGCGCTGATCACGCGCGCGCAGGAGGTGTTCCGGGCCCTCACCGAGGGGACGCCGCTGGCGCCGACCGCGGGGGGCGCGGCGCGGCACGTGGCGGCCGACCTCGCCCAGCGCATGCTCCAGGTCGTCGCCGACCGCCCCGCCCCCGAGCTGCGGGCCGCCACCACGCTGGTGCGCCGCCTGGCCGAAGGGGCCGCGCCCGGCGCGCTGGTCAAGGACTGGGACGAGCGCGCTGCGCGCTACGCGTGGCCCCCGGCGGAGGTGGTGTTCGCCACGGGGTACCCGGTGGCCGGGGCGCCGAGCCGCGCGGTCGAGCAGGTGCGGGCGGGGCTCGAGACCGTGACCCCGCTGGTGTTGGCGCTCGCGAGCGACACCGACCTCGACCTCGTCCCCGCCTTCGTCGCCGCCGACCCCTGGGTGCGTCGGCCGCTGGGGTTGCGGTTCGCGGACTGGCTGGCGGCCCACCACCCGGGCCCGGTCGCGGACCTCGGGCGGTTCGAGGCCTCGCTGCGCGCGGTGCAGGGCGAGCCCGAGGCGTTCGTGTTGGGGAGCGGGGGCGAGGGCGTGCGCTGGCTGGAGGGCTCGGTGCGCCTCGCGTTCTCCGCGGACGTGCCGGCCTTCGCGGAGCGTGTGGAGGCCGGGGACGTCTCGGGGGTGGTGGTGGACGGCGCGCTCACCACGTCGGTGCCGCCGGGCGGGTCCCCGGTGAACGTGGTGTTGGCGCGGGATCCGGAGGGCGAGCTGGTGTACGCGGACCTGCCCACCGGCCTTCCCTCGGGGTGGGAGCAGGACGCCGCTGCGCTGGGCGAGCTGGCGGAGGACCTCCTGACCGCTGGCGTTGCTACCCGGGTGCGCCACTCCTGGTGAGCCTCCCGGCCTGATGGGGTTGGCCGTCGAGAGTGCGTCCGCGGGGCCTGTTTTTCTGCGGGACGCAGAGGTTCGCAGAGGACGTCGCAGAGGTTCACAGAGGAGCACCCAGAAGGAGGAGGAACCAGGGGAAATCCGGGACGGGTGGAGGTCCGGAACGGGTGTGGTCGGGGTACGCGGAGAGCCGAGGTGAACGTGACCGCCGGACAGAACGACCCCAGGACCGAACACATCTTGAAAGCAGCCTTCTACGTCCACTCCGCGCTGGGGCCCGGGCTCCTGGAGGCTGCGTACGAGGCCTGTCTCGAGCACACACTCGTCCAGCGGGGCCACCGCGTGGTGCGCCAGGCGGCCGCTCCGCTCACGTTCGATGGGCTCACGCTCGACACCGGATACCGGATGGATCTCGTCGTCGACGCCGCTGTCGTCGTGGAGGTGAAGGCTGTGGAGCGCGTCCTTCCCGTACACGCCGCCCAGCTCCTCACCTACATGAAGTTCTCTGGCCTCGCGGTCGGCCTGTTGCTCAACTTCAACGTCGTCCGGCTCGTCGATGGCATCACGCGTCGCATCCTCGATCCCGAACGCCGCTGACTCTCTCTTCTCTTCTTTCTTCTTCTTGCCCTCTCTGTGAACCTCTGCGACGTCCTCTGCGAACCTCTGCGTCCCGCAGAAAAACTGCCTTAAATGCCTCACAGTACCGTCACCCCCACACGCTCCGAAGGTACCCCCGGGCTCAGGGTTCCCGCAACGCCAGGGCCCGCCGCTGGATCGCGACCCACCGCGCCCGGACGACCTCGACAGCGCGTTCGCGGACCGGGTCAGGTGGACCAGGGAACTGGCCCATGGCCACCAAGGCCTCGATCGCGGCCTGCGCCAGGGCGACTGCGCGCTCTGGCTGGGGCCCCTCGGCTCGCGCCAAGTGTCGCTTGCGCGCGGCGGCGGCGGCGTGACCCGCGCGGAGCTGGAGGAGCGGGTTCACGGTGGACATGGGCCATCCTATCTTGCTCCCGTGCTATTCCTGTCGTGATGCAGGAGAACTCACGCCTCCCTGCACAGACAGCAGGCGGTTGCCGGCCTAACGGCTCCCACATCCTGTCTGCGATGGCGGCAGCGCCCCCGGACGTATAGATGACTCAGATCGCTCGCGACCACACGACCGGAGGAGGTAAGCCAGTTATCGCTGGCACACGGATCACGGTCGAGTACATTCTCGACCAGCTTGTGCATGGGCGGACTGTGGAGCATTTGTTGCAAGAGCACTCGCAGCTATCACGCGAGCATATTGAGGCGGCGGTCCTGTACGCCATTGATGCGGTAGCAGGCCGCGCCGAGGCCAAACCCGTTGAGGTACCGCAAGAACCCAAAACTCCCGAGGAGAGGTTTCATGATGAAATGATCCTGGCATGGTGGTGGTGCAAGCACGGTAGCCGAGATCGGGATCCGCGGTGCCTAACAAACGACATTCGACCATACTTGGTTCTCTCGGAACTCGGGGACGTGGGGCCAGTCCAGACGCTGGACAACACGATATGGTCTTCGATCTGGCCCCCTGTTTACGCGTGGTGGGGAGTCTTGGCGTTCTTGGCGGCAAACGTAATCGCGACGACGCCAACATTGCGGGTCGCGCTTACGCTAGGACCCAAAATAGCATTGGAGCTAGCCCTCGAGTACTCGCTGCCCCTATTTGCGCTTGCCCTCCTCCCAGTTGCGCCGTCTTTGCTATGGAAGGTATCCACCCATTCCTCTTCCATGGCATCAGGGTTGAGCATTGCAGCACATCTCGTCGCATCGAGGGGAATCGCTGCCGAGCCGCGACCCGCCCGAGACAGCGATGTGGTCTCGCGGCTCGCACAGTCCAGCGCGCTTGAACGAGACTGTCGTATTCTCACTCGACGGGCTAGAATACTCAGTACTGCCATTGCCTTAGCCGGCATTCCTGGCGCCATCTTGGTCAACCTGTACTCCATCGGGATGTTCGCGGTTCTTGTTGCAAGCGTGGCGGCTTGCGTTGACACCCTCGGACGACTTCGCATCGTCACAAGCCAAGTGAATGCGACCGCCCGAGCGATCGTGACGGCTGCCACCATGAAGCGTCGGGAGGAGACTCCACTCTCAGCCGCAGATACAGCGACTTCTATGAAGGAACTGCAGCGACGGCTTTAGGGCAGTCTGAATGGATGGCGTACAGAGAATGTGCGTCGGACCTATCTGCACGCCGGCCTATCGCATCTGGAAATTCTATCCCTAAGCCCGGACCATGCGTCGGGTAGACGTCCACCCATGGCGACCACCCCAATTGTGTAGGAACATGGTATGTTCCTGTTGATTCAACACGAACAACAGGAGGGTCGCCCCATGGGTGAACGGTCCCAGC
>JBIKWC010000542.1:0-2655 GCA_044356535.1 Myxococcota bacterium
CTGCCTGCGGGGACGCCCTCCGTCGGCGTGCCCACCGTGCCTGCCGGACCCCCCGCGCCGCCCAGGCCGCCGGGTCCCCCCGGGCCACCGGGACCGCCCGCGCCGCCGTCTCCGCCGTCTCCGCCGCGTCCCCCCTGGCCGCCGTCCCCACCCGCGCCGCCGACCGAGCGGAAGCGGAACCCCTGGCGGGGGTGGAACACGTAGTTGAGGCGCTCGGTCCGGTACCCGCCGGACCAGGTGGCGACGACCTCGGCGAACACGAGCTCCTCGTCGGGGTAGAACGGCGACCGGATGGGCCGGAACCCGATCCGCAGGGAGGGGCCGTCTTCCCCGCGCGCGCCGTCGAACCCGTCTCCACCCGGCCCGCCGCGGAAGCCGTCGCCGCCGTCGCCCCCGTCTCCGCCGTCGGCAGCGTCCGTGCCGTCCCCGCCGGGCGCCCCCACGGCCCCGGGTGCGCCGTCCACCCCCGGGCTGCCCGCGCCGCCCCCACCCCCATCGCCGCCCGACTGCCCGGTGAGCGCGCCGTCGTCGCCGTCCCCGCCGTCGCCCCCGTCTTCGCCGTCCTCGCCGTCCTCCCCGCGCGCCCCGCCTGCAGCGCGGCCTCCGGGCGGCGGGCTCGACCCACGATCCCCCGGCGGCTTCGGCGGCGCCTCCCGGTCGAACGGCGAGTACGCCGCCGTGTCGTAGCGCGGGGGGTACACGAGGTGCTCGACCACGCCCCCGGCGCGGACCGTCAGGCCGAAGCCCGAGTCCAGGCTCTGGAGCACGTCGCGCGCCGGCGTGAACACCCAACCCCCGCTCACCGAACCCGCGATGGGCGCCACCGCGAGGCTCGCGGGGTCGAGCTTGCAGTGGACGTACACCTGGGAGCGGTCTTCGGGGTGCACGATGTCGCTGAACACGAGGTCGCCGGCGTGCGTGACCACCGTGAGGACGTCGACGGTCCGCGTGGGGCCCGCCTCGGGCGACAACGTGCCCGCGTACCCCTGGGCGAACACCGCGCGGACCTGGTCGGTGGGCACCCGCGACAGGCCCGTACACGGCACGAAGGAGCCGAACTCCCGGCGGAGCGGGGCCTCCGGCGCCACCGGATGACAGCCCCAGACCGCCAGCGCCAGCCCGACCTTGACCATCGCTCGCGCTTCGCGCGAGCGAAGCTCAATTTTCGTGTCTATCGTGTGGGTCAGGGGCTCCGCCCCCGACACCCCCTCGGGGGACCAGTCCCCCGAATCCCCTGCCAGGGGGCGCTTCCCCCTGGACCCCCCGCGTACCGAGGCCGATCGAACCTGGATCATGGACGGGGCGCCACGCCGTACACGCGCTGGATCACGTCCATCGCCTCGGGCTCGGGGTGGAGGGCGGCCAGGAGCCGGAGCACGCGGTCGTCCTTCTCGTGGGCGAGGAGTTCGGTGCGCAGGGCCTGGCGGGCCGGTCCGGAAGCGTCGAGGTGGGCCAGGCTGCCCGCGACCACGAGCCGCACGGACGGGTCCCCGGCGGCCGCGAACGGCGCCATCCGCTCGGCTACGAGGTCCGCGAAGACGGGGTCCTCCGCCACCTCGCCGAGCGACCACAACACCATCAGCACCACGCGCCGATCCTCGAGGGACAACGCGTCGAGGAGCCCGTCGAACGCGGCCTCGATCTGCACCCGCCGCTCGGCGAACGTGACGGAGAGCTGCTCCTGGTGCCCCCCCAGCCACCGCACCATGGACAACGCGCCCGAATAGGCCTCGGCGAGCTGCGTGTCGGTGGGGTCGCGGTCGGCGGCGACGACCACGTCGCGGAGGAGGCGGATGGTGACGTCGAGCGACAGGACCCGCTGCTGGACGAGGTAGTAGATGGCGGGGAGCTGGTCCCGCTGGCGGGCTGCGAGCGCGTTCAGCCCCTTCGCCGCCGCCAGATCCTCGTCGAGCGTGTGTTCGTGTTGCGGGTACACCTTCCCGAGGGCCTCGACGGTGTAGTACGCGGTGTCCGCGTCGAGGCCGTCTTCGGCCATGGCCGCCAGCAGCGCGTCGGTGATGGCGCGGCTGCGGTCGTCCCAGGGCAGGGGGCGGCCGAGCTCCCCCAGCGCCCACGCAGCGGAGGAGCGGACCGCGCGATCGTTCGACGGCGCGGAGAACGCGCGGATCGCGTCGTCGACGACCCGTGGATCCGCCACCTGCAGGCGCCCGACCACCTGCCAGGCAACGGCGCGGGTGGGTGCACCCCGGCTGCTGCGCTTCGGCAACCGCGCGCCCCGCTTGCCCGCCTCGAGGGCGTGGGCGAGCTGCTCGTCGCTGGAGCCGTAGTCCGCGAGCGCAGCCACCCGGGAGGGCGAGGCCGCGAACGCCCCGAACACGAGCCAGGCCCCGATCACGGCGCCCACTCGCGCGCCGAGGCCGCCACGTACAGGTCGGGGTCCGCGGTGAGCTCCCGCAGCTCCGCGCGGGCCTCGGGGGTATCGAGCGCGTGCAGCGACCAGGCGAGCCAGTACCGGGACTCGGGATCCGCTGTCCGCAAGGCGGTGAGGGTGGGCCCGACGGCCTCGACGACCCCCCAGCCGGCGAGGGTGACCGCACACTGGGCCCGCACCGGCGCGGCTTCCCCAGCGTCGGTGAGGTGGGCCAGGAGCACCTCGCGCGCGCCTTCGGAGCCCGACGTGCGCGCGAGCCCGCG
>JBIKWC010000541.1:0-2655 GCA_044356535.1 Myxococcota bacterium
ACCGGCCCGGCTACGGCGGCTTCGGCACCGATGACATGGACGAGTGGCGGTGGGGCTACCGGCACCTGGCCCGGATGGAGTCGATCCTGTCGCAGTTCCTCGACGACGAGGAGTTCGGCTTCCTCACCGAGCCGTTCTCCGTCTCGCCGGACCTCCTCCCGCTCGGAGAGTCCCTGCCGTCGGACGACCCCCGGGCCGAACTCCCGTGGTTCCCGCGCGACGGCGACCACCTGAACGTGGACGCCGGCAACCCCGGGTTCGACCGCTACGACTGGACCTACGGCTCGGGGCCCGTGTTCCGGATGGTGGTGGCCCTCGGCCCCGACGGCTGGTCGGGCGTGAACGTGCTCCCGGGCGGCCAGTCCGGCCTCAACACCTCGCCCCACTTCGCCGACCAGGCGCCGCTGTGGCTCGGGAACCAGACGTTCCCGATGCTCACGTCCCCGGACGAGGTCGCGGCCGTCGCCACCTCCCGCGTCGTGTTGCGGCCCTGACGTGCAGACCGGAGGCTGCCGCTGCGGTGCGGTGCGGTTCGTCGTCCATGGCGAGGTGTCGGACGTGGCGTACTGCCACTGCCGGATGTGCCAGCGGGCCACCGGCGCCCCGGTGATGGTGTGGGCCAGGGCCCTCCCGGACGCTGTCCGCCTCACCGGCGGGCAACCCGCCGTCCTCCCCCACCCACCCCACGGCGACCGCACGTTCTGCCAGGCCTGCGGCACCACGTTGCTCGCCGGTCCCGCCGCGGGCCCGCTGTCCGTCGCCGTCGCCACCCTCGACACCCCGGTGGCGTTCCCGCCCCGCCACCACGACCACACCGGTGACCGCCTCCCCTGGCTGCGCGTCGGAGACGGCCTGCCGAGCCGGGTCGGTGGCGAGCGCACACCTCCCGGCTGGCCCGTGGCCCTGGTGGACGCGATCCGCGATCTGGGGCTGCGACTGTCGGTGGACGGCGCCAGCGGAGAGCGCGGCGGGCACGACGTCCGCATCGCCGTCGACGGGCAGCTCCAGGTCCGCGTGGAAGGGCTGCCGCGCGGGTTCACGCTGGTGCCCCGCCACCTGTCCCGGCCGCTCCCCACGGGCCCCGGGCGGGTCCGCCAGGTGGGGGACGTGTCGTTCGACGTGTTCTTCCACGTGGACGTCGCCCTCGACGACCTCTTCCGCCTGTCGGCCCCCGTCCGCGAGTCCCTGGTCCGCCACCGTGAGGTGCGCGTTCAGGACGGGATGCTCACCTTCCCCGCAGCACCCCATTCGTCCCCGGGGCGGCTCGTGGACCTCTTCCGGGTGGCGCTCGGCCTCGCCGACGGGCTGGGTGGCCCCGCGACGGATCCGCGGTGGGCCCACGCCCTCGACGGCTTGCCGGCGGTCCGGGACGCGGTCCTGGTGCGGTGGAGCACGCAGGACGCGCCCTGGTTCCAGACCTTCGCGCCCACGTACGGAGCCCGCTCCGGCTCGCTGGCCGTCCGTAGGGCGCTGGGGCACGCGACCGGCACCGGGGAACACGTCGCTGCGCTGGTGCTGGATGGCGTGGCGCCCGACGAGCTCGGCGCAGCGCTCGACGCCCTGGCCGCGCTCCCCACGGAGCCCTCGACGTTGGCGGCCGTGGTCCAGCAGCTCACGTCGGGTGCGCTCGCTCCCGAGGTCTGGGAGTCCCTGATCTGCCTCGTCTCCGCCCAGCCTGCGCCCCCGGCGGCGCGCGCGCTCGTCGAGGCGGCAGGCCGCGCCCTGGCAGCGGACCCCGCGCTGCCGTTCGGGCGGCGGGTGCTCGAGGTGCTCGCGCTGCAGCCCGCGGCGGGAGACCGGGTGGCGGCGACGCTGCTGCAGAGCCCCGATCCGGAGGTGGTGACGGAGGCCGTGCGCTGGCTCGCGGAGCACGGGCGGGGCGACGGCTACCGCGCGCTTCAGGAGCTCCACGGCGCCCAGCCGTGGTTCGGCGGCCGCACCCGGGAGCTCGCGGCGGCGATGGAGCGGATCACGCACCGCCAGCGCGCGACCCGCGGCGGGCTGATGGTCGCGGAAGAGGCCACCGGCGGGGAGCTGTCGACCCTACCGGATCAGTCGCGCGAGACCTGACCGCTCCCCGGCCACCCCGCGATGGCGGCCTCCACCACTGCGGCCGCTCCGCTCGCGCCCACCTCCAGCAGCTCGCGCCCCAGCTGCACTGCGAGGTCCATCGAGTCCCGCGTGCCCGCAGGCAGCATCCCCCCGCGCCCGAGGAACACCGGAGAACCAAAGCTCGCGAGAGGAGAGGGCACCGCGGCCCACCTATCGCCCGCGGGTTGCGCGGCGTCGGCAGGACGGCCCAGAATGCGGCGGTGGACACCACGACGCCCCGGTCGACCCTGGCCACCGACCCCGGTCCCACCCACCCCGGCCCCTCGGAGGGGCCTGCCCTGGTCGGCGAGCGGTACCGCGACCTAGGGCTCCTCGCAGAGGGCGGCATGGGCGAGGTCCGACGGGTCGAGGACCGGCTGCTGAGCTGCGTCGTCGCGATGAAGGTCCTGGCCCCCGACCGGGTGGGTTCCGCCTGGGCCCGCGCCCGGTTCGTCGCCGAAGCCACGGTGACCGCGCGCCTGCAACACCCCGGCATCGTGGCGGTCCACGACCGCGGGGAGCGCGCCGACGGCCGCCTCTGGTACACGATGACCGAGGTGCGGG
>JBIKWC010000286.1:0-9298 GCA_044356535.1 Myxococcota bacterium
CGGGCGCGGACCTGGACCTGTTCCTGGTGTACTCGTCGATCGCGGGGACGCTGGGCTCTCCGGGCCAGAGCGCGTACGCGGCGGCGAACGCGTGGCTGGACGAGCGGATGCGGGAGCGCCGGGCGTCAGGGCTGCGGGGCGTGTCGATCGCGTGGGGCCCGTGGGCGGACCGCGGGATGGCGGCGTCGATCGAGCAGGACGGCTCGGTGCGCAAGCTCGGGGACCGCGAAGGTGTGGCGCTGCTCGAGTCGGTGGTGCGTCGCGGGACGGCGGTGACGGTCGCGGCGCCGCTGGTGTTGCCGGCCGAGGTCCGGTCGGTGGCGGAGGTCCCTGCGCTCCTGCGGGCGCTGGTGCGGGTGCGGACGCAGCGCGCAGCGGCCTCGGCCGGTGGCGTGTTCGCCCGGCAGCTCGCTGCGCTCCCGCCGGCGGAGCGGGCTTCGGTGGTGCGCGCGGCGGTCCGCGCGGACGTGGCGAAGGTGCTCGGGGTCCCGGAGGCGCGCGTCGGTGACGCCACGCCGCTCCAGGAGCTCGGGATGGACAGCCTGCTGGCGGTCGAGCTCCGCAACGTGTTGTCGAAGCGCGTGGGGGAGCGCCTGTCCGCCACGGTGGCCTTCGACCACCCCTCGGTCGACGCGTTGACGGCGATGCTGATCCAGCGCCTCGTTCCCGCGGAGGTCGCGCACGCGGCGCCGCGCACCCGGGTCGCCACGGACGGCGGCGCGGTCGCGGTGGTCGGCATGGCGTGCCGGTTCCCGGGCGGGGGCGACGACCCCGAGGCGTACTGGCGGCTGCTCGAGCGCGGTGAGCCCGTCGCTTCCGAGGTCCCCGCCGATCGCTGGGACCACGCGGCGATCCACCAGCCGGGCGAGATCGCGCCCGGCAAGACGAACGCGGCCCGCGCGGCGTTCATGACCGACCCCTCGGCCTTCGACGCGCCCTTCTTCGGCATCTCCGACGCCGAGGCAGCGATGCTCGACCCGCAGCAGCGGCTCGTGCTCGAGGTGGGCTGGGAGGCGCTCGAGGACGCCGGGCTCCGGCCCGACCGCCTCCGCGACTCGCGCACCGGCGTGTACGTCGGCGTCGCGTCGGCGGACTGGGGCAACCTGCTGAGCCCCGAGCAGCGCTCCTCGCCCTACACGCTCACCGGCGCGGACGGCTCGTTCGTCCCCGGCCGCTTCGCCTACACCCTCGGCCTGCGCGGCCCAGTGATGGCGGTCAACACGGTGTGTTCGTCGGCGCTGGTCGCCATGCACCACGCCGTGCGCGGCCTCCAGACCGGTGACTGCGACGTTGCGGTGGCCGGCGGCGTGAACCTGCTGCTCGACGGCAGCGGCATGGTCGTGCTCGCGCAGATCGGCGCCCTGTCGCAGGACGGCACCTGCCGGACCTTCGCGGCCGACGCCGACGGCTACGGGCGCGGCGAAGGCTGCGGCGTCGTGGTGCTCAAGCGCCTCGCCGACGCCCAGCGCGACGGCGACCGCATCCTCGGCGTGATCCGCGGCTCGGCCGTGAACCACGACGGCCGGACCTCGGGCCTCACCGCCCCGTCCGGACCCGCCCAGCAGGTCGTGATGCGCGAGGCCCTCGCGGCCGGCGGCGTGACGCCCTCCGACGTCGACTTCCTCGAGTGCCACGGCACCGGGACCCGGCTCGGCGACCCGATCGAGGTCCGCGCGGCGGCGGAGGTCTACGCGGCCGACCGCCCGGCGGACCGTCCGCTGCGGCTCGGCTCCGCGAAGGCGGTGGTCGGCCACCTCGAAGCCACGGCCGCGATGGCCGGCGTGTTCAAGATCCTGCTCGCGTTCCGGCACGGCGCCCTGCCGCCCACCCGCGTCGCGGAGCCGAACCCGGAGCTTCCGCTCGACGAGTTCCCGCTGCAGATCGTGCAGCAGACCACCCCGTGGGCGGCCGAGCCCGGGCGCAAGCGCCTGGCCGCGGTGTCGTCGTTCGGCCTGTCGGGCACGAACGCCCACCTCGTGTTCGAGGAGCCCCCGACCTCGTCGTCCGCGGTGTCCGAGCGCGGCGACGGACCGTACCTGTGGCCCGTGTCTGGGCGCAGCGCCGAGGCGGTGCTGGCGTTGGCCGGCGCGCTGGTGGCGATGCCCGCGCACCCGGCGGACGTGGGCGCGAGCCTGCTCGCCGAGCGCGGCGAGCTCGAGGTGCGCGCGGTCGCCGTGGGCGCCGATGCGGCGTCGCTGGCGGCATCCGTCGCGAAGCTGTCGCCGGTCCGTGGCCGTCCGGGCCGCGCGGCGTTCGTGTACTCCGGCCAGGGCTCGCAGCAGGCCGGCATGGGCGCTGCGCTCTACGCGGCGTACCCCGTGTTCCGCCAGGCGTTCGACGCCGCCGTCGAGGCACTGCGTCCGCACCTGCCGCAGGACCTCCGGGCGGTGATGTGGGCCGAAGACGGCCGCATCGACCGGACGGAGTGGACCCAGCCCGCGCTGTTCGCGTTCCAGGTCGGCGCGACCGCGTTGTGGCGGAGCCTCGGCGTGGAGCCCTCGCTCGTGATCGGTCACTCGGTGGGTGAGTTCGCGGCCGCGGTCGCAGCGGGGGTGTTGACCCTCGGCGACGCCGCGAAGCTCGTGGCCGCCCGCGGTCGCGCGATGGGTGCGTTGCCCGAAGGCGGCGCCATGGTCGCGATCGGCGCGTCCGCCGAAGACGTCGCGGCGGAGCTGGTCCCCGGGGCGGAGCTCGCTGCCGTGAACGGGCCGCGGTCGGTGGTGGTGTCGGGCGACGAGGCGCCGGTGGCGCAGGTCGCAGCGGTGTTCGTGGCGCGTGGCGTCCGGACGACGAAGCTGGTCGTGTCGCACGCGTTCCACTCGGCCCGCATGGAGCCCATGCTCGACGCGCTGCGCGCGGCGGCCTCGCAGGTCACCGTGCACCCGGCGCGTGTCCCGGTGGTGGCGACCGCCCGGTCGGCGCACGCCTTCGGCACGGCGGAGTACTGGGTCGATCAGGCCCGGAGCGCCGTGCACTTCGCGGACGCGGTCACGGAAGCGTGGGCGCAGGGCGCCACGAAGGTGCTCGAGCTGGGCTCGCGGCCCGTGTTGGCGGGCCTCGTGTCCCAGACGCTCGGGGATCGCGACGCAGCGGTGGTCTCGGCGCCGGCGGAGTCGCCGGAGGTCGAGGCGTTCCTGACGGCGGCGGGCGGCTGGTGGGCCACCGGCGAGCGGGTCGCGCTGGAGGCCCTGGTGGCCCCCGGTCGGCGGATCCCGCTGCCGAAGACGGTGTGGCAGAAGCGTCGGTACTGGATCGATGCGGCGGCCATCGGTGGCCGCCTCCCGGGCGCGGACACCGGGCACGCGCTGCTCGGCGCGCGCCTGCCGATCGCGGGGGACTGGACCACCTTCGAGGCCGTGTGGAGCACGCGGCGGCTGGAGTGGCTCGGCGACCACGTCGTGGGCGGGCGCGTGATCGTCCCGGGCGCGGCGCTGATCGAGGTGATGCGCGCGGCCGGGGAGCAGGCGCTCGGCGAGTGGGTCGAGGTGGCGGACGTGTCGCTCGAGCGCCCGGTGGTGCTCGCGCCCAACGCCCGCGTGCAGGTGCTCGCGGGTGGGGACGGCGAGGTCCAGCTCTTCGTGCAGGGCGCCGACGGCGCGTTCGTGCGCCACGCAGGCGCCATGGTGCGGGCGGGCGCGGTTCCGGCGGGTCGCCGGGACGTCGACGCGCTCCGCGCCGAGCTCCCGCCCCTGTCGGTGGACGAGGCCCAGGCCGCGTTCGCTGCCGGCGGGTTGCAGTACGGCCCCGCGTTCCGCGGGATGGTCGGGCTGTGGGGCACGGCCGGCCGCGCGCTGGTGCGCCTCGCGCTCCCGGACGGTGTCCCCGACGGGTTCGGCGGCGTGACCCCGGCCCTGCTCGACGCAGCGTTCCAGGGCGTGATCGGCGCCGCGGGCGGCGAGGGTGAGCTCGGCCTGCCGTTCGAGGTGGCCGCGTACCGGGTCCAGCCGGGGCGGGTGGTGGTGTGGGCCGTCGTCGACCGGCAGGCCGACCGCGCGGACCTCGACCTGCTCGACGCCGACGGCAACGTCGTCGCCGAGGTTCGTGGCCTGCGGTCGCGCGCGCTCCGCGACGCGGTCGAGGTGGCCGAGGTCCTGTACCGCGAGGACTGGGTCGCGGCGGAACCCCCACCAGGGGAGCTGGAGGCTGCGGCCTTCGCAGCGGTCAACGAGGTCTGGACGGCGTCCTCGGACCTCGCGACGACGGTGAAGGACTGGGTCGCGCGGACCCGGGCCCTGCCGGCCGGTCACACGGCGTGGCTCGTGGCTTCCGGAGCGTCCGCGGCCGCGGCCCGGGCGTTCGTCCGGACGGCCACCCTCGAGGGCGCCGTCGGCCTGCGCGCCGTCGAGCTCCCCGAAGGGATCGATCCGCTCCCGCTCCTCCTCCGCGAGGCGACCGCGACCGACAACGAGCCTGCGGTCCTGCTCTCCGCGGCGGGTGACCGCCGGGTGGCGCGCCTCGTGCGCGACCGGGCCCTGCTCCCGCCGGACGCGCCGTCGTGGCGGCTCGAGAAGTCGTCCACGGGTGAGCTCGAGGCCCTGCGCTTCGTGCCCGCCGAGCGGCGCGCGCCCGAGGCACACGAGGTCGAGCTCGAGGTCACCGCGACCGGGCTCAACTTCCGCGACGTGATGAGCGCCCTCGGCGTGTACCCCGGGGACGCCGGCTCGCTCGGGTACGAGGCGTCCGGCGTGGTGGTCCGCGTCGGTGACCGGGTGGCGGGCGTCGCCGTCGGTGACCGCGTCATGGCCCAGGCCACCGGTGGCTTCGGCCGGTACTACACGATCGACGCACGCTACGTCGCGCCGATCCCCGAGGGCCTGTCCGACGCCGTCGCGGCGGGCATCCCGCTGGCCTTCCTCACGGCCTGGTACGCGCTCGTGGACCTCGCCGGCGTGAAGCCCGGCGACAAGGTGCTCGTGCACGCGGCCGCGGGCGGCGTCGGCACCGCAGCGGTGCAGGTCGCGCGCCTCCTCGGCGCCGAGGTGTACGGCACCGCGAGCCCGTCGAAGTGGGACCTCGTCCGCGCAGCCGGTGTGACCCACGTCGCCTCGTCGCGCGACCTGCGGTTCGCGGAGCAGTGGAAGGACGCGGGCATCACCGTGGTGCTCAACGCCCTCGCGCGGGAGTACGTGGACGCGTCGCTTTCGCTGCTGCGCCCTGGCGGCCGCTTCATCGAGATGGGCAAGACGGACCTGCGCGAGCCAGGCGTGATCGCGCGGACCCACGGCGTGACGTACCGCTCGTTCGACCTCATCGAGGCGGGCGCGGAGCGGATCGCCGAGCTCTTCACCGAGCTCGGCCGCGGGTTCTCGTCGGGGGCCCTGCACCCGGCGCCCACCCGGGTCCACGCGCTGGCCGAGCTCCCCACCGTGTTCCGCACGATGGCGAGCGGCAGCCACGTCGGCAAGCTCGTGTTCGACACGGGCGCGGGTCGGGTCCGTCCCGACGGCGTGGTGGTGATCAGCGGCGGCGCCGGCGCGCTGGGCCTCGTGACGGCCCGGTGGCTCGTCGAGCGCGGCGCCCGCTCGCTCGTCCTGTTGTCTCGCCGCGGTGAGGCCGGCCTCTCCGCGTCGGCGGCGGCCGAGGTCGCGGCGCTGCGTGTTTCGGGCGCGCGGGTCGCGGTCCCTGCGGTGGACGTGACCGACGAGGCGGGGCTGCGTGGGGTCCTCGATGCGCTCGGCGAGCCCGTGCGCGGCGTGGTGCACGCGGCCGGTGTCCTCGAGGACGCCCTCGTGCGCACGCTGACCGACGCGCAGATCGACGCGGTGGTGCGGCCGAAGGTCGAGGGCCTCGCGGTGCTCGAGCGGGTGACCGCGGGCGCGGCGCTCGACGTGTTCGTGGTGTTCTCGTCCGTGGCGGGCGTGCTGGGTTCTCCGGGACAGGCGGCGTACGCTGCCGCCAACGCGTGGATGGACGCTCGCATGCGCCAGCGGCGGGCCGAGGGCCTGCGCGGCCAGTCCATCGCGTGGGGCCCGTGGGCGGACCGCGGCATGGCCGCAGGGCTCGAGGTCGACGCCTCGCTCCGCAAGCTGTCGGAGCGGGAGGGCCGGGCGCTGCTCGAGGGCCTCGTGCGCCGGGGCGCTGCCGTGAACGTGGCCGCTGCGTTGCAGCTCCCGGCCGAGGCCCGGTCGGCGGCCGAGGTGCCGCCGCTGCTGCGCGCCCTCGTCCGGGTCCGCGGTGGACGCACCGGTGTGTCTGGCGGGGCGTTGGCGCGCCAGCTCGCCGCCCTGCCTGCGTCCGAGCGTGCGGTGATGGTGCGGGCCATGGTCCGCGCCGACGTCGCCAAGGTGCTCGGCGTGCCCGAGAACCGGGTCCTGGACGCGACGCCGCTCCAGGAGCTGGGGATGGACAGCCTCCTCGCGGTGGAGCTCCGCAACGTGCTCGCGAAGCGCACGGGCGAGCGGCTCCCGGCGACGCTGGCGTTCGACCACCCGTCGGTGCAGGCGCTCGCTGCGATGTTGCTCGAGCGCCTCGCGCCCGCCGCGACGCCCTCGGTGGCGACGCCCGCAGTCCGCGCGACCGCCGGGGCCGGAGCCGTGGCCATCGTCGGCATGGCGTGTCGCTTCCCGGGTGGCGGCGACGACCCCGAGGCCTACTGGCAGCGCCTGCTCCGCGGAGAGGCCGTCGCCAGCGCGGTCCCCGCCGATCGCTGGGACCACGCGGCCATCTACGCGCCGGGCGAGATCGCGCCCGGCAAGACGAACGCGGCGCGCGCTGCGTTCCTGACCGACGCCGCCGGCTTCGACGCGCCGTTCTTCGGCATCTCCGAGGCCGAGGCCGAGATGCTCGACCCGCAGCAGCGGCTCGTGCTCGAGGTGGGCTGGGAGGCCCTCGAGGACGCCGGCATCGCCCCGATGTCGCTCCGGGACACGCGCACCGGCGTGTACGTGGGCGTGGTCGGCTCCGAGTGGTCGAACCTCCACACCCCCGAGCAGATGTCGTCCCCGTACGCGCTCACGGGCTCGGACACGTCGTTCGTGCCCGGCCGCCTCGCGTACACGCTGGGCCTGCGCGGCCCGGTGATGGCGATGAACACCGTGTGTTCGTCGTCCCTGGTCGCGATGCACCACGCGGTCCGCGGCCTGCAGGCCGGTGACTGCGACGTGGCGATCACCGGCGGCGTGAACGCGCTCGTCGACAGCGGCGCGATGATCGTGCTCGCGCAGATCGGCGCCCTGTCGCAGGACGGGACGTGCAAGACGTTCGGCGCCGACGCCGACGGCTACGGCCGCGGGGAAGGCTGCGGGATGGTCGTGCTCAAGCGCCTGGCCGACGCCGAGCGCGACGGCGACGACATCCTCGCGGTGATCCGCGGGAGCGCCGTCAACCACGACGGGCGCACGAGCGGGCTGACCGCCCCGTCCGGCCCCGCCCAGCAGGTGGTGTTGCGCGAGGCGCTCGCGTCGGGCGGCGTGCGGCCGCAGGACGTGGACTACCTCGAGTGCCACGGCACCGGGACCCGGCTCGGCGACCCCATCGAGGTGCGCGCGGCAGCCGAGGTGTACGCGAGCGACCGCCCGTCGGACCATCCGCTGCTCCTCGGCTCGGCCAAGGCGGTGGTGGGCCACCTGGAGGCGGCGGCCGCGATGGCCGGCGTGTTCAAGATCCTGCTCGCGCTGCGGCACGGCGTGTTGCCGCCCAACCGGGTGGCGGAGCCGAACCCCGAGCTCCCGCTCGACGAGTTCCCGCTGCAGCTCGTGCAGCAGGAGACCCCGTGGCCGGCGCGTCCGGGTCGCAAGCGGCTCGCAGCGGTGTCGTCGTTCGGCTTGTCGGGCACGAACGCGCACCTCGTGTTCGAGGAGGCGCCGGCGCGGTCTGCGCGCCCCGCGACCCGGAGCGACGGCCCGTACCTGTGGCCCGTGTCGGGCCGGAGCAGCGAGCAGGTGACGGCGGCGGTGGCGGCGCTGGCGGGCCTCGGGGCCCACCCGGCGGACGTGGGCGCGAGCCTGTGGGCGACGCGGTCCCCGCTCGAGGTCCGCGGCGTGGTGGTCGGCTCGTCGGCGGCGGAGCTGGCGGCGGACGCAGCGAAGGTCGTGCCCGTGCGGGGTCGCCCGGGGCGCGTGGCGTTCGTGTTCTCGGGCCAGGGCTCGCAGCAGGCGGGGATGGGCTCGGAGCTCTACGCAGCGCACGGGGTGTACCGGGCGGCGTTCGACGCGGCGGTGGAGGCCCTCCGGCCCCACCTCCCCGACGACCTGCGGGCGGTGGCGTGGGCGGACGACGGGCGGATCGATCGGACCGAGTGGACGCAGCCGGCGCTGTTCGCGACGCAGGTGGCCACGGCGGCGCTGTGGAAGAGCCTCGGCGTCGAGCCGGCGGTGGTGCTGGGTCACTCGGTCGGTGAGTTCGCGGCGGCCTACGTCGCCGGCGTGTTGAGCCTCGGCGATGCAGCACGGCTCGTGGCCGCGCGGGGTCGCGCCATGGGCGGGTTGCCCGCTGGCGGGGCCATGGTGGCGATCGGCGCCACGGCGGCGGAGGTCGGGTCCGCCCTGGTCGCGGGGGCAGAGCTGGCGGTGGTGAACGGGCCGCGGTCGTGTGTCGTGTCGGGGGACGAGGCCGCGGTGGACGCGGTCGCGAGCACGTTCGCGGCGCGGGGCGCCCGGACGACGAAGCTCGTGGTGTCGCACGCGTTCCACTCGGCGCGGATGGAGCCCGCGTTGGCCGCCCTCCGCGAGGCCGCTTCGGCGATCGTGGTGCGCGCGCCGGTGGTGCCCGTCGTGTCGACCGCGCGGTCGGCGCACGCCTTCGGCACGGCGGAGTACTGGGTCGACCAGGCCCGGACCGCGGTGTGGTTCGCGGACGCCGTGGAGGCGGCCTGGACCCAGGGTGTCACGAAGTTCCTCGAGCTCGGCTCGCGTCCGGTGCTCGCGGGTCTCGTGACCCAGACCCTCGGAGACCGCGACGCACACGTGGTGTCCGCTCCGGTGGACGGTGGGGAGGCCGTCGGCTTCCTGCGAGCGGCTGGGGCGTGGTGGGCCACGGGCGAGCCGGTGGCGCTCGGGTCGCTGGTGCCTTCGGGGGCGCGGATCGCGTTGCCGAAGAGCGCCTGGCAGAAGCGCCGGTACTGGATCGAGGCGCCTGCCGCGGTCCGGACCGCGCCCGCGGGCGTGGGCACCTGGATCACGTCGTGGGTCGAGCTCCCGGTGGTGGCGCCGGCCGAAGCGGCGTCGGTGACCGTGGCGATGGGCGTCGTGGACGGCCTGGCTGCTGGCCTCGACGGCGAGCACCTGGTGGTGGTGTGCCCCGAGGAGCCTGCAGCAGCCGTGGCCGCTGCCGTTCGCGCCCTGCGCGAGCTCCCTCCCGA
>JBIKWC010000287.1:0-9273 GCA_044356535.1 Myxococcota bacterium
GCGGGACGAAGCAGCGCTTGACCTCGATGTTGTTCGACACGATGGTGTGCACCACCTCGACCGGCACGGTGACCAGCGAGGGGCCGGACGGCGCGGGCGCCGGAGGCGGCTGGGCGGCGACGGGCTGGGGCTGCTGCGCGGGCTGGGGCTGCGCGGGCTGGGGCTTCGGGGCCTTGCCCGGCTTGGGGGGCTTGCCCGGCGTGGGGTTCGGGACGATCACGACCTCTTCGTCGGGCACCGGTGCGACCGCGCCTTCCGACGAGGTCGGGGCCGCCGGGGCGGGCGCCGGGGTGCCTGGCGCTGCGACCGGAGACGCGACGGCGATGCCCTCCGTCGAGGGCGCGAAGCTGATGTCGTAGGCGTCGATCACCTTCTCGGCGCCGAGCTTGGTGCCCACGAGCAGGGACGCCAGGATGACGCTGATCAGGAACCCGAGCACCACGGAGAGCAGGGTCTGGGCGGGGCGACGGCCGCGGGCGCCGGTGAGCAGCACCAGGAACGACAGGATGCCCCCGCCGAACGTCATGGCGAGCCCGAACCACATCACGAGCGCGTGGTTGAAGATCGACAGGAGCGACAGCAGCACGCCGCCCATCAGCGCCATGCAGGTGCCGAGCAGGGCCCAGTTGAGGTCGCCGGCGGGGTCGTGCACTGCGCTGCCGTACACCGCGTTGCTGGCGGGGACCGGCGTGTGGGACGTTCGGCCCGGAGCAGGTGCGGGCGTGGCCCGGGGTTGTGGTTGGGGCGCGGACGGCACCTGGCGGCGCTGCGGGGGCGCGGACGGCGTGCGGCGCTGGGCCGGGGGCTGCGGAGCCGACGCGTACTGCGGCGCGCTCTGCTGGTAGCCCGGGTTCGACGGCGGCGCCGACTGCATCGCGCGCTGCTGGGCGGGCGGGGGCGTGGAGCCGCGGCGGTTCTGCGGCGGGATCGACGCGGGCCCGCGTCCGGAGGGCGGCTGCCGCTGGGGCTTGGCGGTCGGCTGCTCGGAGGCGGCCTTGATCCGCGTGTCTGGCCCGTCGAAGTCCTCTTCCGGGGCCGGGACGGTATCGCCGATGCGCGGTGCCATCATGGGCGTCTCGATGCGGACGTCATCCGGGTGGCGGCCGGGGAGCGTGGACTCGCGGTCGTCGTCGCGGCGCTGGGCCACGCGAGGAGGGGCGCCCACCGGCGTGGGGGGCACCGCGGTGACGAGCGTCCGCTCTTCCGGGTCCGCGTTCGGCTTGGGGCGCGGGATCAACATCCGGTGGCCGCAATTGCGACAGGTGGCCTTGTTCACGGCCTTCGTGAGCTTGTCGTCGGGGACCTTGTACACGGCCCGACAGTTGTCGCACACGACCTTCATGCGGATCCTCGGAAACGTCCCCATGTACCGGCCCCGGGGGTCCGTGGCAACCCGGGGAGCGTCAAGCTGTGGTGTACAGGCCCGGAGCCCGCTGGAGAGGGGCCTCGCGGGACGTGCCGTCGCTCACAGGAAGCGCCCGATCGCCCGATGGAACTCGATCCGGTCGACGAGGTCCGTGAGGTAGTCCATCCGCTCGCTGTCCCACACGATGAGCGGCGACTCCTTCCAGCCGCCGATCCACTCCTCGTACAGCCCGTTGAGCGCGCGCAGGTACGCCACCGGGATCGCCTGCTCGCTGGGCCGTCCCCGCTGCGCGATCCGCTTGCGGATGGCCTTGACGGAGCACCGCAGGTGGATGAGCAGGTCCGGCGGCCGGAGGCTGGCCTTCATGGCCTCGTACAGCTCGAGGTAGGTCTGGAAGTCGCGGTCGTGCATCTTCCCCGAGCGCGCGAGGTGCGTCGCGAAGATCTGCGCGTCCTCGTAGATCGTCCTGTCCATCACGAAGGTGCCCGGCTGCCGCTCGAGATCCTGGTGGAGCCGAAACTTCCGCCCCAGGAAGAACACCTGCGAGTGGAAGGCCCACCGCTGCATGTCGCCGTAGAAGTCGTCGAGGTACGGGTTGTCCCCGAACGGCTCGTACACCGGCACGATGCCGTAGCGTTCGGTGAGGTAGCGGACGAGGGAGGTCTTCCCCACGCCGATGTTTCCGGAGACGGCGACGAACCGGTCGGCCACGGGACCCCCGGGGCCCCGCGTCACACGCCGCACCTTCACCGGCCACCCGGTTACCGGGGCGCGTGTTCCACGCCCGCCGCGATCCCGACGATGCGCTGCGCGCCATCCTGCTGACGGTGGCGCCGGCGATGTTCGCGCCGGTGCTCAACGCCGATCCGCTCACCGACTGGGTCGGGCCGCCGTTCGCGCTCCCCGCGGTCGCCGCGGCCTGCGTGTCGGCGCCGTCGCTCTTCAAGGGTGTCACCGGGCGGCTGCTCGCGACCTTCGGGTTGTTGCTGGCGTGTTCGGCGTGGGTGGTCAGCCACCTGTCCCTCCCTGGCCTCGGCGCCCTGGTGTTGATCGGCATGGTCGCGCTCCTCGCCGGCCTGTGGCCGCCCCCGGACGGTTCGGTGTTCCGCGCGCTCCCGCCAGCACCCACGTCGGCAGCGACGGTGTTGTTGCTGGTGGGCTACGGCTGGAGCGCCCGGCTGGTCGGCCCGCTCGGAGAGTACGGCGTGGCCGGGGCCGCCGCGATGTCTGCGCTGCTCGCCGTCCGGGCCTCGCAGTCTGGCCGGGAGCTGCAGGTCGCCTGGGGGGTCACGCTCGCGGCGGTGGCGTGGGTGCTGCTGCGCGCAGGGGAGGTCGTGGGGCCGGGCGCGTTCCCGCTGTTGGCCTTGGGCCCCCTGGTGGTGTTGTCGCAGTCCGTGCCGCCCACCCGGATGCTGGCGCCCGTGGCCCGCGTCGTGTCCGAGGTGTCAATCTCGAGCCCCTCGCGCCTGCTCGTCTCGGGCTTCGCCGCAGCCTCGATCGTGGGCACCGTGGCGCTGGCGCTCCCGCTGTCGGACGCCGCCGGGCGGGGACTCGCGCTGGTGGACGCCGCGTTCCTGGCGGTCAGCGCGGTCACGGTCACCGGCCTCGTGACGGTGGATCCCTCCGGCCTGTCGACCTTCGGTCAGCTCGTCGTGTTCGTGCTCGTCCAGCTCGGTGGCCTCGGGATCATGACGTTCGCTGGCGCTGCGGCGGAGTGGAGCGGGGCCCGCCTGGGGGTCCGCCACGAAGGCCAGGTGCTGGGCCAGGGCGCGCGCCAGGACCTCCGCGCAGCGCTGCGGCGGGTGGTGGCCGTGGCGCTCGTCGCCGAGCTGGTGGGCGCCGCGCTGCTGCTCCCCCCGCTGATCTCGCGCGGCCACGGGTTCGCGTCGCTCGGCGAGTCCGTGTTCCTCTCGGTCTCCGCGTTCTGCAACGCGGGCTTCACGCCCTGGTCGGGGAACCTCGTCCCCTTCGCGCGCGACCCGTGGCTCTTGCTGGTGGTGTCCGGGTTGTCCCTCGCCGGCGCCCTCGGCCCCACGGTGTTGCTGGCGTTGCCGGCCTGGGTCCGCGGCGACCGCGTGCCGATGTGGGTCCGCCTGACGCTCGCGGGGAACGCGCTCCTCACGCTCGCCCCGTTCCCCGTGATCCTGGGGCTCGAGTGGGCCCGGACCCTGTCCCTGCTCCCGGCTCACGACCGCGTGGTCGCCGCGATCCTCCTCACGGTGTCGCCGCGCACGGCCGGGTTCACCTCGGTGCCCCTCGACGGGCTCGAGCCCGCCACGCAGACGCTGTTGTCCCTCTTGATGTTCGTGGGCGGGAACACCGGCTCCTCGGCGGGCGGGGTGAAGGTCTCGACCATGGCGGTGTTGCTGATCACCGCGTTCGCCGCGGCGCGCGGCCGGCGCTCGGTCGAGTACGGCGCGCGCCAGGTGCCCTCGCGCATCGTGTTCGAGTCGGTGGCCATCGTGGCCTCCGGCGTCGCCACCGCAGCGCTCGGCCTGGTGTTGCTGCAGCTCACGCAGCCGCTCTCCCTCGACCGGGCGCTGTTCGAGGTCGTCTCGGCCGTCTCCACCTGCGGGCTGTCCACCGGCGGCACCGCGGCGATCGACGGCGTCGGAAAGATCGTGTTGTTCGCTTGTATGTTCGCGGGCCGGGTCGGTCCGCTCACGCTGTTCCTGCTGCTCGCTTCCGGGCAGGACCGCGAGGGCGGGACCGTCTGGCCGAGCGAGGAGGTCCCCGTCGGATGATCCAGGTCACGAAACCCGTCGAGCAGGCGCTCGTGATCGGGCTCGGTCAGTTCGGGATGGCGCTCGCGCGCTCCCTCGTCAGCCACGGGGTCGACGTGGTCGCGGTCGACCGGCGGTCGGACCGCGTGAACCTCGCGGCGGAGTTCGTCACCGAGGCGCTGCGGCTCGACGCCCAGGACGAGGAGCAGCTCGCCAAGCTCGGGCCCGCCCGGCGGGACCTGTGTGTGGTCGCGATCGGCGACGAGGCGCTCGAGGCCTCGATCCTCGTGACGGCGCTGCTCCGCCAGATGGGCGCGCCCCGCGTGGTCGCCCGCGCCACCAACGAGCTGCACCAGCGGATCCTGGGCCTCGTCGGCGCCCACGAGGTCGTGAACCCGGAGGCGAGCTTCGGCGCGCAGTTGGCGGCACGCGTCGCCCACCGCGGACTCATCGGGGAGCTGCAGCTCGGGGACGACCTGGTGGTGACCGAGCTCGAGGCGCCGCCGGCGTTCGCCGGTCGCTCGCTGTCGGAGCTCGAGCTGCCGCGTCGGTTCGGTGTCACCGTGGTCGTCATCCGGCGGAGCCAGCCCGGCAGCGAGCCGGTGTCGTACCCCACTGCGTACGAGATCCTGGAGCCTGGGGACGTGCTGGTCTGCGTGTCGGCGCCGGGCGCGGTCCACGAACTCGTGCGGAGGACCTGAGCGTGCGCCTGCGGGTCGAGACCGCGGTGGGCGTGGGGGCGCTGCTGGCCCTGCAGCTGGCCACGTCGTTCGCTGCCATCGGGCTGTTGTCGCGGACGAGCCCCGCTGCGGAGCGGATCCTCCGTGAAGAAGCCTCGATCGCCGCTTCGGAGCAGGTCCTCGCCGTGCTCGCCACGGAGGGCGACACCGAGGAGTTCGCGAACGCGATGGAGCGCGTGCGCAAGGAGGCCCGGGGCCCGGAGCGAGAGCTCGTGCACCGCATCGACGCTCGCTCCGAGCAGGCTCTCCGAGGTGACTCCCTCGCTCGCATCGACGTGGTGACGCTGGTCCAGTCGCTGTCCTCGTCGTCCCGGGAGCGGATGGAGACCCTCGATACGCGCGCGCGGTTCCTGGGTCGGGCCGGCGCCTGGGCCAGCGCGATGCTCGGGGTGGGCGGCTTCCTGTTGTCGATCCTCGTGTACCGCCGGCTGCGCGCCCGGGTCGAGGCGCCGCTGCTCGCAGTCCACGACACGCTCGAGCAGGTGCGCCACGGGGAGCTGCGGCGGCGGGCCGATCCCCACGCGGGTCCTGCGGAGACCCGCCGCATCGCCGAGAACGTGAACGTGCTGCTGGACCGGATCGAAGACCTCCAGCGCCGACCGGCCACGGAGCGGGTGGACCGCCGACTGCTGCTGGGCGTACTGGACCGGCTCCCCGAAGCGGTGTGGCTCCTCGACGCCCACGGGCAGCTCCTCGCCACCAACGCGGCAGGGCTGAAGGCGTGGGACGAGCCGGGCCCCCTGCGCCTCGCGCTGTCGGCGTGTGTACGGGACGGGCTCGGACCCCCGACGGGGTGGGTGGTCGAGAAGCTGGAGTCGGCCGACGCGTGGCTGTGTCGGCGGGATGCGCTGCCGCGGGCCTCGTCCGGAATCCCCTAAACGTCTTCGCGGATCACTGCGTACCGGGGACATGACGATCGCGCTGGTCGAAGACGACGACGAGACGCTCGCCCAGCGAGCCGCCACGGGCGAGTCGTCTGCGGTCGACGCGCTGCTGGCGCGCGTGTGGCCCGAGGTCCGACGGGTCGCGCTGGTGGAGGTCGGGGATCCGGTCCTGGCCGAGGATGCGGTGCAGGAGGCCCTGGTGCGGCTCCTGCGCTTCACTTCGCGCTTCGACCCCACCCGCGCCTTCCGCCCCTGGCTGCGCACCCTGGTCCGGAACACCTGTGTCGACGTGCTCCGACGCCAGGGCCGCCCCGGCGAAGCGCTGTCCGAGGCGTCCACCGGCGCGCCCCACCCGGATCGGGGCATCGACCTGCGACGGGCTGCCCGGCGGGCGGAGGTGGCGCTCGGGGCGCTGACGCCGCGCCAGCGCGACGTGTGGTTGCGCTGCGAACACGACGGGACGAGCGTCGCCGAGGTGGCGGAAGCGCTCCACATCGCGCCTGCGACGGTTCGGGTGCTGCTGCACCAGGCCCGGCGGACCCTCCGCCTGCGCCTCCTGACAGACGACCCCGACCTCGCGCACCTCCTGGGGGAACCATGAACTGCCAGGAGGTTCGCCGGCACCTCCTCGAAGAGGGCCCCGCTGCGGTGGAGGCGCACCTCGCTGGGTGCGCCGACTGTCGCCGGGTCGCGCTGGCCGTCGCCGAAGCGGACGACGCGGTTCACCGCGTGGTCGAACAGTGGGAACAGCAGCCATTCCAGGCTGCATTGCAACGGGCCCGCGCTGCGGTTCGCCCGACGGGGTGGAGGATGTTCGTCCAGACCGGGTTGTTGGGCCTCGTGGCGGCGGCGGCGCTGGTGGTGGCGACTGCGGGTCCACCGCGCCTCGCGCCGAAGCCGGAGCCGACGGAGCCCACCGCAGCCGCCAGCGGAGCCGAGGCAGAACACGTGCGGCAGGAGCTGGCGCGGCTCGCGAACATCCCGCTCAACGCCTTCAGCGACAGCGACTGGGCGGCGGCGCGGGCCGAGCTGGTCGCCCTCGAGCCGGCGATCGGGGACGACGTGGCGCTCCGGTTCGGGTTCTGTGCCCGGTTGGGGCAGGTGGCGGAGAACGCCAACGACCCGAGCCCGCCGTTCTACCTGGAGGTGACGACGCCGGGGGGGCCGGCGCTGGTCAACGCCTACTGGTGGGAGGCCGCGGGGCTCGCGCTGGAGCGTCCGGAGCTCCTGAGCCAGCTACCCACGGCCCTGCGGGAGCGGGTGCAGGCGTCGGTCGACCAGCGCACGGGCAGCCCGAAGGCGGTGGTGCCCGCAGGGCCCGACCGCGTCCGCCTCGAGCTCGAGCGGGTGGAGACGATCCCCTGGAACGCGTTCAGCGACGGGGACTGGCGCGTCGCGAGGACCGAGCTGGCCGCCCTCGAGCCCGCGATCGGGGACGACATGGCGCTCCGCTTCCGGTTCTACGCCCAGCTGGGCCGGGTGGCCGAGTTCACCAACGATCCGAGCCCGCCGTTCTACCGGCAGACACCGGGGCTCGGAGGCAAGGTCACCTACGTGAACGTGTACTGGTGGGAGGCCGCGGGCCTCGCGCTACAACGTCCGGAGCTCCTGGAATCGCTCCCCCCCGAGCTGCGGGAGCGGGTCCAGGCGTCGGTCGAGCTTCGTCGGCCGTAGCTGCTGCTCACGGCCACGCCGCGAAGCCCACCAGCAACACGGCGTCTCCGCTCCGGCGCCACACCGCGCCGAACGGGGCCGGGTTGCCGTCCAGCACCGCCGTCCCCGCTGCTGCCACCAGGTCCCCGTCCGAGGCCCGGGCCGAGGTCACCACCTCCCAGGTCACCGCGTTCATGCGGGCCGCATCCAGCGGCGTCTCCCCCCACCACAAGGGCGCCGCCGGGTCCACCGCGTAGTTCGTGGGCACCGCGAACGGTTCCGGCGCGAACGACCGCCACCGCAGGTGCAGATCGCCTCGCTCCCCCACGCCCACCACCGCGCGGAGCCCGCGGGGTGTCCGGGTGTACCAGACCGACCGGGGCCAGTCGTGGGTCGGCGCCTCGAACCGGACCTCGTCCGCGCCTGCCGTGGTGCACGGGAACCAGGTCACCGGCCCACCGCCCGGGCGCGCGGCATACGCGGCCTCCGGGGCGCGGCTGGCGAACAACAGCTCGAAGAACCCGCCCTGCAGGGCGACCCCCACCACGCCCGTGCCGACCGGGATCCAGTGCTCCTCGCTCACCCGCCCCCGCCAGTGGCCCACCAGGAGGTCCACCGCGGTGGTGGGGCACGCCGCCTCCGCGCCGAGGGCGGCGAGCGCGATCAACACGCCTTCACCAGGGCCGGGGCGTAGTCGGGGGGCGGCTGCAGGCCCAGGAGCGCCAGGATCGTGCCGCCCACGCTGGCGATTCCGGCCTCCGACACCTCGGCCAGGGTCCGGGTCCCCGTCTCGTCGCACAACACGAACGGCACGGGCGCCAGCGTGTGGCTCGGCCGGGCGAGCGGGCGCCCAGCAGCGTCCAGCTTGACCTTGCCCGACTTCTTGTCGCGCATCCACATCTCGTCGGCGTTGCCGTGGTCGGCCGTGACCAGGAGCACGCCGCCCGCGGCCCGGGTCGCCTCCCACAACCGGCCGACCTGCAGGTCCACCGCCTCCACCGCCACCCGCGCGGCCTCGAGCACGCCGGTGTGCCCCACCATGTCGCCGTTCGGGAGGTTCAGCCGGACGTGGGCGTACTTCCCGGAGCGGATCGCCTCCACGCAGGCGTCGGTGATCTCCGCCGCCTTCATCCACGGGCGCTGGTCGTACGGCAGCGAGTCCGACGGGATCTCCAGGTACGTCTCGAGCGCGGCGTCGAACTTCCCGGAGCGGTTGCCGTTGAAGAAGTACGTGACGTGCCCGAACTTCTGGGTCTCGGAGCACGCGAACGTCGTGAGGCACGCGGCGGCGACGAAGGCTCCGACGGTGCGATCGATGGCGGGCGGCTCCACGAGGTACCGGCGCGGGAGCTTGAGATCGCCGTCGTACTGCATCATCCCGGCGTACACCACCTGCGGTACCCGACCGCGGTCGAAGGCCGTGAAGGAGGCCCCCTCCTCGAAGGCCTGGGTGATCTCGATCGCGCGATCGCCGCGGAAGTTGAACAGCAACACCGCGTCGCCGTCCTCGATGCGGCCCACCGGCCCGGAGGCGTCGCTGATCACGAACGCGGGGAGCCACTGGTCGTCGACCTTCGGGTCGGCTGCGTACAGGGCCTCCACCGCCTCGACCGCCGTGGGGAACGAAAGGCCCTCGCCGCGGACGTGGCAGGCCCACCCGCGCGCGACCATGGCCCACTCGGCGCCGTAGCGGTCCATCGTCAGGTGCATCCGGCCCCCGCCGCTCGCGACCCGGTAGTCCCGTCCGGTCGCGGAGAGCGCCCGCAGCTTGTCCTCGAGCGGGCGGAGCCAGGTGAGGGCGCTGCGGGGATCGACGTCCCGGCCGTCGGTGAGCGCGTGGACACGCAGCCGCTGCACGCCGGCCCGCGCAGCGCCTTCGATCAGCGCATGGAGGTGGGCGACGTTGG
>JBIKWC010000051.1:0-34390 GCA_044356535.1 Myxococcota bacterium
TGAACGCACCGGGGCGTCGCGTTCGAGGCGCGAGGCCCGGGCAACGCGGCGGCGACAGTGCGTTCGCGGCGGCTGGGGACGGGCCAGCAGGGTTGAACGCACCCACCGTCGAGGCTGGCGGGGGTGAACGCACCATCGGAGGCCCCGTAGCCGCTGACGCCGAGGATGGAACGCCGGGTTTCGCTGGTGCCAGGTCGGGAGGTGGGCGCGGACGGTGCGTTGGAGGGGGCTGGCCTCGGCGCCTGGTGCGTTCGCGGCGGCTGGGGTCGGGCCAGCGGGGGGGAACGCACCCACCGTCGAAGCAGCTACCAACCCAGTGGACGAGCAGGACAGGATCGCGCAGAGAACGGGGTGAGCGCAGAGAGGTCACGCCCGGGCGAACGCAGAACGGACGACGCACCGTCCTCGTGCTGGGGTAGGGAGACAGTGGGTTGCTGGGTCACCGGAGGACCGAATGACGCCGAAGGAGGTCGTGGAGACGTGGATCGAGCGCTTCAACCGCGCAGACGCGGCGGGCCTCGCCGCGCTGTACCACGAGGACGCCGTGAACCACCAGGTCACGCAGGAGCCCGTCCAGGGGCGTGCGGCGATCCACGCGATGTTCGTGCGGGAGTTCGCGACCGCGCAGATGGTGTGTATCCCCGAGGTGATCCACGAGGCCGGGGAGGTCGCCGCCCTCGAGTGGAGGGACCCGCTCGGGCTGCGCGGCTGCGGCTTCTTCACCGTCCGCGCCGGGCGGATCGCGTTTCAGCGCGGCTACTGGGACAAGCTCTCGTTCCTGCGCCTGCACGGGCTCCCGATCGCGTAGGAACGTCCCCTCTCCGCGCTCGACGAAGACGCGACGAAGTCCTGCGCCGAACCGCCCGTGGCGGCCACACCGCCGTTCGACGCGACCCGATGGTCATGTAAGATGACCATGCGGAGGTACCCGTGTCTCAGCACAACATCGCCGAGGCCAAGGCCCGCCTCTCCGAGCTGGTGGATCGTGCGCTGATGGGGGAGGAGGTCGTCATCTCGCGTGACAACAAACCCCTGCTCCGTCTGGTGCCTTTGCGAGCAGCGGCTGGTGTTCGGCGGCAGCCCGGCTCCGCCACGGGCCAGGTCTGGATCGCTCCCGATTTCGAGGACGTCCCGCCTGGCTTCGATGAATGAAGCGGGTGCTGCTCGACACCAACGCGTTCCTCTGGTGGACTGCGGAGCCTGCACGGCTCACCGACCTTGCGAGAGACACGATCGGGTCCACGGAGGAGGTCCTGGTGAGTCACGCGACGGCGTGGGAGATGGCGATCAAAGCAGGGATCGGAAAGCTACGACTGCCTGCTCCCGTCGATCGGTTCTTTCCCGACCAGCTCGCTGTGAACCGCTTCGTCGCGCTGCCATTGACCTTCCGCGACCTCTCTCGGGTCGAGGGGTTGCCCCATCACCACCGGGATCCGTTCGACCGGGTGCTGGTCGCCCAGGCCCTGGGCGCGGGGCTGTCGGTGGTGTCGTCGGACCGCGTACTCGAGGCATACGGCGTACTACGGCTCTGGTGAGGCTACAGGTGTCGAACAACACGACAGGGCTGGTGGACGCGCACACCCACCTCGACTTCCCCGCGTTCGACGACGACCGAGACGAGGTGCTGGCCCGGGCCCGAGCCGCGGGCGTCGACCGGTTCGTCGTGTGCGGCTCCGACCCCGACCGCTGGTCGTTCGCTGCCACCTTGCCGGTCGTCCTGTTCCTGGGCATCCACCCGTGGGTCGCCGCCGAGCTCGACGACGCTGCCCACGCCTCGCTCCTCACCGACCTGCGCGCGCGCGTGTGCGACGGGATCGGCGAGATCGGGCTCGATCGGCTCCACGGCCGCACCCCCGAGGCCTGGTCCCGCCAGGTGCGCAGCTTCCGCGACCAGCTCGCCCTCGCCCGCGAGCGCAACGTCCCCGTCCAGCTCCACGGGGTCCGAGCGTGGCCCGAGCTCCTCACCGTGCTGCACCGCGACGGCCTGCCCCCCGCCGGAGGCCTCGCGCACTCCTGGTCCGGGGCGCCCGACCAGCTCGACCGCGCCGTCCGCCTCGGGCTGCGGATCTCCTTCGGCCCGATGGTGTTGTTCGATCGCGCGCGCAAGGCCCGCGAGAGCGCCGTCCGGGTGCCGATCGAGCACCTGCTCGTCGAGACCGACTGCCCGAACCAGCTCGGCCCTGGCGTCAGCCGCGGCGAGCCGGCGCACCTCCCCACCGTGGTGGCCGGGCTCGCGGCCCTGCGCGGCGTCGACGTCCACGCGCTCGGCGCGGCCACCACCCGCAACTTCCACCACCTGCTGCCGATGGTTGCGCACCAAACATGACGAACCGCGACGATGGATCAGCCGTCTCCGAGACACCAGTGTAGGGGGGGACGGCCATGCTCCAGGCAGTGACGCGGCGGTGGGACGAGCTGCTCGGGGCACGGATCGACCGCGTCGAGGGCGGCGAGCGGGGCGAGACCACCATCTCCCTGTCCCTCGGAGGCGCAGCGTGGACCGTCACCGTCGCCCGGACGAGGGCCTTGCGGTCGTCGCTCACGGCCACCCCGTCGGGCGCGGTCGAGCGCGTGACGCCCGTGTTCACCGACGACGCCGCCATGTTGACCCTCGAGACCCACGGCGGCGAGCTGCTCACCGTGGCCGGCGGGCGCGCCTGGATGGGTTAGCGTCCCCCCGTGAACGTCGTCGCTCCCCTCGTCTCCGCTGGTGAGTTCCTGCATTCGCGCGGGTGGGTCCCCGCCACCAGCGGGAACCTGTCCGTCCGCGACGGCGAGGCGTTCCGGATCACGGCGTCCGGGCGCCACAAGGGCCACCTGACGGAAGCCGACTTCCTGCGGGTCGAGGCCGACGGCACCACCACCGGCGGCCGGCCCTCCGCGGAAACGGCGCTGCACGCGGGCCTGTACCAGCGGTACCCAGGTTGTGGCGCCGTGCTGCACACCCACTCCCCCCACGCCACCGTGTTGTCGCGGGTGTTCCCCGCCGGGGTGCAGGTCGAAGGCCACGAGATCGCCAAGGCGTTCCCCGGGGTCACCACCCACACTGGCGCCCACGTGGTCCCGGTGTTCGCCAACGACCAGGACATCGACCTCCTCTGGGCGCGGGTCGGTCCGTCGCTCGGGGACGGAGCCCTCCCCGGGTTCCTCATCGCGGGCCACGGCCTGTACGCGTGGGGCGCGACCGTCGCGGATGCCCTGCGCCACGTCGAAGCCTTCGAGCACCTGTTCACCTGCGTCATCCTCGAAGCCACGCTCCGGAGCGCCCGATGACCCCCTACCCGACCACCAAGGTCACCGTGTGGGACGCCGCCACCGGGCAGACCCGCGCCGAGCACGTCGACCCCGACGACATCACCCGCGCGCTCGCCGCGGTGGGCGTGACGTACGAGCGGTGGGCCACCGGCGTGTTGCCTGCCACCGCGAACGCAGACGACGTGCTCGCCGCCTACGCCCCCGACGTCGCGCGCCTCAAGGCCGACCACGGCTTCACCACGGCCGACGTCATCCGCGTCGGACCCCGGCAGGCCGATCGGGAGGCGCTGCGCGCGAAGTTCCTGGAGGAGCACACCCACGCCGACCCCGAGGTGCGCTTCTTCGTCGAAGGCATGGGCCTGTTCGTGCTGCATCCCCCCGCCGACGCAGCAGGTGACCGCGTCGTCGGGCTCCACGCCGTCTCCGGCGACCTCGTGTCGGTGCCCGCAGGCTTGCGCCACTGGTTCGACATGGGCGCACACCCGCGGTTCTGCGCCATCCGACTGTTCACGGACCCGGCCGGGTGGGTCGCGCAGTACACCGGGGACCGCATCGCCGACCGCTTCCCCCGCCTCGAGACCGTCGAGCCCGCGTGAAGCTCGTCCTCACCGACATCGAGGGCACCACGACGCCCGTCTCGTTCGTGAAGGACACGTTGTTCCCGTACGCGCGGGCCCACCTCGCAGGCTGGCTTCGCGCCCACCCCGAAGACCAGGACGTGGTGCTGCTCACCCAGGCCCACGGGGGCGTCGACGGCGCGCTCCGCCAGCTCCTGGCGTGGATGGACGCCGACGAGAAGGCCACCGCGCTCAAGTCCATCCAGGGCCGCGTGTGGGCCGCGGGCTACGCCGACGGCACCCTCGTCGCCCCGCTCTACCCCGACGTGTGTCCCAAGCTCCGGGCGTGGCGGGCGCACGGCGTGGAGCTCGCGGTGTTCTCGTCCGGCAGCGTCGCGGCGCAGCACCTGCTGTTCGCGCACACGACCGAAGGCGACGTCCGCGACCTGTTCCGCGGCTGGTTCGACACCACCGTGGGCAACAAGCGCGAACCTGCGGCGTACCTCGCCATCGCCCGGGCGCTCGGCCTGCCGTCGGGCCAGATCCGGTTCCTCTCCGACATCGAAGCCGAGCTCGACGCCGCTGCTGCCGCCGGGATGACCACGGTGCTCCTGGCGCGCGACGGCCAGCGCCCGTCGGGCCGTCACCCGGTCGCACGCTCGTTCACCGCGCTCTGACCACTCGACCGACCGATCCGGGTACACTGCCGCCGTGTCGGACACCCCCTCCCCCTTCTGGCTCCGGGTCCGCGCCGTGACCCAGGACGAGTCCACCGTCGCAGTGGGCGTCGCGCGCGCGGGTGTCCTCGCCATCGGGGACGCAGTCGACGTCGTGTTCGGGCGCGTCCGCTCCACGGTGCCCGTCCTCGGTCTCGTGAACGCCAGCGGTGGCCTCGAACACGCCGGCCCCGAGAGCGGCGTGGTGCACGTGTTCCTGCCCCCGCTCGACCGCACGCGCATCGGTCCGGGCGCGGTCCTCGCCACCCCTCACAGCGTCCGCGCCACCGGCACCGCGGAGCTCGTGGTCCAGGTGCACGGCGAGCTGCCCCTCCGGGTCGAGATCTCCGCGTGGGAGCTGCGCCGCAAGCTCAGCCCCTCCGCTGCCGCCCCGCGCGAAGGCGTCGTGGCGGCCCTGGCGGTGGTCGACGCAGCCCTGCACGCCGAGCGGGCCCGCCCCGATCCCGACCCCGACCGGTTCTGGACCCGGGTGCTGGAAGCGCTCGAGCAGCGCGCGCCAGACCTCGAGGACGAAGCCCGCGCCACGCGGTTCGACGTGAACGCGCTGCCCACGACCGTGTGGCTGCGCACCCTCGCCGGCCAGAGCCTGTACCTCGACTTCGACGGCACCGTGGTGCGGGGGCGCACGATCGGGCGGATGTCGGCGCCCGAACACCCGGGCGCAGTCCTGCGGGCCGCAGCCACGCTCACCCCGCCGATCGTGTTCTCGGACGAGCCCCTCCCGGTGCTCGGCGCGTCCGGCTCCGGGTGGGCGGACTTCCGCGTCGGGTGGGCACACGTTCGCGGCCGGCTCGAGGTCCGCCCCGACGCCCCCGCCGAGCGCTGCCCCCTGGTCCCGATCGCGGAGCGCGCAGCGTTCCTCCAGACCTGCGGCCTGTCGCCCGGGTTCGTGGAGGTCTTCCAGCGCGGCTCGTTCCTGTCGTTCGACGCTGGCGCGGTCGAAGACGCCGAACACGCCGAGCTCGACTGGCGCCGCTGGTCCGAGCTGCACGGCGAGCCCTGGTGTGCGCTCACGTGGCAGACGGAGCAGAGCTGGCTCGTCCGACCGGGCGCGGAGGGGCCGCAGTTCGCGACGTTCTCGCCCACGCTCGGCCTCCTCGCGCTCGACCGCACCGAGGAGCAGGTGTTCCGCGAGGTGGTGGTGGCCGGGGTGCTGCAGGAGCTCGAGGCCACCGGCTGGTTCGACAGCGAGCCCGAGGAGCTGCTCGAGCTCGGCCGCGAAGACCTCGTCACCGCCGACGGCTCCGAGCCCGCGACGCCGATCCGCACCCGCCGCCTGCACCTCGCCGAGCGGGTGCAGGACGCGATCCGCCGCCTCGACCTGCCGTACGGGGAGCGGATGTTGGACCCGGCCTGGGCCCTCGACCCCACCTGATGTGGTACACCCGGCCTCCCGAGGAGGACCGATGGCCGGCCAGGATCCCACCAACCCGATGATGCCGGGAATGATGCCCGGGATGATGCCCGGAATGCAGATGCAACCCGGGATGATGCCCCAAATGATGCCGGGCATGATGCAGCCGGGCATGATGCAGCCGGGCATGATGCAGCCGGGCATGATGCAGCCGGGCATGATGGGCAACCCCATGATGGGGAACCCGATGATGCAGATGATGCAGATGATGCAGATGATGATGGGCGGCGCCCCGGCCATGGGCATGGTCGATCCGTCCGCGATGCCGTTCGGCGTCGGGAACGCACCGAAGGACGGCGACGCCGGGATCGACGGCGACATCATCCGCCCTGCCACCTTCGCCGAGCTCCTCCGCCAGCAGGAATCCATCCCCACGGGCTCCGTCCTGGACGCGCTCTGCCTGTCCGAAGACGGCAAGACCGCGCTCGGAGGCCTGCCCAAGGGCTGCACCATGGCCTTCGTCGGGCCGCCCGGCAAGGGCAAGACCCGCACCTCCCTCGGTACGCTGCTGCGCGTGGCCGCCACCGGCACCAAGGTCGCGTTCGTCATCGCCGAGGAGGGCTTCCACAACGCCACGCACAGCGGCCGCGACGACCTCTGCTCCCGCATGACCCGCATCGGCATGGCCGTGACCGGCCTCGACGAAGCCACGTTCCGCACCCAGGTCCTCGAGAACGTGTACGTGCTCGAGTCGCAGTACCACAAGGGCCAGACCTGGGACGACTTCATCGCGAAGTACCGCTACCTCGTCGAGAAAGCGCAGATCGGGTTCGTCGTCGTCGACTCGCTCAACATGCTCGACCCGACCAAGAACCGCACCGCGGACAACCTGTCGGCGCTCAAGACCTACAACCACGAGAAGGGCGTCACCTGTGTGTGTATCGGCCAGATCCGCGACACCGGCATGCCGGTCGGCGGGGAGGCCCTGATGCACACCGCCGACGCGGTGTTCCTCCTCGAGGAGATGGGTCTCGCCAGCAAGGAGATCGCCGAGCAGTGGGGCGGGAAGTACCGCGACAAGATCGACACCATCCGCGTCGTGAAGTGCGTGACCACGCCCACCTTCCCGCACGTGGTGCGGGTGGCGCAGCAGGAGGGCACCGGCGTGTTGCGGGCGCACCCGGCCCAGCCGGCGGAGTTCGCCCTGCCGCCGATGCCCAAGGGCTGAAGGGGGTCCCGTGCACTTCGTCGGACGCGATGCGCTGCGCGCGTGGATGGCCGAGTCCACCGACTACGGTCCGCTCACCCGCGGGATCGGCCGCAACCAGGTCGACGAGCAGTGGCTCGAAGACGAGGTGGGGCTGCCGTTCCACCTGGCCTTCACCATCCGGTCGCTCGCCGCCCTGGACCCCGGGGCGGCGCCGCCGAGCCTGCAGTCCGTGTCGTTCTTCGGGCTGTGCAAGGGCCTGTTCCTGCCGCTGTCCGGCCTCGCCCCCGACCGCGCCACGCCGATCTTCGGCTTCGCCACCGACCCCGCGCTCGACACCGCGGGCCGCGAGGTGCTGCTCGCGAAGTTCCTGGCGAAGGACCTCGGCCTGTCCCTGGTCCACAAGCTGTCGTGCATCCTCGGGGACCCGTTCCGCGGCGGGCCCGCCACGCTGAAGCGCGACTCCCTGCTGCGCCTCCTGTTGTCGGTGCAGCTCAAGACCCAGCGCGAGCTCCTCGACCGCCTCACGGTCGTGGGCGACATCTCGGTGTTGTTCGCCGAGTCGCGCCCGACGCTCCACCAGGATCCACCGCTGACCGCCGCCGAGGTCCTCGAGACCCTGCGGTGCATGGCGCTGCCGGGCGTGTCGCGGACGCTCAAGTTCGACCTCCTCCGCAGCCTCCTCGAGCGCTGCGGCAAGCTCGAGGCCTACTTCCTCGCCAAGCTCGTGCTCAAGAAGGCGGGCTTCGGCTTCGACTACGAAGGCCCGCTCCTCGCGCGAGCGCTGGGGGAGCAGTTCGGCGCCCCGCCCGACCTCGTGGCCCACGCCATGGCCCTGACCGACGCCTTCCACGTCGCCGAGGTCCTCGCGAAGGATGGCCCCCAGGGCCTCGTGAGCATCCAGCTGCAGCCGCTGGTCGCGGTCCGCCCCGCGCTCGCGTCCGGCACCACCGACGACCTCAAGCAGTTCCCGGTGTGGGTCGAGCGCAAGTACGACGGCATCCGCTTCATGCTGCACAAGTCCACGGACGAGCGCGGCTCCACGTTGTGCGGTGCTTACACGCGCAATCGCCGCGACTGGCTCGAGCTGGTGCCCGGCCTCGACGCCTCGATCCGCGCCCTGCCCGCTCGCAACTGCATCGTCGACGGCGAGCTCTACGGCACGGTCCTCGACACCGAAGGCGCCCGCCCGGCCTCGGTCTACGAGCTGTACGCCGTGCTCCAGGGCGAACGAAAGGCCGTCAACATCCGGTTCGCCGCGTTCGACCTCCCCTACCTGAACGGTCGCGACCTCACGCGCCTCCCGCTCCAGGAGCGCCGGGCGTGGCTCCAGCAGCTCGTCGGCCCGGTCGCCAACGCGCCGTTGCCCGTGCCCATGGTCATGGCCGAGGGCCAGCTCGCCCAGACGAAAGACGACGTGAGCCGGTTGTACGGGCACTTCCGCAGCCAGGGCTACGAGGGCATCATCACGAAGGACCTCACCACCCCCTACCTGCTGGCCCAGCGCGACCCCACCTGGCGCAAGCGCAAGCCCGAGATCACCCTCGATCTGGTGCTCCTGGGCGCGGTCTTCGCGGTCACCGAGAAGAAGACGGCCGGCCGGTTCGGCTCGTACGTCATCGGCGCGCGCACGGCCGACGGCGGGTTCGCGGACGTGGGCGACGTGGCGGGTGTCGACGTCCAGCGCGACGCCCAGATCCAGTCCGAGATCATGCGCGAGGGCCTGTTGACCGGGCACCGCATCGAGCGGAAGTCGGCCTCCGGGGTCCGGCCGGGCGTGGACCTGCGCCCGCACCTCGTCGCCACCGTCCGCTTCGAAGGCATCGTCAAGGACGGCCCCACAGGAGACCTCAAGCTCCGGGATCCCAAGATCGTGCACCTGCGGTCCGACAAGACGGCCCGCGAAGCCGACACGGTCAAGGCGATCGAGGAGGAGTGGCTCCGGCAGCGGATGACCTGAGCTCGGGAGCCGTCATGGACCTGCAGGTGGCGCCACCCGGTCGCTGGGTGGAGGAAGCGACGATCGAGCTCGGGGAAGGCGCGACGGCCACGGTGCGCCGCGGGCTGGCGTTCCCGGTGACCGACGGCGAGGTACCCGTCGGCGTGGTGCTGGTGGGGCCCGTGACCACCACGCTCCCGAGCGCCGGGGCAGAAGCGAGCTTGCGGCTCCTGTTGCCGGAGCAACCTACCCTCGCGGACGGGTCCTGGCGCGTCCCCGGCGACCTGCTGGTGGCGGTGGGCGCGGACCTCGGGGCGACCGCCACCCTCGGGCGACCGCTGCTCGGTGATCCGAAGAACGTCTCCTTCCTGGGCGACGACGGGAACGAGGTGGTGCTGGTGACCGATCTGCGGCCCGCCCGGGCCCTGGACGATGCCCGCGACGCGTTGCGGGACCGCTCGCGGCTGCTCACCGAGGTGGGGCTGGGGCCGGTGGCCATGTTGCAGCGCGAGGCCTGGCGTGACGGGCCTGGGCGCGCCCTGGTGGAGCTACGGACCCCCACCGACCTGCGACCCCTGGTGGGCGCGGTGGACAAGCAGGCCGACATCGTGCGCCCCTGGCTCACCTGGGTCACCGACCCCACCGGCCTCGTGGACGACGCGTACGCTGGCATCGTCGGGGTCCACGGTCCGGTCGACGGCGGTCGCGTGTGGCGCGGCCTCGGCGGAGCCCCCCTGCACGGGCCCCCCGCCATGCGGGTGGTGCGCGGCGTCGCGAACGTGAAGCTGGGGCGGGACACCGGGATCACGCACGAAGGGGACGTCGTGGTGCAGCTCACGCTGGAGGCGGCGGAGACCACGCGCCTCGTCGACGTGTGGGTGCCGGAGGTCCCGGACCCGCAGTGGGGCGGAACGCTGGTGGCCCCCTCGCACCCTGCAGTGAGCGCCAGCAGCCCCGAGGGCACCGCCTACGGCGCGGTGGACGTGCCGTTCGGAGTCCGGGACGTGCCGGGCGCCACGCTGCACTCGTTCCTGTTCCCGTCGCCCCTGGAAGCAGGCGCGAAGCGCACCGTCCGGCTCGACTGGTCGGAGGGCTGGAACGTGAGCGGGTTGATGGTCCCGGGCGAGTTCGCGAGCTGGGCCTGGACGGGACCTCCGCCGGAGCCCGGGGGCAGCGCGGATCCCATGACCCTCGGGAAGGTCGTGGTGGGCGTGAACGTCTTCCCCACCCTCGCCACCGGCCCCGCGCGCTACCCCACCGAGCTCCGCGCGGGCACGAACGCTGCCGGCTGGTCGCTCGCGGTGGCGGCCGGTGCCGCGGCGAACGAGCAGGACAACGGGAAGATGTGGATGCTCCAGACCACCGGCCCCACCCCCTTGGGCCTGGGGCGGTTCCAGGAGCTGCGCTCGCCGGCCCGCGTCGGTCTGCCCGCCATCCGCGTCCTCCGCCACACCCCCATCGAGGAGGACCTGCTGATCGCGATCCGCGGGGTCCTGCACTTCTACGACGACGCGTTCGGCCCGTGGCCCTGGCCCGAGGTCGTGGTGGTCCAGGGGCCCTCGCGGCCCATCCTGCTCGACGCGCGGCTCCCGTTCATCCGCCCGGAGGCCAGCCCGCTGTTCGTGACCCCGGGGTTCACCTACACCGGCGGCGGCGTGCTCGAGTGGAACCGGGTGGTGCCGTTCGGCGACACCGCGCAGAACCACCTCCTCGACCCGGCTCCGGCCGCCAGGCGCAAGAAGCTCCGGCCGGAGCAACGTGGCACGTCGGGGCACGCCACGCGCTCCCTGGCCCTGGCGCTGGCGGCGGGGTGGTGGGGGCCGGTGAGCTTCTCGGACCGCGACCGCTGGCTCGCCGGCGCCCTCCCCCGGCTGTACCGGGACCGGTTCGTGGAGGAGGCCTGGGGCGACGCGGTGGCCGGGAAGTGGGACAGCTTCACGGTCCAGGGGCTGGTCACCGGAGAGCCCGCCCGCGACGAGCTCGCGCTGGCCGGCTCGGACGCCTGGTGGGCAGCGGAGCGCGGCGCCCGGCTGTTGCGCCTCGTCCTGGCCCGCATCGGCGAGGAGGCGGCGCTCGAGGCGTTGGAGAAGTGGCGCACGGGCCCCACCGACGCCCACGACCTGGAGGGCCTGGTGGCCGCGCTGGAGAGCGCCTCCGGGGTCTCCTTCGCCTCGCTGTTCGAGACGTTCGCGGTGGTCGGCCTGCGCCCCGAGGTGAAACACGAGGTCGTGGACGGCGTGGCCACCTTCACCACCGAGCCCCCCGCAGGGACCTGGGACCTGCCGGTCTCGGTCGGCGGCAAGCTGGCCTGGGTGCCGCTCGCGGACGGCGTGGGAACGCTGGCGGTGGGCAACGCTCCGGTGATCGCGGACCCCGCGTGGTGGCTGCCGCTGGATCGGTCCCCGAGCGCGCCCCCTCCGCGCAAGCGCAGGGACGCCCGCTGATCAGCCGCCCAGCAGCCCCGCCGTCCGCAGGCCCAGCACCACCGCCAACACCGCCGCCACCGCGCCCAGCGACAACGCGGTGACCACCACCAGGAACACCGCCGCACCTCCGAGCCACGCGGTGACCGGGGTCTCGGGCGGGTGGGTCGGCGCGGGCGCCGGGGTCGCGGTGGAGACCCCCTCTGCGGGCTCGGGGTGGACCAGCACGCGGGTGGAGGCCCCTGTGGTGGGTGCTGGTGGAGGGGTGGCCGTCTTGGGTGGCGGCTTCGGGGGCAGCGGCATCGGGCCGTACTCACTCAACACCTTGCCCGTGAGGTCGTCCGTCTTCAGCTCGCCGCGCGCCGCCACCCACGCGGGGACGTGGGCCCCCGCCCACTCCACGAGCCACTCCTCCGTCTGGACCTGGCGCCGCAGCCGCCGCGACGCCTTCGCGAGGGCCTCGGCCGTGGGCCGCGCGGCGCCTTCGAAGGCGAGGCACTGCAGGATCAGGTCCCGGACCTCCGCAGGCTGCCCCGCGAGCGCCTCGGTGGCCCTGGCCAGGACCGCCTCGTGCCGGCGCAGGATGGGCGAGGTGCGGCCGAGCGGGGACGCCGTCAGGAGCTCGAACAACACGGCGCCGAGCGCGTACACGTCGCCGGCGGCGGTGTCCTCGAACTCCATGCGCTCGGGGGACATGTAGTCGATCGTGCCGAACGCGAGGTCCTGGGTCTTCGCCTCCCGTTTGGCGAAGTTGGCGCGCGCGGTCCCGAAGTCGAGGACCTTCACCTCGCCGGCGGAGGTGATCTGCACGTTCGGCGGCTTGATGTCGCGGTGCAGGAGGCACAGCGGAGAGCCGTCCGGGCCGGGCTGCGCGTGGGCCTGGTTCAGGGCCTCGGCGACCTCCTCGAGGATCTCGAGCGCGGGGCCGAGGGGGATCGGGCCGTGGGCGACCACCTCGCGCAGGTCGACGCCCTGGACGTACTCCATGACCACGGCCCAGCGTCCGCCGAGCTGGATGAGCGAGTCGGCCTGCACGATGGCGCGGTGGTGCACGAGCCCGAGGATGCGGGCCTCGTCGCGCAGGCGCTGGGCGACCTCGGTCACCACCTCGACGTCGGGGTTGAGGACCTTGAGCGCGAAGACCTTGCGGAACCCGCCCTCCCCGAGGAGCTCGGCCTTGTACACGGTGCCGAACCCGCCCGACCCGATGGTGCCGAGGATGCGGAACCGGCGGCCGAGCTGGCCGGGTTCGGGCGCTGGGGTGGGGTTGGTCACACGGCCCTCCACATCAGAGGTCGAGGGATTCCACCTGCGGGCCGCGCGCAGACACCGGGAAGTCGTCGGAGCCGCCGGGGGGCGGCTCGCGCAGGACGGCCTCGAGGTCGATGCCGAACAGCTGGGTGCGGTACTTCACGAGGAAGCCGTCCGACGAGTACAGGAACTCGGACCGGCCCTTGGTGCTGGTCCACGCGTAGCCGGACACCTGCACGGGGGTACCGGCGATGGTGACCTCACTCACGCCGAGCTTCTCGATGGGGCCGGACAACACCTCGCCGGACTCGGAGGACAGGATGGCCGCCTCGGAGAAGTGCGAGAGCGGGTACTGCGTGAGGGGATCGAGGAGGTCGGCGGTGGAGAACGAGATGCGGGACAGCGGCATCTCGGTGGTGCGGGAGCGGCCGTTGGTGGTGGTGGTGACGTACCAGGTCTCGGGGGTCCACCGGCCCTGGATCTCGAGCGCGGTGCCGTTCTGGTCGACGACGGAGGTGAAGCTGGCGGGCTCGCGGGCGTCGACGTGGGCCGTGAGGCGCTGGCGCCAGCGGACCCGCATGGGGCCGACCTGACCGGAGAGGTCGGTGAACGACTCGAGGATGCGGCTCTGGTCGTCGCCGATGGTGCGCACGGTGAGCTCGCGCGTGCCGACGGGCTGGCCCTTCACGGACAGCTCCCACACGAGCTTCTGTTCGGCCGCCTGCGCGACGGTGAAGGCCAGCAACCACGACATCGGGGACACTCCGCAGGTTCCCCGCATAACACACGCGCGAACCACGTCCCCCAAGCGCTGGCCTCGCCGCGAAGTGCGTTCGCGGGGGCTGGGGTCGGGCCACCGGTGGTGAACGCACCCGCGACCCCCTCGCCAGGCACCTCGCCGGGGAATGGCGCCCAGGCTGGTGCGTTGCAGGGGGCTGGGGTCGGGCCAGCGGCGGTGAACGCACCACCAGCGGAGGCCAGCCGGGTCCAACGCACCAACGACGGCCTCCTGCGGGCTGGCGCCGACGAGAGAACGCTGGGTTTCGCCCGATCACCACCGAGCGGTGGGCGCGGATGGTGCGTTGGGGGCGGCTGGCTTCGGCGCGTGGTGCGTTCGCGGCGGCTGGGGTCGGGCCAGAGCGGTGAACGCACCCGCGACCGCCTCGCCGGGCACCTGGCGACGCGTTCGAGGGGGGATGCCCGGGCACGGCCGGGCTGGCGCGACGGTGGTGCGTTCGCGGCGGCTGGGGTCGGGCCAGCGGTGGTGAATGCGCCAGCGGCGGAGGCCAGCCGGGTTCAACGCACCAACTGGGGGTCCCGGCCGCCGACGCCGACGATGGAACGCCGAGCTTCGCGGGCTGGCGCCCTCGATGCGGTCGCCAATGGTGCGTTGGAGGCGGCTGGCCTCGGCGCGTGGTGCGTTCGCGGCGGCTGGGGTCGGGCCAGCGGCGGTGAACGCATCCGCGACCCCCCTCGCCGGGCACCTGGCGACGCGTTCGAGGGGGATGCCCGGGCACGGCCGGGCTGGCGCGACGGTGGTGCGTTCCCAGCGTCTGGGGTCGGGCCAGCCGAGCCCGGCGGGTCACGGTCAGCGCGAGCGCGGAGACTCCAGCGGCACCACATCGCGCGCCAGCCGGAGCTCGAGCGGCGGCGGCCCTGGCCAGCTGGTTCCCTGGCGCACCTCGAGGAGCGGGAGCGTGGCGCCGTGCCATGCCACCGGGACGAACGCCGGATCCAGGATCGCCTCGAAGCGCACGTCCGTCGTGCCGAGCACCGGGTACTGCTCGGTGACGGCGAAGCCCACGGTCTCGCCGTCGATCGTGACCGGCACCCGCCGACGCCGCATCACCTCCGTCCCGACCCGGTTCAGCGCCTGCGGCCGCACCTTCACCCGCCCGACAAGGGTGACCAGCACCTGCACGTCGGTCCTGCCGTCTTCGAGAGCGAGCGCCATCATCGTCGCCGCGGAGGTCCCTTCGGCGAAGCCGCGGTTCCGATCGCTACCGACGGCGCGGAACACGTTCCGGGCGACCCGCTCGTTGGCGGTGTGCAGCGTGTCCACGATCTCACCACCCCACGCGAACCCCGCTTCGGGCGCGCGACCGACGAGCTCGAGGCAGAGCTGGACGTGTCGGGCTCCCGGGCGGACGGCGAGGGCGCGCACCAGGTCGCCCAACACCGCGTCGCCGTCCTGCCGCTCCAAGTCGTCGCCGACCTCGCCCCCGGAGAGCATCCCGAACAGCGCCTCGTCGGAGAGGCGGGCCAGGAGCTCCCGGCGGGCCTCCTGCGAGAGGTCGGCCGCGAGGTGGAGCGCCAGCGAGAGCGAGCGCGCTCGGTGGGCGCCTGGAACCGCAGCGCTCTGGAGCAGCGCGCCGACGAGCAGCGGGCGGGGGTACCGGGCGTTCGGGCACTTGTGCAGTTCCTCCTCCACCAGCCCGAAGACCTCGTCGGGCCGGACGACGTCGGTCCGCTGGAGCCAGTCCTCCACCGAGTGGTCACCGGCCCAGGGCTGGCGCGCCCACAACCAGGCTCCGAACGTCCGGCGCTCGGCCGGCGCCACCGGACCCACCTGGCTGGCGTACAGGAACGCCGCATCCACCCACGGAAAGAGCATCCAGCGCATGGCGGGGACCTGCAGACACTGGTCGCCGACCACGTCCCCGGGCACAGGCGAGGTCGTGCAGGTGGGCCCGGAGCACGTCGTCGACCCTGGGATCGGGGTCGACGAGGGCGTCGCACGCGGCCTCCCACCCAGAAGCGGGCGCGCCCGCCGTCAGCCAGGCTTCGAGCAACTCCGCTGCAGTCCAGCTCTCGTCGATGTCGAAGGACATTCCTCACCTCCCGGCCGGGACACAACCGACCAGGCAGGAGTCAAAGACGACTTTTTATTGGCAATCACGGGCCCGCACCGACGGAGGGACGGCGCCGCGCACCGCGTGCCCTGCACGTTAGGACGCCCCCGTGCGACCCCCCTCCACCCGCCGCGAGCTGCTCGACGCCCTGCGTGTCCGCACGCGCGGCGAGGTCGGTCCCCCCTTCGCCCCCGGAGGTCGGCGCGTTGCCATGGTGTACCCGTCGCCGTACGCCGTCGGCATGTCCTCGCTCGGGTACCAGCGCATCACCGTGCTCCTGCGGGAGGCCGGCTTCGGCGCCGAGCGCGTGTTCCTCCCCGACGACGAGGAGACCTGGGCCCGCCTCGGGCAGGCGCCCGTCTCGTCCGAGACCCTCACCCCGCTCGACCAGTTCCCCGTCTTGGCCGTGTCGTTCGCCTACGAGACCGAGCTGTTCGGCCTGTTCCGGCTGCTCGACCTCGCCGGCATCCCCCTCCTGCGCGAGGAGCGTGGTCCGCAGCACCCCCGCGTCGTGCTCGGCGGGCCCATCTCCATGGCGTCGCCCGCGTTCCTGGCGCCCTTCGTCGACGCCTGCCTCCTCGGAGAGGCCGAGGACACCGTCGTCCCCGGGATCGAGGCCGCGTGTGAGCCCGACCGCGAGGCCTTCCTCGACGGCATCGCCGCGCTGCCCGGCGGCTGGGTCCCCGAGCGGCACGGCATGCAGATCCCGCCCATGGCCAAGGCGTCGGAGCGCCACCTCCCCGCGCGCTCTGCCTGGCTCTCGCCGGACGCCGAGCTGTCGTCCATGTTCCTGATCGAGGGCGAGCGCGGCTGCCACCGGATGTGCTCGTTCTGCGTGCTCCGCCGCACCACCAACGGCGGGATGCGCCTCGTCGAGTCCCCCACCCTGCTCGACCTCGTGCCCCCCGAGGCCCGCAAGGTCGGGCTCGTCGGCGCCGCCATCAGCGACCACCCCGACCTCCCCGCCATCCTCGACGCCCTCGTGCGGTCCGGCCGCCAGGTGTCCGTCAGCTCCCTCCGGGCCGATCAGGTGGCGCGCAAGCCAGCGATCGCGCGATCCCTCCGCGAGAGCGGCGCGCGGACCCTCACCACCGCCAGCGACGGCGCCTCCGAGCGCATCCGCAAGCTCATGAAGAAGGGCACCACCCACGAACACCTGCTCGCGTGCGCCGCCCAGGCCGCCGAGCGACGGTTCGACGTCTTCAAGCTCTACATGATGATCGGCGTGCCCACCGAAACCGACGCCGACCTCGACGAGCTCGTCCGCGAGGCCACCGAGCTGGCCCGCGCCGCCCGGCCCACGAAGCTCGCGCTGGGGGTGGCTCCGTTCGCCGCCAAGCGCGGCACCCCGCTCGACGGCGAGCCCTTCGCCGGGGTGTCCGTGGTCGAGGAGCGCCTGCGCCGCCTCACCAAATCGCTCCGCACGGTGGCCGAGGTGCGCCCCGCGTCGGCGCGGTGGGCGTGGGTGGAGCACGAGCTCGCGCAGGGGGGGCCCGAGGTCGGCATGGCCATGCTCCGCGCGTGGCGGGCCGGGGGCACGTTCTCCGCCATCAAGCGCGAGCTCACCGCCGTGGACCCCGCGACGCGCCGTCCTTGGGTACGCTTCGAGGCGCCGATCCGCGACGCCGTCGTGGCCCGGCGGAGCTGACATGCCGTTCCCGCTCGTCGTGGGGGACCTGACCGTCCCCGATCCCCCGGCCCTCGCGGCGCTCGTCCAGGCCGAGTGTGGCCCCGTGCCCGCGCAGGTCCCCGGCCGGCGACCCGCGCAGTGGGTGATGGACCTCGTGGAGTCCGGCGCCCTCGAGCGGCGCCTGGCGATCGGCCTGTCCGCAGCGCTGCTCCAGAACGCCGCGGCCGCCACCGTCTGTGAGGGTGCGCGGCTCGCCCGCCGCCTCCGGGAGCCCCTGCTGGGCCCGATCCTGGTGCGCGCGCTCCAAAGCCACGACACGGGGCTCCTGCTGCAGGTGGACCCCGCGGTGGACGACACCTCCGTCGAGGACACGCTGCTGGCCGCGGCCGAAGACGTGGCCGACTTCGCCGACGAAGGGGTCCGCGCCTCGTTCCTGGAGTACCTGCGCCACGCCGGCCTGCCCGCGCTGGAGGTGCGGGTGCTCGCGCGGTGGGGCTCCACGTTCGAGCTCGAGACCTGGCTCCCCGCGGTGCTGGCCGAGCCGATGACGGAGGACGCGCGCGCCGCGCTCGCAGGCCGGCGGGCGCGGGGAGACGCCGGGAGCGCGGTCGTGGCGCGGCTGGTCGGTGAGCCCCCGCCGACGTGAGCCGCGTTCAGCCGCCGTTCGACGTCGTGTACAGCAACATCACCATCTCCTGCGTCACTCCACGTCCACCCCCCCTCCCCGGCGGGGAGAGGGTTGGGGTGAGGGGGCGGACCCGCCGCGCGACCCGACCCGCGGCTTCCGTCACGGAAACTCCGTGGTTCGGGGGCTCCTTCGTGGAGCCGATACGGGACAACGCCCGGACCCTGGCTGGCACGGCGGGTGCAAAAGCGGCACACGGCGCTCCAGTCCCAGCCCCGGAGTCTTCGTGTTCCCCTGCCTCCCCGCCCTCGCCCTCACCGCCGCTGCGTTCGGCGCAGACAGCGCCCCGCCCACCGTCACCGCCGCGCCCGGCAAGGGCATCACGGTCACCTCCGCCGACGGCCGCTTCGCCATGAACCTGCGGGGCCGCATCCAGCTCCGCGAGAGCGTGTTCTTCACCGCGCCCGACGAGGACGGCGCCCGCGACACCACGATGCAGACCCAGATCGCCACGGCCCGCCTGTGGTGGGGTGGCCATGTGCTTAGCGAGGAAACGAAGTACCTCGTTCAGCTCGCCGTGGGTCCGCGGGATTTCCGCGACGGGGCGATCAGCCCGATCTTCGACGCGTACTTCGACTTCACCCAGAACCCGAACCTGTCCGTCCGCGTGGGGCAGATCTTCGTGCCGTTCGACCGGCTGCGCACCATCCGCGAGTTCTCGCTGCAGCTCGCCGATCGCCCGCGCGTCGTGTCGGAGCTCACCCTCGACCGGGACATCGGCGCGTACGCCTACTCCGACCACCTCGGCGGCGAGAAGTCCCCCGTGGCCTACCGGCTCGGTGTCTTCGGGGGCAGCGGCATCCACCAGCTCTCCGCGCACCCGCCGGGCGGGATGGTGGTGGGGCGCCTGGAGCTCCGTCCGCTCGGCCCGGTGGACGACGACAGCGAAGGCGACCTCGAGCGGCGCGAGAAGCCCGGGGTCGCGTTCGGCGTCGCCGGCGCCTACAACCTCGGCTCCACGCGCGCCCGCTCCACCACCTCCACCGTGTTCGTCGGCGACACCGCGAACTACCTGCACCTCGCCGCGGACGCCGTGTTCAAGTGGAAGGGCTTCGCGTGGGAGAACGAGTACGTGCTGCGCGACGCGTCCGCCGACGTGCTCCGCGGCACCGACGAAGACGGCAACCCCATCGTCGAGTACACCCGCTCCGGCTGGGGCTTCGTGAGCCAGCCGTCGATGATGGTGTCCAAGCGCGCCGAGCTCGTCGCCCGCTACGGCCGCCTCGCGGCGAGCGAGGGCACCGACCAGGCCTACGTCGACGACGTCGCCGCCCGCGCCAACGAGGTGGCGGTGGGCGCGAACCTGTACTTGAACCAGCACCGGTTCAAGCTCCAGGGCGGGCTCGGTGGGTTCTTCGGCGACGAGATGGCGCCCACCGACGCCGAGCTCGTCGCCAACGCGTTGATCGACGTCATGTTCTGACCCGTCCTGGGCGTCACGGGTCCTCCGCGGATCCGTGGCCGCTGCGCTCGCGGATGCGGCGCCTCGGAATCGAGTGGTCGCGCTTCCGCAAGCGGTGACGGGTCGGATTGCAACGATTCGGTGACACCGTGACGGCGGACCCCTCGAGCGGCCATGATTGCGCTCGACTCGGAGGGCCGATGTGGGGCTGGCTCGTTGCGTGTGTGCAGGTGGAGCTCGTGCCCGCCCCGTGGCCCGAGGTGGAGCCCAGCGAGGAGACGGGTCTCGGCACCACCGGGGCCTGCTCGCCCACCGACGACGCCGCCGTCACCACGTTCACCGCCGCGCAGGGCCGGATGGTCAACCAGGTCGAGGTCGAGGTCGAGACCGCAGGGGACGTGCCCGTCGCGGTCCGGTGCACCCTCGATGCCGATCCGACCGAGGTCCACCTGCTGGAGGACGCAGGCGGGACCACCCACACCTTCCGGTTCGGCGGCCTGCTGGCGAGCGCCAGCTACACCTGCGAGGCCGCAGCGATCTGCCCACGCGCTGCCACCCTGCCGGAGCCGGTGCGCATCGAGACGGGCGCGGCCCCGGTGGGACTCGCCGCCCTCACCGTCGAGGAGTCGCCGCTGCTCGAGGTGACGGGCGACTACACCTTGTTCAACCTCGACCTGCAGGGGGGATGCGGGGGCGGAGGCTGGCTGCAGCTCGTCGATCGGCAGGGCCGACCCCGGTTCTGGCACCCGCTGGAGGGCGTGAACGTCGGCGTGGAAGCCCGCTACGACGGCCGCGGGGCCCTCGTGTTCGGTGGCGGCCTGGCGCCGGGTGGACGACCCAAGGTGCTGGACCTGTGGGACGGTGTCGTCTACGACAGCGGCGCGAGCCTGCGGGACGCCGACGAGGTCTGGTTCCATCACGACGGCAAGCAGCTCGCCGACGGGCGGATCCTCACGCTCGAGATCGAGACCACGCGGGCAGCGGACTTCGACTTCGAGGGGTTCCGCGTCCGTCTGCACGACCCGCGAACCCAGGGGGTCGTCTGGAGCTACTCGTCCCAGCAGGCGGTGGACCGCGGCGAGCTCCCCGTGCGCTCGGGCGGCGACGAATGGCACGCCAACTGGGTGGACGTGGTGGTGGAGGACGGCCGCGACGTGTTGTACGTCAGCCTCTGCTACTACGGCTGGGTGCTGAAGATCGATCCGGTCGCCGGGGTGGTCGAGTGGGTGCTGGGCGCCGGCGGCGACTTCGCGCTGGTGGACCACGGCGGTCGCCCGCTCGGCGACGACGAGTTCAGCCAGTGCCAACACGGGCTCGAGGTCGTCGGCGACCGCGTGTTGTTCTACGACAACGGCTGGTACCGGGGCCGATCGCGCGCCAGTGAATACGAGGTCGACCCGGCTGCCGGCATCGCGCGACTGGTGTGGACCTGGGAGGACGACTGGTTCGAGTCCACCCTCGGGGACGCCGACTGGCTGCCCGAGGGACGCGTGCTCGTCACCAAGGCCCACCCGTCGTGTTGGTCGTACGGTGCGCCGTCGGAGATCGTCGAGTTCGATCCGCTGACCGGCATCGCGGCCTCCCGGCTCTCGTTCGACGACCCCGACGCTGCGATCTACCGGGCCGAGCGCATCGACGGCTGCGCGCTGTTCGCCGACACCTCCACCTGCCCGGCGCTCGCGGACCGTCTCGCGGAGCTGGCACCCGCCTTCGCGGGGAGCACGCCGTGATCTGGTGGTTGGTCACCGCCTGCCGCACGATCGAGGTCCAGTCCGTCATCGGTGCGCCGCCCGCCGACCTCGGATGCCTCGACGCCGACGAGGACGGCGAGGCGCGGCCTCCGTGTGGCCTCGACTGCGACGACCTCGATCCGGAGGTGCACCCCGCCGCCGTCGAGGCGTGCGACGGGGCGGACGAGGACTGCAGCGGCGTCGCCGACGAGGCGTTCGATGCCGACGGCGACGGCTTCGCGACCTGCGCGCGCGACTGCGACGACCGCGACCCCGAGCGGTACCCGGGCGCACCCGAGACGTGCAACTTCCGGGACGACGACTGCGACTTCGCGGTCGACGAGGGGTTCGACGCCGACGCCGACCGGTACTCGACGTGTGGTGGGGACTGCGACGATCGGGACCCGTTCGTGCACCCGGACGGCGTCGAGACCTGCAACGGCCGCGACGAGGACTGCTCCGGCGTGGACGACGACGCACCCGACCGCGACGGTGACGGCTTCGCCCCGTGCGACGCGACCCCCGACTGTGACGACGAAGACCCGGACACCTTCCCCGGGGCGACCGAGCGCTGCGACGGCCGCGACGACGACTGCGACGGCGCGCTGCTCGCCGGCGAGGTCGACGACGACGCGGACGGGGTGTTGATCTGCGCCGGAGACTGCGACGACGGCGACCCGGAGGTCCGGCCCGGCGCCGCCGAGCGGTGCAACGGAGCCGACGACGACTGCGACCCCGCGACCCGGGATCGGGTGGACGGCGACGGCGACGGCATCACCACCTGCGCTGGCGACTGCGACGACCGCCGTCCTCAGGTCTCCCCTTCCGCGAACGAGGCATGTACCGGGCTCGACGACGACTGCGACGGCGAGGTGGACGAGGAGGGCGTGTGCGGCGCCTGTGTGGGCGCGGTGTTCGGCGCCGGGTACCACGTGTACTGCCCCGACTGGCAGACCTACGCCGACGCCGAGCTCGCCTGCGTGGGGCTCGGCCTCCACCTCGCCACGATCGACGACGAGGCGGAGAACGTCTGGGTCTCCGACGTGGCGTACTCCGTCGCTGCCGACTGGTGGTGGATCGGGTTCGACGATCTCGACGCCGAGGGGGACTTCGGGTGGACCTCCGGTGCGCCCGTCACCTTCACGAGCTGGGGTGGTGGTCAGCCCGACAACTCCTACGACGAGGACTGCGCGACGCTGTTGTTCTCCGGGTACGACTGGAACGACCTGACCTGCGGCGCCGCGTTGCCCTTCGTGTGTGAACCCTGATCGTGGAGCGCACGATGTGGATCCTCCTGTCCGCCTGTGTCGAAGTCACCACGTTGCCCACGCCCGGGGTCGAGCCGACCGCGACCGTCCCGGTGCCGCCGGCGCCCGCGCCGACCACGCCCCCGGAGCCCGATCCCGAGCCCACCGTCGGGGCGCTCGCGTTCGAGGGGTCGGTCCCGAGCCGGCTGCTCGTCATCTCACTCGACACCACCCGCCGGGACCACATCGGCTGGTTCTCGGGGTCGGGGCTCACGCCGAACATGGACCGGGTGATGGACGAGGCGGTGGTCCTGGAGAACCACCGCTCGTGTTCCAACTGGACCGGGCCCTCGATGACCTGCGTGATCAGCGGGCGGACCCCCATGGAGAACGGGTTCTGGCCCTGGACCGGCGACCCCGAGGTCCGCCAGTATCCGCTGCCCGGCTACGGGCTCGACACGCTCCCCGGGCGGTTCACCGACGCGGGCTTCGCTACCACCCTGGTGACCGCGAACGGCGTGTTCTCCCTCGACCTGTTCACGAGCGCGGGCTTCGAGAACGAGGTGCGGGTCGACTGGCAGCCGGCCTCGGAGGTGTCGGCCCGGGCGCTCGAGGTGGTGGACGACCTGCAATTCGAGACCCGTCCCTGGTACCTGCAGGTGCACTTCATCGACCCCCACGGCAGCTACTGCGCCCCCGAGGAGTACATCGAGGGCGCGGGCCTGCCGGACCTCGGACTGTCCCGCGAGGAGTGGTGCTACGACTCCTACGGCGCGCAGAGCAACGTGTACTGGTACGCGGAGCTGCCGGAGGATCGCGAGGCGCTGATCTCGTGGCTGGAGGTCGAGTACGCCGCGGAGCTCCGCTACTGGGACGCGGAGTTCGGTCGCTTCTGGAACGAGCTCGAGCGCCGCGGGGTCCTCGAGGACACGCTGGTGGCCTTCGTCACCGACCACGGCCAGCAGTTCTACGAACGCGGGGGCCACGGGCACGGCATCACCCTCAACAGCGAGGAGAACCGCTCCACGTCCTGGTTCTGGGCCCGCAACCTGGCCCCGAAGGTCATCACCACGTCCACGTTCCACCCCGACGTCACCGCGACCCTGTACGACGTGTTCGACGTGGAGCCGACGCTCGATCAGACGGGGATGACCGTCGGGACCGCGCCACCGGACCGGGCCACGCACGCGATCAGCGCCTGGGATGGGGGCTCGGTGCAGCTGCAGGTGGCTCGGGGCGACCTCGAGCTCCTGTACGACTGGCAGGGCGGCCGCGCGTTCTACCGCCTCGACGACGACCCGCTGGGGTTGGTGGACGTGTACGACCGGCGCGACCCGGACGTGGTGGCGCTGTGGGAGGACCTCGAGGTCTGGATCGCGGAGGTCCGGGAGCAGTGGCCCCACCTGGGGCCGCCGGTCGACCCCGGCCCGTGATCAGGCTGCGCTCTCGAGCAACGACCGGTCGGAGACGACCTCGGTGGACACGGGGAGACGCAGCGTGAACGTGCTGCCCTCCCCCTCGGGGCTCCTGGCGTCGATGCGACCGCCGAGCCGCACCGCCAGGCGCTGGGACAACGCGAGCCCGAGCCCGACCCCGGGGCGCCGGGCGGTGCCTTCGTGGAGCTGCACGAACGGCTGGAACAGCTCCCCGAGCCGCTCGGCGGGGATGCCGACGCCGCTGTCCCGGACCGCGAGCGCGAGCGTGCCCCGCTCGATGCAGCACGTGACCACGATCGTGCCGTCGGTCGTGTACTTGGCAGCGTTCGTGACGAGGTTCAGCAGGATCTGGCGCAGGCGGCGCGGGTCGCAGTCGATCGTCGGCAGGCCGGGCGCGACGACGACGTGAAGCGCGTTCCCGCCTCGCTCCACCAGCGGGGCTGCGGTGCGCTCGACCTCCGCGATCACCGACCCCACGTCGGTGGGTTCGCGGGTGAGCGTCAGCTCCCCGTCGGGCTTCGACATGTCCAACAGGTCGTCCACGAGCGCGGCGAGCTGAGCGCCAGCCTCGCGGATGCGGTCCAGGTCCTGGCGCCGGTCGGGGCTGGGTTCGTCCTCCTGCAACAGCGCGGCGTAGCCGAGCACGGCGTCGAGCGGCGTCCGCAGCTCGTGCGACACCGTGGCGAGGAACCGGTCCCGCGCTGCCTCGTCGGCCGCAGCGGTCTGGGCTGCGCGGTCCGCGACGAGCGCGCGATGGGCCGCGAGGTCGCAGGCGCGCCGCAGCTCCAGAACCACCGCGCCGGAGAACCCGGTGACGAGCAACAGCGAGGCCAGGAGGGCGAAGTTCCGCGGCTCCGCGGGGTACGTCCCGACCGAGGTCACCGCCAAGGCCACGAGCGAGCCCGCCAGGGTGGCCAGCCCCGTCCACCGACCGAACCAGGCCCACCCCATCGCCCCGAGGAGCGGCAGGTAGGCGGCGTGCCGCCCGTGGACCCCGCCCCCCAGCGACAACATCACGGCGACGATGGCTGCCCCGGGAACGAGCACCAGTGCGGCAGCAGCGCGCGTCCGACCGGCCAGGGCCGCGAGCAACGCGGCGACGAACAGCAAGAAGCACGGCACCGACCCGGTCAGCATCGGGTGGAGCGAAGGAACGGCGAGCTGCGTCCAGACCGCGAGCGCCGTGAACGCGGTGATCGCCTGCAGCGAGCGGAGCACCAGGACGTCCCTCGCCGTCACGAAGCCACCCGGGGAAGGACGACGACGGCGCCCAGCGTGGTGGCCCGGACCGTGGCGCCGAGCGTGCGGGCGAGCCGCTGGCTGACCGCATAGGCGACGCCCGCCTCCGGGAGGCTGGGGCGGTGGCGGCCGCTGCAGGCGAGCTCGAGCTGCAGGGTCTCCGGGGTCGGGCGGAGGTAGACGTTCGCGACCTCGCCGGGCGTCGCGACGTGTCCCACGAGGTTGCGCAGCACGCGCCGGAGCTGGGCCCGATCGGTGATCACGCCGATCGGGTCGACGCCGTGTACGACCAGCCGCACCCGGTCCTGGCACTCCCGCAGCACGTCGCCGACGTCCACCTCGTCCCGGCGGGTCTCCCGCGTGGACTCTGCCCGGGACAGCTCCAGCAGGTCCTCGACCAGCACGAGCAGCTGCCCACCCGCGGCCTCGATGCACTGGAGATCGGACTCGCCGCGGATCGCGTCGTCGCGCAGGATGCCGGCGTAGCCGAGGATCGCCGTGAGCGGGGTGCGCAGCTCGTGGGACATCGTGGCGAGGAACCTCGCCTTGCGCGCCGACGACGCCCGGGCCGCCTCGAGCGCCGCGCTGGACTCGGAGAGCCTCGCGTCCGCTTCTCGTCGCGCGGCGAGCAGCGTGTCCACCGCGCCACCGACGAGGAGGACCGAGAGGGTGGTCGCCAGCCCCCACGTCACGAGGAGCCCGCCGTCGGTGACCGGGAGCGCCTCAGGTGGCAGGACCGAGCCGAGCATCGACTCCCACCACGGTGACGCCGCGAGCACCGCGAAGTGCGCCAGGACCGAAAGCACCGCCGGGCGCGGCGGCAGCCACGACACGCTGATCAGCGCGGACACCAACACGAACGGCGCGCCGTAGCCGTTCGCGCCGTGGGTGAGGCCCAAGAGGACGGGGAGGGCGGCCAACGTGGTCACCACGAACAGCCCCGCGGCCCACGACGAGCGGCCCCGCCGCACCAGGTACAGGCACGCTGCGTACTGGAGCACGAACGGGAGTGGGACCAGCAGCAGCGGTCCGAAGCCGGTGACGGCGAGCGCCGCGGGGAGCTGGAGCAGGCCCGCCACGAACAGCAGCCGCAGGGTGGCGTCCATCATGCGCTCGCGAACCACGGCGTGGACCGTCGCGCGGGCATTCCCCTCGGAGTTCGCGTCGTCTTCCTGCACGAACTGCTCTTCGGACGACGCGGCTCCGGCCTTGAGTCCTCGAAGAAACGAGGTCAGCCCGACCAGTGCACGATGCAGTGCCGCCCGAGCAGGAGCATCGCCGGACCCGCGAGGAGCGAGGCGCGCATCGGAGCACCATTGCGCGTGGTGCCGTTGGTCGAGGCCGTGTCGATCGCCCACAGCCGGCCGTCGATCCGGACGACGAACAGGTGGACCCGGGACAGCCAGCCGTCCCCTTCGACTGCCAGCTGGCACCGTTCATAGCGGCCGAACAGGAGCCCCCGGTCGAGCTGATCCGCCGACACCCGCCGCTCGGTGCGTCCGCCGGGGCTCTCCACGGCGATCGCCCCCAGGGCTGCCGCCTCGGCGACGACCTCGTCTCCGAACACTCCGGGCAGCAGGGTGTGCGTCACGATCGAGTCGAGCGTGTGGTCGCGGCTCCGGGGCCGCTCGCGCGCGAACCGGGCCCGGGCGAACCTTCGCTTCGGCAGCCTGGCCCACGCGGCGTCTTCCCCTTCCGCCATGCGTCCCGCGGACGACCCGGCGAGGGGGAGGAACAGCAGCTGCCACGAGCCGAGGGTCGCGAACAGGACGCCGTCCGCGACCACGCTCGACGTGCGCTGCCCGTCCTCGGTGACGAAGGGCTGGGCGGTGCGGAGGTCCCACAGCCGAACCACGGGCCCTCCCGCTTGCCCGTCCGACGGGCGGTCGGACCAGTGGGCGACCAGGTGGCGCAGGCTCACCCCGGGATCGTCGAGGGTCAGCTGACACCGGGCGTGCCGGCCGATCACCAGGAACTGGTCGGCGGAGAGGAGCGCCTCGCGCACGGCACCGGACTGGTGGACCGCGAACACGGCCAGGTAAGGGCTGTCGAACGCTTCGGTGCGCAGCGCCTGGAGGCGACTCCACACCGCGGAGTACGCCGCCCGCGCGGTGGGGGCCTCCTCTTCCGGATCGAAGCCCAGGACCAGGGTTTGGGAGTTCGAGCGCATCGTCTCTGCGCCGTATCCCACCCTCGCGGCCGTGAACCGGATCTCGTCCGGGTTCAGGCAGCGAAGCTCGACGTGAGGCCCCCGAGCTCGGACGCCGTCCGCGACAGCTCCAGCGCCGACGCTGCCGTCTTGGTCACGTCGTCCGCGCCGCGCTCCGCCGTCTCCGTGAGCTGGCGGATGTTCCGCGTGATCTCCCGCGTGGTGCTGCTCTGCTCCTCCACGGCGCCCGCGATGGTCTGCTGCAGCTCGTTGATTTGCTGCACGGTCTGCGTGATCGCCTGCACGGACGACCCCATCGACTGCACCTTGGCCTGGATCGACGCGATCCGGTTGCCGATGTCGACGGTGGACGCCGCGGTCTTGGCAGCGAGCTCCTTGACCTCGCGCGCGACGACCTGGAACCCCTTGCCGGCCTCGCCTGCGCGGGCGGCCTCGATCGACGCGTTGAGCGACAACAGGTTCGTGCGCGAGGCGATCGCGGTGATCGTCTTCACCACCTCCCCGATCTCGTCCGACGCCTGCGCCAGCTCCCCGATCGTCGACCGCACGCGCTCCGCCTCCTGCGAGCCCTCCGCCGCCACGTGTGCGGCCTTGGACGCGCTCCGCGCGATCTCGTCGATCGCCGCCTCCATCTCGACCGCAGCGGCCGCCAGCGTGCGGGACTGCGCCAGCGTCTGCTCGGAGCCCCGGGCCATGGTGGAGCTCACCTGCTCGAGATCCGACACCGCCCCCGTCACGGTCCGGAGGTTGGAGCCGAGCGACGACGTCGCCTGCGCCAGCCGGCGCTTGATCTGGCCCATCACCTCCGACCGATCCCCGCCCGCCGGCACGTCGACCGAGGTGATGTCGAAGTTCGTCGACCGGATGGTGGCCAGGAGGAACGCGTCGCCGATCGCCTGCTGATCGAGGTTGAACACCTTGGAGGCAGCGACCTCGACCCGGTACACGAGGCCGCGCCGGAACGGATGCCGGCGGGAGAGGTGCTCGTGGAGCAGTCGTTGGTACGTCGGGTACGAGCCGAGGTAGTACTTGAACGGCAGATCGATCCGGTCGTGGACGACGCCGACCTGCAACCGGCGCTCGAAGTAGTTCAGGCCCCAGTTCTCGCGCGCGCCCGAGAACACCTCGGCGAAGTAGCGAGCCTGGGCGCCCTCGAGGTGCCGACGGAGATCTGCCAGCGACATCCCACGCGCCCGGGCGCGCCCATCGAAGAACGCGGTGAGGTCGGGCATCGAGAACTGGGCGTCGTAGAATTGCCGGCCGACGGTGGCGGCGATGGATTCGGCCCACGGCGCGTACGACTCGAGCAAGCTCCGGTCGGCCTCGTCGAGCCCGACGAGCTGGCGGCGGCGGGCCAGGTTGCGGTCATCGATCAGGAACAAGGAACACAAGGACTCGCTCACCGCGCACCCCCAGCCAGCAATCGGACGCGGAGGGGCTCACCTTCGCACATTGCGTACAATTCGCCGACCACCCGCCCTTCCGCCGGGGACCAGGAGGGCAGCCCCAGCCGCGACGGCTGCGGGAGCAGCGCCTTGACGTTGCCTCCGACGATGTTCGTCAGCTCCAGGACCATGCCGTCCACGTCGTCGGCCGCGGGCACCTCCGCGTCGAGGGCGATGCCCGCTGCACGGAGCGCCAGCGCCGACGACAACCCCAGCTCGACGACCCCGTCGAACGCGCCGTGGATCGCGACCGTGGCGCACGGGCCGTCGGGTGCGTGGGGGGGGGCCTCCTCCACGGGCAACGCGAGCAGCGTGTCCCAGCAGGTTCGGGTGATGGACAACAGCTCGTCGTTCGAGATCATCGGGCACGCTCCGTCGGGCGGAAGACCTGCACGCCGCCGTGGGTCTCGGGGCGGTACGGCGGAGTGGGCACCGAGCCCGCTTCCGACGCCCCGACCATCAACCACCCGTCGGGACGCAGGGCGTTCACCATGCGCGACAGGATGCGGTGGCGGGTCTGCAGTGAGAAATAGATGAGCACATTCCTACACAACGCGACATCGATCGGCGCCGGTGGGCGGAAGTCCTCGAGGAGGTTGTGGACCCGGAAGTCGACCAGGCGCTTCACCGCCGGCGCGACCAGGAAGTCCGCACCGGAGCGCGTGAAGTGCTTGACGAGGGAGGTGGCGGCGAGCCCGCGGTTCACCTCGAGCTGGGTGTACCGGCCGGCGCGCGCGCGGTCCACCATCTCGGCGTTGAGGTCCGTCCCCACGACCCGCGCAGACACCGCGAGCTCCGGGAAGTCGTCGAGCAACAGCATGGCTACCGAGTACGCTTCCTGGCCAGACGAGCTGGCCGCCGACCACACCACGAGCGGCGGGCCCCCCTTGCGCACGCGCTCGACCAGCGGCGGGAGCACGACGGCCTTCAGGAACCGGAACGGCGTCTGGTCGCGGAAGAAGCTCGTCTCGTTGGTGGTGAGGGCCGCGACCACCTCCCCCTCGAGAATGCGGTCGGTGGGCAGCTTCCGGACCAGGTCCGCGAGGCCCCCCAGCCGCCGGCGCTCCACGATCGGCAGCAGGCGCGACTCGGCGAGGTACTCCTTGCCCTTCTCGAGCACGATGCCGGCGCGGGACTCCACGAGCAGGCGGATCGCGTCGAAGTCGGAGGGGCTGATGGTCATGGCGCCAGACTCGCTGATCGAGCAAACATCAGGGAGGTGAGGGCCTGCCCGATCTTGCCGAGCGGAAGGACCTGGTCCGCGAGCCCCGTCTCGATCGCTGCGCCCGGCATGCCCCAGGCCACCGAGGTCGCGCGGTCCTGGACGAAGATGCGGCCGCCTGCCTGCGCCACGACCCTGCAACCTGCTGCGCCGTCCCGACCGAGCCCGGTCAACACGACCGCGACGAGCTCGCCGTGTACGGCCGCGGACGCAGTTCGGAACAGGATGTCCGCCGCCGGACGGCACGAGTTCTCGGGCGCGCCCCGGTCGAGCGAACCCACGAGCGAGGTCCCGCGCGCAGTCACCAGGAGGTGGTGGTCCCCCGGCGCGAGCACCACGCGGCCAGGCCGAAGCTCCACGCCGTCGGTGGCCTCCACCACGTCGAAGCCCGAGCCCTGCGTGAGCCGGGCGGCGAACATGGTGGTGAACACGGGCGGCATGTGCTGCACGACCGCGATCGGCAACGGGAACGTGCGCGGCAGGTCGGACAACACGCGAGCGAGGGCGTCGGGCCCGCCGGTCGAGGCCGCGATGACGAGGAGGCGCACCTTCTGGGTGTGGCGACGCGGTATGGTCGGGGGAGCGGGGCGAGGCGGCACGGTGGGAGCCACCGAAACCTTCGCCCGCGCGAGGTTGAGCACCCGCGGGCAGAGCTCGCTCGAGAAGCGGTCCATCCCGCCGCTCGCGGGCTTCTCGACGTAGTCGACACACCCGCTCTGGAGGGCGTCGAGCGTGGACGACACGCTGCGGCGCGACAGAGAGCTCACCATCAACACGGGCAGGGTGGGGTGGACGCGACGGAGCTCCCGCAGCGTGCCCGCGCCGTCGAGCTCGGGCATCTCCATGTCGAGCGTGACGAGGTCGGGGCGGAGCTCCTCGACGCGGCGCAGCCCCTCGCGGCCGTTCTCGGCCACGCCGACCACGCGGATGCGCGGATCGGTCTGGAGCGCGTGCGTGAGGAGTCGGCGGACCAGCTGCGAGTCGTCGACGACCAACACGCGGACCAGGGCTGCGCTCACGTGGACTCCACGAGGCCCAGCATCGCCAGCTTCTCCAGGATCACCGCCTGCGTGAACGGCTTCATCACGTACTCGTCCGCCCCGGCGGCGAGCGCGGCGGAGACCTGCTCGATCTCCGTCTCCGTGGTGACCATCACGATGCGGGTGGAGGCGTATCGGGTGTTCGCCCGAACCACCTTGACGACCGACAGCCCGTCGAGGAACGGCATGTTCCAGTCCAGGAGCACGAAGTCCACCGGACCGAGCTCGCCGAGCCGCAGGAGCGCTTCTGCGCCGTTCTCCGCCTCGAAGCACTGCACACCACAGGGAACGAGGTACTTCTTCAGGATCGAGCGGATGGTCTTGGAATCGTCGACGACGAGGGCGCGCACGGTGCCTCCTTCAGGTCCGGAACTGGCCGGCGATGCCGCGGAGCGCGTTGCCGAGCTCCACGAGGCGCGCCGACGACTGGTGGAACGTCGACACGGTCTCGGTCACGTCGCGGGAGGTCTGGGCCACGCTCGCCATGTCGCGGGCGATGCCGGCGCTGGCGTTCGCTGCGTCGGACACGTGCCTCGACATCTCGGCGGCCGTCGCCGTCTGCTCTTCGACCGCCGAGGCGATGGTGCCCTGGTGTTCGTTGATCTGCCGGATGATGGTTCCGATCTCTTCGATGGCAGCCACCGCGACGCGCGCGTCGCCCTGGATGGTCTCGATCTGGCGGTGGATGTCCTCGGTGGCGCGGGCCGTCTCCCGGGCGAGCTCCTTGACCTCGTTCGCGACGATGGCGAAGCCGCGCCCTGCGTCCCCGGCCCGCGCGGCCTCGATGGTCGCGTTGAGCGCGAGCAGGTTCGTCTGCTCGGCGATGGCGTTGATGACGCGCAACACCTTGCCGATCTCGACGCTGCTCTCGCCCAGCCGGCTCACCGTGGTGCTCGTGCGGTCTGCGACCTCGACCGCGGAGGTCGCCACCCGCGCCGCCTGGGCCGCGCTCCGGGCCACGTCGCGGATGGCCGTGCCCATCTCGTCCACGCCCAGCGCGACGGACTGGATGGTCTGGTTCACGCGCTCGACATCCGCCGAAGCTCGGTCGGTGCGCTCGGACGCAGCCTGGACATCCGACCGCACGCGGCTCGTGCTGTTCGCCATGCCCTCCGCGTCGGATGCGACCTCGTCGGCGGCGGACCGGAGGGAGCCGATGGCCTGCGCCGTCGTGGACACGGCGTGGTCGAGGAGCCGCCCGATCCGCGCCACTTCGTCGTGGCCGACCAGGTCGAACCGGACCGTGTAGTCCTGCAGCGACAGCTGTTCGATGCCGTCCACCAGCTGGCGCATGGGGCCGACGATGCTGCGGGCCACCACCACCGCCGTGGAGACCGCTGCGAAGCCGGCCAGCACCACGAGCACCAGCGCACCCACCGAGCTGCGGCCGAGCCGCGACCCGATCGCCGTGCGTGAGTTGTGGCGCAACACCTGCAGCGCCTCGGACACCTCGGCCATCGAGGTCTCCATCCGCTCGAACTCCGCCTGGAACTTGTCCTGTTCAGCGAGCGCAGCGGCGCGGTCGCGCGCAGCGAGGTCGGTGATCGCGCGGGCCGCCGCCACGTAGTTGGTGAGCTCCCGGCGGACGCTGGCCACCGTGGTACGCGCCGCGGGGTGGTCCTCGACGAGCGCCTCCATGTCCCCCACCACCTCCTGGAACTGGCGCTCGTGTTGGTCGAGGTCGGCCATGGTGGCTCGGATGTGTTCGACATCTGGTGCGAGCAGCGCCGACAACACGTCGCCGCGGACCGCGTCGTGCATCATGTCGGCCTCGAGCTGCAGCACGCCGAGGTCGGCGGAGGCGTTGAGCTCGTCCAGCCCCGACCCGGTGTCGTACGACATCCACGCCACCAGCGCGCCGACGAGCGCGAAGGCGGCCACCATCATCCCGGCCACGCCGAACAGGCGGGTGGAGATGGAGCTCGTCGTTGAGCCGATGCGGGACGACGACCCCCCGTAGGTGGACGAAGCCACCTGTTCGATCGAGTTGGAGTTCCAGCGCGGGTGTGCGGTCATGGTTCAGGCCTCGACGAGTCGATCCACGTCGAGCTCGAGCACGACGCGATCGGGGAAGGAGACGACGCCGCGAGACAGCACCTGGACCTCGGGTCTCAGACGCTCCGGCACGGCGGCACGGGTGTTGGGCAGGATCACGTGGACATCTTCGATGCGGTCGACGAGCAAGCTGTAGAGGGTGCCTCCGGCGCGCACGACGACGTGCATGCGCTGCTGGTCGCGATCGACCGGGGGGCGGTGGAGCCGATCCCGCAGGTCGATCGCGGACACGATGGAGCCACGCAGGTTCAGGAGCCCCGCCACCGACAGCGGCGCGAGCGGGACGCGGGTCACCGGGTGACGCCGGAGCACCTCCTCGACGCGCTCCACGGGGATGCCCAGCGAGAGGCCATCGACGACGAACAGGAGCAGCTGGTCAACCATGGACGATCTCCGGAGGTTTCACCGCCAGGGCGGCGATCCACGGGATGTCGAGGATCTCGGTCACCCGGTCGTTGATGGTGGCGGAGAACAGGACCCCCGGCCGGACGGGCGGGCGGTGCTCCGTGATGTGCACGTCGACGATCTCGAGGATCTGCTCGGCGATGAAGCCGACGGCTCCGTCCGGGCCCTCGTGTACGACCACGGGCAACCGAGGCGGGGTACCGGGCGCGAGCGATTGGGTCCTACGCGGGAGGACGCGACGCTCGTGGAGCGCGTCGGACATCCGCACCAGCGGCAGGATCCGGCCGCGGCAGCGTACGACCTCGGTGTCGCCGATGCGCTGGATCTCGAACGCGCCGATCTCCTCGAGGCGGCTCACCCCCTCCAGGGGCAGCGCGGCGCGCCCGTCGTCGACGGTCTGCACGACGAGGTAGCTGCGCAGGCTGGCGGTGTCGTCCACCACCTTGGCGTGCCCGCTGACGGCAGCGCCCTCGACCGTGAGGTGGGCGCGGCGCGCGAGGCCCGCCACGTCGAGGATCAACGCCACCCGCCCGTCCCCGGCGATCGTGGCGCCCGCGTAGATCCCGAGCGCCTTGAGCGAACGGTTGAGCGGCTTGACCACGACCTCGGCGCAGTCGCCGATCTGGTCCACCGCCACCCCGAAGCGGCGATCACCCGCCTGCAGGACCAGCACCCCGACCCCGGCCGCTCGCCCCTCGGCGCGCAGGCCCAGCTCTTCGTCCAGCAACAGCAGGGGAATCAGCTCGCCCTGGTGGCGGAACAGGCGCGCGTCGTGCACCACCTCGGTCAGGTCGGTGCGCGTCGCGTCGATGCGGACGAGCTGCAGCACGCTGACCTGAGGCACGGCGAAGGTCTCGGTCGCGCAGGTCACGATCAAGGCCGGGATGATGGCCAGCGTGAGCGGGATGCGAATCCGGAGCGTGGTCCCCTGGCCCTCCCGGCTCGTCACGTCGACCGTGCCGTTCACCGCGGCGATGTCGGTGCGGACCACGTCCATACCGACCCCCCGTCCGGAGACCGCGGTCACGGACTCGGCCGTCGAGAACCCGGGCTCGAAGATCAGGTCGGTCACCTCGCGCGGGGTGAGGCGCGCGGACTCCTCGGCGGTC
>JBIKWC010000544.1:0-2638 GCA_044356535.1 Myxococcota bacterium
CCGTGACCACGAGGCCCAGCGTGAACGCCGGAGACAACGCCAGCGGGGCCGGGCCCGCTTCGCGCGACACGAACGCCACGACCGCGCCGATCAGCGCCAGCCCGACGGCCGCGCCGAGCGGGGCGAGCGCCCCACCGTCCGCCGCGTCGTACAGCGAAGCTGCCCCTGCCCACTCCGCCGACACCGCTGCCACCGCTGCCACCACCAGCAGCGAAGCCGAAGTCCCGAACGACGGGACGCTCGCCGGTCGGCCCGGCGCCACCAGCGCCGCCGCGGCCGCCACCGCCAGCCAGCCGACCCCGCCCGACAACGCGCCCCCCGCAGCCAGCAGCGCCGCCGCCACCCACGCCCAGCCCCCGGGCGACGCGCTGCGCCAGGGGCCCGCGCCCGCCAGGTACACGACGGCCGCCGCCACCGACCCGACAGCGAGGCCCACCCCGGCCTCCCCGGCCCGGTGCACGGCGAAGCCCACCACGTACCGGGCGCCGTAGTCGCTGGTGGCCGACCCGAGCGCGACCGAGCGGAACAGCGCGGCCGCGACCCCCAGCGCGAGGGGGGCCGCCGCCAGGAGCTGGACCACCCACCGCCGGTCGGCCAGCCACCACGCCACCGGCGTCGCCACGACCGCGAAGCCCATCGCCCCCAGCTCGGCCGGCGAGCGCAGGACCTCGATCACCGCGCCCTCCGGACCGAGCCTTCGCCCTCCGCCGGCGCACGCCAGCGGTACCCGAGCGCGCGCGCGACGCCCTCCACCTCCTCGGCCCCGCACCCGAGCCGGCTCATCAGCCGCTCGGGCTCCGGCCGCCCCCGCCGCGACTGCGTCCGCAGCTCGTTCGAGACCTGTTCGAGGATGTCGACGCGGATCGCGAGCGGGCCGATCACGCGGAAGCCCATCGCCCGCCACGCGAGCTCCGGGATCCCCGCGGGCGTCACCGAGGTGCGGCCTTCGGGCGGAGGCACCACCAGCGGTCGACGCCCGGCGAACAGGCTCCACAGCGCCCCCCGCAGCGCCATCGGGCGGGCGCGGAGCATCGACGCGACGTACACGGTGTGGACCCCGAACCGCACGTCGAGCTTCGCGAGCGTCCGGCGGTCGTCGTCGGTGAGCCCGGCCACCAGGTCCTCCACGCCGATGGCGTCCACGCTGCCGAGTCCCCGCGTGAGCGCGTGCACGAGGCCCTTCCCGGCCGGCGCCAGGCCCTTCACGGGCGCGCGCTGCAGCGCCGCGAACAGGCCCTTGACCGACCGATCGCGCCACCCCGCGAGGCGGGCGCGCAGGGCCTCGCGCTCGCCGGGCTCCAGCAGCTCCCACCGCGCGAGGGCCACCTTGGGCTCGAGGGTGTCCGGGCCCGCGGTCCACCGCCCGAGGACGTGCGGGCCGAACCGCAGCTGGCCCGCGTCGTCGAAGGTGATGGCCTCGTCGCGCCCGCTCTCGATCTCCTGGAGGAGCGGCAGCAGGTCGCTGCGCAGCCTGCGCCGTACGGCCTGGAGCACGGGGCGCGGGGGCGGGGTGCCGGGCGCCACCTCGAACGTCCCGTCGCGGAGCCTGCCCACGACGCTGCCCCCGACCCGCACCTCGCCGTCCACCACCTCGATCGCGCCGGTGCCGGCCTGGCCCACCACCAGCGTGACCCGTCGGTCCACGAACGCCTCGGTGAGGCAGACGTGCAGCGCGTCGGACAGCCGATCCTCGATGCGCCGCGTCTCGGCCTGCCAGTGGCCCGGGTTGCCGCTCCAGTCGCGTTGCCACGCGACGTAGGTGAAGGTCCGGATCCAGGCGATCCGCGCCATCAACGTCTCGAGGTCGCCGTCCACGCGGTCCAGCCGCCGCACGTGGCGCTCGAGGTAGTCGTCGGGCAACGAGCCCTCGTCGAGCAGGTGGGTGGCGATCTCGCCCAGGAGCTCGACGTGCGCGTTGGTCTCGGTCTTCCGGTAGTCGGGGATCTGGCACACCGCCCACAACCGGCCGAGCGCGTGTGGGGTGGTGAGCCGCGCCCGCAGCGCCGGTTCGCGGCACAACGCCTCCAGCGCGCGCTCGTCCTCCTCCCCCCAGGAGGGCACCAGGAACGGGTGCGGCGGGGGCGCCCGCAGCGAGCGCAGCAGGGCCTCCGGGGAGCGGAGGTCGAGGTCGCTGTTGCGCCAGAACAGGTGGTCGAGCGGCGCGAACTGGTGGGACTCGATCGCGGTGATCAGCTCGGGATCGAGGTCCCCGACCTCGCGGGTGGTGCCGAACGTGCCGTCGGCCGTGTACCGGCCCGCGCGCCCCGCGATCTGGCCGAGCTCCGCGGGTCCGAGCTCGCGGTGTCCGCGGCCGTCGAACTTGCGCAGCGCGGTGAACCCGACGTGGGTGATGTCCATGTTCAGGCCCATGCCGATCGCGTCGGTGGCGACGAGGTGCGCGACCTCCCCGGCCTGGTACATCGCGACCTGGGCGTTGCGGGTCCGGGGGCTGAGCGCGCCGAGCACCACGGCGGCGCCCCCGTGGACGGCGCGGAGCCGGTGGGCGTGGGCGTAGACCTGCTCGGCGGAGAACGCGATCAGCGCGGAGCGCGGCGGGGCCGAGGTCACCTTCCGACAGCCCGCCCAGGTGAGCTTGGACAGCCGCGGCGCGGACTCCACCGTGATGCCCGGCACGAGC
>JBIKWC010000545.1:0-2637 GCA_044356535.1 Myxococcota bacterium
GAGCTCCTTCCGAACCTGTCGTCCACCACCCACGACGCGAACGAAGCGACACTGCGGCTCGCCGCCATCGCCTACCAGGTCGTCCACTCGACGCCAAGGCGTCGTCGGGCCGATACTGTCTCCCCACCGGCTGTTCGTGACCTGCTGCACGATCGCCCCAGCGGGAGCCCGCCGCCATCGGTGACCAGCTTCCGCCGGACTTCCTGGAGATCGCTCGAAGCGGAACCGTGAGGGAACCGGCAGCGTAAGCTCGGGTCAGAGCCCGCGTTGGGTTCCGCGGGGGTCGCGATGGTCGGGTGGTGGTGGGCGTCCGAAGCGCGAGCCGAGAGCTGGTGCGCCGCGCCGCTCGTGGCCCACGAGTGGGGCGTGGTGAGGGTCGGCGCCTCCGGGGCCGGTCCCGCGGTGCCCCCGTGGTTCGCCCGCGCGCAGGAGGCAGCCCCGCTCCCCGGGCCCCGCGTGCGCGACCTCCCCGCGGACGGCGGCGAACGCGATCTCCCCGTGATCTCGCTGTACACGACCGACTCGTGGTCGTTTCCCGTGCCGTTCGCGCTCGAGGTCTCGTTCACCGCAGGCACCCCGTCCGTCTGGTGGCCGCCGGTCGACGCCCTCGGGCCCCGGAGCCTGGCGTGGGAGGCCCTCGCCCTGGTGCGCGAGCCTGCCAGCCCCCCGCGCCCCGCCGCCGAGCCCTGGGTTGCTGCGTCGCGCGCCCACCCCGGCGCCTTGTGGGTCCAGCGCGGGGCGGACACCGAGCGGTTCGTGTTCTACGAGGGGCGCACGCAGGAGTCCTCGGCGCTGGTGTTGTCGCGGGGCGACTCGTGGTCCCCCACCCGACCACACTACGTCGTCGAGAACGTCACCGATCGGCCCGTCCACGACGTGGTCGTCGTCGCCGACGGGCGGGCCTGGACCGCCCCGATGGTGCCCGCCCACAAGACCGCGGGCTTCCTGCTGGAGGCGAAGCTGGACCCCGCTGCGCTGCGCGCCGAGCTCCGCGGTCGGTGGTCGGCGGGGGCGCCGCCTGCGGGCAACGGGTGGGGACCCGACTGCGTGATGATGCGGGATCCGGCGGTGCCCGTGACGGTGGCGGTGGACCACGTGTTGTACCCGAGCGAGGTCGACGTGTTGCTCGACACCTGGGACCACACCCTGTTCGCGCCCCGCGGCACCCGCCTCGTGTACCGCGAGGACGTCGCTGCGGTCGACGCCGCCGTGCCGGCCCGGCTCTACACCGACCAGTTCCACTGGGTCGACTGGCACCGCCTCTCCGTGGTGTTGGTCGAAGGAGTGAAGCTCCCATGATCGTGCTCCTGGCGATGTCTGCGGCGTCCGCGAAGTCGTGGTGCGCCGCGAAGGTGGTGGCCCACGAGTGGGGCGTGGCGGTGTTGCAGCCCCAGGGGGGCCTCGTCCTGCCGACCGAGCTGCCGCTCTGGTTCGAGCGCTCCGGGGTGGAGCCCACCACCGCGCCGCGGGTGCGCGAGCTGCCTGCAGACAACGGGGTCCGTACCCTGCCCGTGGTGCAGTTCTGGCGCGGGGACACGCGGACCGGTCCGGTGCCGGTCGGGGTGACGGTGGGGTTCACGCTGGGCACCGCTGCGGTGTGGTTTCCCCCGGTCGATGCGCTGGCGCTGCACACGCCCGAGGCGCAGCTCACCTGGGACGCGCTGACCCTCGACGCCACGGCCACGGGCGCGCTGGGACCGGTGGGCGGATCCCCCTGGGTCCAGGCGCTCCGGGACGCCCCCGGCGCGTTGTGGGTCAACCGGGGCGGCGACAGCGAGCGCTTCCTGTTCTACGAGGGCCGGACCCGCGAGGAGCCCGCGGTGGTCGCGACCTTCGAGGGGGGCGCGTGGTGGGTCCGCAACCGGTCGGACTGGGCGGTCCACGACGTGTGGCTGGTGCGCGACGGCCGCCGGGGCCACGCGGGCTCGCTCGCGCCCGGGGCCCGGGTCGCGGTCACGCTCGACGCGCCCATCGACGCCACCTGGGGCGCCGAGGTCCGCAGCGGCTGGGTCACCGCCCAGCCAGTGCTCGCCGACGGTCCCTGGCACGGGGACGACTGCGTGATGCAGCGCGACCCCGCCGTGCCGGTCACGCACACCGCCGGGTACGCGCTGTACCCCAGCGAGGTCGACGCGATGCTGGGCGTGTGGGGGCCCCGGCTGTTCGGCCCCCGCGACCACCTGCTGTACCGCGAGGACCCCGCTGCGCTCGACGCGGTGATGCCGGTGTCGCTCTACACGGACATGCGGCACTGGCTCGAGTGGCGGCGGCTCGGGGTGGTGCTGGTGGAGGACGCGGCCCACGGGGGGTGATCCGATCGACCCTCATCGACGCCGGGAGTCCCGCCCGAACGCGTGCTGCAGCGCGCGGACCTGGCTCCCGAAGAAGGCGCGGCTCACCTGCGCTCCGGGCAGCACCTGGTCGAACCCGTGGAACGCGCCCTCCACCACCTCGGTGGTCACGTCCACCCCAGCGGCCCGCAGGCGCGCTGCGTACGCGAGGTCCTCGTCGTGGAACAGGTCGTGGGTGCCCACGCCGACCCACGCGGGCGGGAGTCCATGGAGATCGGCGCGGCGCGCGGCAGCTGCGTGATCGGGCACGCCATCGCTCCCCGGGGCGACGGGCAGGTACGCGGTC
>JBIKWC010000289.1:0-9207 GCA_044356535.1 Myxococcota bacterium
GACTGGTGCGCGCTCCCCGACGACCCTGGCCCGTACGCGGTCGTCACGCGCTTCGTCTCGAGGGAGCCCGCGGACGCGCCGTCGCCAGCCGACCCTCCCGCAGCGGCCGACGTGGTGGTGGTCGCTGGGGGCACGGTCTCCGTGGCGCCAGGGCGGCCGGCGCCCGCCGCGAGCCTCCGCGTCCCCGCCCGGCCCGGAGAGGACCTGGTGGTGCGCTGGACCCCGAGCGAGGTGCCCCTGGGGTACCGGTGGGAGACGGCGGACGGAAGCTGGTCGGAGGGGGCCTGCGAGGCCCACGCCTGCAGGTTCTGGGCGGTGCCGTTCGACGCGGTCGAGATCCAGCTGGGGGTGGGTGAGGCGCCTGCGCGCGTGGCGCTCGAGGTGACCTCCCTCCCCGTCCCGCCCGACCGGATCTCGCTGGACCCCGGCTACATGGCCACGAGCGCGATCCGGCCGGTGGCGCCCGGGGACCCGCGCGGGCCGCTCCTGGACTTCGCGCTCTCCGCGCCGACGCCGGGCCGGTACCTGGTGGGGGTCGCCTACCCCGAGGGGTCCCAGCAGCCCTCCATCGACCCGCTGGGACCGGGCCTGACCGACCTGGGGTTGAACGCCATGTCGCCGGAGTCGTACGAGGCTCGCTGGTACGCCGTCTCCGAGCCGGGGGTGTACCCGGTGCGCGTCACCACGTGCCCGGACTGCCCCGAGGTGGAGCTGCAGGTGGAGTGGCAGCTCGAGGCGCCACCCGGCTGATCCCGGGACGGCGCGAGGCTGCGGCGGAGATGTCGCAGTCTTGGCGCCGAGCCTGCAGGTCACGCGCGCTCCGCCCTGGCATGGGCCGTGCACAGGAGCTGGGCATCCCGCCGTGGAGCCAGCCATGTCCTTCCTGGTCCTCGCCCTCGCCGCCCACGCCGACCCGCTGGTGGACTTCGGCTCCACGCCGCCCCCCGACCCGGAGCCTGCGCCGGTCCCCTCCGTCGTGAACGGCGACGTGGTGCAGGGCGACGACTGGGCCGACGCCGTCGGGATCGCCTTCGGCAACCAGGTGGGGTGCACCGGGACCCTCATCGCGCCCGACGTGGTGCTCACGGCCGGCCACTGCGCCGACGGCATCACCCACGCCGTGGTCGGCGCCAACGACGTGGACCAGGGCACCTGGATCCGCGCCCGCCGCGTGATCGAGTACCCGCGCTGGCAGAGCACGTTCGACGTGGCCCTCGTGCTCCTCGAGCGCGACGTGACCGACATCGAGCCCCGCCAGCTGGCGGTGGACTGCGTGCTCGACGAGGACCTGCGCGACGGCGCCGAGGTCGCGGTCGTGGGGTTCGGCGCCACCGACTACGCCGGGAACCGCGCCACCGACCTCAAACACGAGGGCTACACCTTCGTCCAGGACGCGGACTGCAGCCAGAGCCAGGTGGAGGGCATGGCCAGCGGCTGCAACGCCGCAGCGCGGCCCGCCGGAGAGCTCGGCGCGGGCGGGAACAACGTGGACAGCTGCTTCGGCGACTCGGGCGGCCCGCTCTACCTGCTGGGCCGGACCGGGGAGTACCTGGTGGGCGTCACCAGCCGCTCGTACGCAGGCGCTCCGTACAACGCCCCGTGCCGGTACGGCGGCATCTACACCCGCCCCGACGCGGTGCTGGACTGGATCGAGGCCGAGGCCGGCCCGGTCGCGCTGCCGGTCTGCAACCACCGGCCGGCGGTGGACGAAGCGCGGGTCCAGGCCCCCAAAGGCACGGCGGAGGTCGACCTGTCCTTCACCGACGAGGACCGCGCCCCCGACGCGACGTGGACGCTCGTCGACGGCCCCCGCCACGGCACGGCGACGGTGTCGCGCGAAGGTGTGCTCCGGTACACCGCCGACCCCGGCTACACCGGGACGGACACGGTGGACGTGCGCGTGAACGACGGCGGCAACCCCGACTGGCCCCGCACGGGGACCCCGCTGGCGGGCGACGGGACCGTGACGTTCGAGGTGGGGGCCGCAGCCGCCGATCCCCGGGACGAGCGCCCGGCGGACGGAGGGGACGACGGCGCGATCGACCTGGCGCCCAACCCCGGAGAGACCGCGGAGTACCGCGCGCTGGGCTGCGCGCACACGGCGGGTCCGGTCGGCGCGGCGTGGCTCCTGGCCGCGCTGGCGTTTCGCCGCCGCCGCTGAGGCCTCTCCCGAGGTGATACGGGTTCGCGGCGTCACGAGACTGCGCGGAGCCGGCCATGATGATCGTCCTCGCCTGGCTCGCGTGTGATCAGGCGCCCATCACCAGCGCGTCCGCTCCGGTGGGGCTCGTCGACGCAGACGCGACCAACGCCCTCCCGGCTCGGGTCGTCGACGGACCCGGCCCCCTGGGAGCGGTCACGATCACGGGGCCGACCACGGGCCTCCGGGATCTCCGGTGCAGCGCGGCGGACCTCCGCGCCGGGGCGATGCGCTTCTCGTGGACGGTGGACGGCGCCCCGGGGCCGGAGGGGCCGGTCGTGCCGGCGACCTCGCTCACGCCGCGTTCGAGGTGGACGTGTACGGTGTCCCTCCCGGGGACGGAACCCCGCACCTCCGCGCCCTACCTCGTGCCCACCCCGGTCGGTGGGAACGTGTTGTTGGTGGTGCTCGACGACCTGGGGATCGACAAGGTGGCACGGTACCGGGCCCACCCGGACGCGCTGACGCTGCCCACGCTCGAGGGGCTGATGGACCGCGGCGTGTGGTTCCAGACCGCCTACGCCACCCCGGCGTGCTCCACCAGCCGGTCCGCCCTGCTCACCGGCCGCCACGGCCGGCGCACCGGGTTCCGCCAGAGCCTGCGGGAGGACCTGGAGCAAGGCGACTACGCGCTGCCCGACGACGAGGTCACCGTCGCCGAGCTGGTCCAGGGCCACGACCCGGGGTGGAGCACGGGCGCCGTGGGGAAGTGGCACCTCGCGTCGTCGGCGCTGTTCTCGCCGGGCGCCGTGCTGGACCAGGGGTTCGAACGGTTCCTCGGGACGAAGGGCAACGTGAAGAGCTACGCCCAGTGGCCGCAAGTCGCGTCGGACGCGGACGCGTACACGCGCCACGGGTACCTCACGACCGCCGAGGTGGACGACACCCTCGCCGAGCTGGCCGACCGCCCGGAGCCCTGGCTGCAGTACGTCGCCTTCCACGCGCCGCACGGCCCCCTCGAGGCGCCTCCCCCGGTGCTCCAGCGCGCCGCCGGCGCCACGGTCGTCGTCACCGACGACAGCGACCCGGTCGACGTCCACGCTGCGATGCTGGCCGCCGCCGACTTCGAGCTGGGGCGCCTGCTGGACGGCCTCTTTCCGGAGGTGCTGGCCCGCACGACCGTCATCTTGCTCGGCGACAACGGAACCTCGAGCGAGGTGGTGCAACCGCCGCTCCAGGCCGGCCGCGCGAAGCTGACCGTCTACGAGGGGGGTGTCCGCGTCCCGCTCGTGGTGGCGGGGCCGGCGGTGGTAGGGCCTGGCCGCCGCAGCGACGCGCTCGTGAGCATCACCGACGTGTTCCCGACCGTCGCCGACCTCGCGGGTGTGCCCCTGACCGACCTCGCCGGCCTCGGGTTGCCGGGCGCGGACGGCAGCGGGACGACCCTCGACGGCGTGAGCCTGTTGCCCCTCCTGGCCGACCCGGCCGCAGCGGGTGGGCACGCGTACCTGTTCGCCGAGCGCGGCGCCGACAACGGGACCTTCGGACCCTCCGAAGCGCTGGACGTCACGGTGCGCGACCAGCGCTGGAAGCTGGTCCACACGCCGCGCGGAGACGAGCTGTACGCCCTCTCTTCCGGGCTCGACGAAGGGGAGGACCTGCTGGCAGCGGGCGCGCTGGAGCCCAGCGCGGTGGAGGCGCTGGCGGACCTGCGGGCCGAGCTGGACCGGCTCGACGCCACCTACCGCAGGTGAGCCTGGGAGCGGGCGCGGAGCCAGTCGAGGAGCACGGGCCACACCACGCGGGGCGCGTCCTTCCCGAGGATCAGGTCCACGTGGCCCCAGTGCACGCCGTGCTCGAACGCGTCGAACAGCTGGTACCGCTTGTCCCGGCTGCCCGACTCCTCGAAGCAGGCGCGCGCGTCGCCTTCGGTGACCAGCGGGTCGGCGTCGCCCACCACCACCAGGAGCGGCACGTCGGTGGTCCGGAAGGCCTCGCGCCAGGCGAACGGCTCGCCGAGGGCCCAGCGCGACATCTGCAGCCAGACCTCCACGCTCGTCCAGTCGAAGCCCTGGACCAGCCGCTCCTCCAGGAGGTCCCGCTCCAGGGAGCCCGGCACCCAGCCAGCGATGGGCGCGCCGTAGCCCAGGATGTCCGTGACCTGGTAGAGCGACGACACCAGCTGGCCGGTCCACCCGGTGTGCAGCCGGATCGGCGCCGCGCGCAGGAGCGGCTCGAAGCCCACCGTGGTGCGCGCGAGCCAGCGCAGGGTCCGGTTGCGCGAGGCGAACGTGTACACCCCGGCCAGGTGCACGAGGCCCGCCAGCGGCACCTCGGTGGCGAGCCCCACGCCCACGCCTCCGCCCAGCGAGTGCCCGATGACGAACGGCGGCCGGTCACACGCGCCCACCACGCGACGGGCGTCGGCGACGTACTCGGAGAACGCCGTGGCGTTGCCCGCGCCGGCCTCCCGGGAACGCCCGTGGCCCCGCAGCTCCAGGTTGAGCACCTCGAAGCCCTCGCGGGCCAGCGCCGCCACGAACGAGCGGCCGGAGACGCGCCAGGTGAAGCGGTTCTGCGCGAACCCGTGGATGAGGACCACCGGGGGCCGGGTGGGGCCCTCGGGGCGGGTGGTGCGCTCGACGACGAGCGGCGGCTCTCCCTTGCCTCCGGGCAGGAGCACGACCTCGCGCACGAGGGGCACCACGGAGCCGACCTCGGCGACCTCCTCCACGCGCTCGATCTCGCGCCGCTCGCCGGTCAGGGGCATCCGTACCACTCCGGACGCAGCTGGCGGAGCGCCTCGTACACCACCACGGCGACGGCGTTCGAGAGGTTGATGCTGCGCACGGCACCCGGCGCCATCGGGATGCGCAGCGCCCCCTTCGCGGCGACGAGCTCGCGGGGCAGGCCCACCGACTCCCTCCCGAACACGAGCACGCTCCCGCGCGGGTACACGGCGGTCGTGTACGAGCGTTCGCCGTGGCCGCTGAACAGGAAGGTGGGGCGCCCGTCGGCCCAGCGCCAGAACGCGTCGCCGTCGGCGTGCTCCACGAGCCGCACGTGTTTCCAGTAGTCGAGCCCGGCCCTGCGCACGGCCTTGTCGTCCATCCGGAACGGGATGGGGTGGACGACGTGGAGGACGGCGCCCACGCCGACGCAGAGCCGCCCGGCGTTCCCGGTGTTGGGCGGGATCTCGGGCTCGTACAACACGACGTGCAGCAGCGCGTCGTCGCCGTCGTCGGGCGAGGTCACGCGGTGCACCGCGCGAGGAGGACGTACATGATCGGGGAGACGGGCCGACCGTCCCGGACGTAGCGCCGCACGAGCTCGTCGGGGGTGGCGAGGTCGTCGACGCGGAAGCCGGACACGCCGAGGAACGCGGGCGCCTCTTCGGGGTGCAGGAAGAACGTGACGGGCTCGCCGAGCGCGTGGAGGAGACCGGGCGTGGACCGCCAGAGCGAGTCGCGGACCCCGGAGCCGTCGGGCAGGAAGTCGAAGTCCATGGCGAGCTGGGTGCCGCGCCCCCCGAGGGCCGCGATCCGCGCGAGGGTGGACCGGATGACCTCGCGGGACAGGTACATCGAGACGCCCTCCCACACGACGAAGGTGGGCGCGCCTTCCCGGAAGCCACACGCGCGGAGGCGGTCGGCGAAGTCCTGGGTGGAGAAGTCGCAGTCGACCTGTACGCGGTCGACAGTGGGCCACTTCGGGTGGTGGGCCAACACAGCGCGCTTGCGGGCGGCGGTGGCGGGGTGGTCGACCTCGAACACGCGCTTGCCGGCGAGGGCGGGGGCGAACCGCCAGGCGCGGGAGTCGTACCCGGCGCCCAACAGCACGACCTGCTCGACGCCGTCGGCGAGGGCCTTCTCCAGGGCGTCGTCGATGAACCGGTGGCGGGACACCACGTACGTGGACAGGCCGGAGGACAGGCCAGGGAACCGCGCCTCGAGCCGCGCCACCCGGTCGCCGGCCGCCCGCAGGCCGAGCTTCCAGGTCCGGGTGAGGAAGTGGTGCGCGAACGGGTCGTCGAGGATGCGCTGGGCCACGGGCACGCTGGCCTCGCGGGCGCGCATGAAGCACACGGTCAGGGCGGTGACCGACGGGCGCTCTTCCTTCACGATTCCTCCGCGGTGCCGGGTATCGCGCGGCGCCCTCGGGGGAGGGTCTCAGCCCCCCGGCTGCCGCGCCGCGCTCGCCAGCCGGCCTGCCACGGCCCCTTCGTCTGCCTCGGACAAGGTGCCCCCCTCGGCCTCCGCCAGGGCCACGGCGCCGCGCTCGGCCCCGACGGCCCGTGACTGGATCGCGCGGACCGCCGTGCGTACCTTCGCGTCGTACTCCCGGCTGGTGGTGGGCAGGGCCAGGAGCGGGGCCACCGCAGCGACCGTCCCCACCATGCCCAGGGCGACGACCACGCGGGGGTCCCCCGACCCGAGCTGCGCCAACAGGGCCTCCTGGGCGGTGGGGTCGTGCAGCGCTGCCAACCCGAGCGCACACTCGAGCCTGGCCACCGGATCGGGGGTGGCGCGCAGCTCCAGCAGCGTCCGGCGCCCGGCGTCCCCCCGCAGCTGCGCGAGGCGCACCCGGGCCCGGTCTCCCTCGATCAGCTCCGCCAGCGCCGCCAGGTCCTCGGGCGGTTGCGGCGGCCCAGCGGCCAGCACGGCCACCAACCGGACCCCCGCGACCAACCGCACCCCCGCGACGGGGTCGCTCGTCGCGCACGTGCGGAGGTCGCTCGCCGGGTCGAAGGTCACCAGGTCACCGAGCCGGGCAACCAGCTCCGCGAGCTCCTCCACCGTGTCCCGCTCGGGAACGACGCTCCACCAGCCGGCCGTGTGACGGGCCCCCCGCGCCACCAACGTCTGGATCGCCCTGCGGCGCGCCGGCGAAAGCGACGAGGCCCACCGAGCCGCCGGGCCCGCGTTGCCATGGGAGTCGTCCTGATCGAGGACGACCACCACGAGGTCGAACGCAGGATCGCCCGTCGGCACGCTGCGCGATTCGGCGTCGCTGTCCGACCGACGCAGGACCTGGACCGACGCGCCCGTCACGACCCGGACCTGCATGCCTGCGCCCGACATCGCGATCTCGAGCGCGTGGCCGTGTACGCTGCCGGTCGCGTGCGGGCCCCTCTCCCGGGTCGGGGGGACATACGTGAGCCCCAGCGCGTCTGCCACCCGGCGCACCCGCCGCGGAAGCGCCACCCGGTTCCAATGGAGGAGGAACCCGACGCCAGCCAGGATCACCGCCAGCACCAGCGCCGCGTCGATCTGCGCCACGCCGGGAGGATACCCGAGGCCCGTGCGGACGCTGTTCCAGATCCACGCCAAACCCCCGCGGGCCGGCACCGCCAAGACGCGGCTCGGCGCCCGGATCGGCCACGACCGGGCCGCAGCCTTCGCCCAGGCCTTCCTCGTCGACACCCTGGCCCTGCTCCGGCGGGTCGAGGGGGCGAGGGTGGTGCTGGTGTCCCCGGAGCCCGCCGAGGACCACGGCGTAGCCGCGGAGGTCTGGGACCAGGGCGGCGGAGACCTCGGCCAGAAGCTCGAGCGCGCGTACCGCCGGGGGCTCGGCGTCGCGGACGTGGTGATCGCGATCGGCGCGGACTCTCCGGGCCTCCCCTTCCCCCACGTCGAGGCGCTCGTGGCGCTCGCCAGCGTCCACCCGAGCGTGTTGTGCCCCGCCGAGGACGGCGGGTTCTGGGCCCTGGCCCTGCGGGCGTGCCCCGAAGGCCTCCTCGCCGACCTGCCCTGGAGCCAGCCCACCACGGCGGCAGCCACGGCGCTGCGCCTCCCCGGCGTGGTCCACGGGCCCCGCTGGTGGGACGTCGACGAGCTCGCGGACCTCGAGCGGGTGCGCACCCTGGTGCCGCCCGGTGATGCGCCCGCCACCCACGCCCTCCTCCGCGACCTGCGGTGACGCCCGAGCTCCTGGCGCTGCTGCTGGCGACCCCGGTGGGGACGTTCGCCGCGCTGGCGGCCTGGCTCGACTGGAGCGGCGGCCGGGGTGGTGGGCAGCCCGTGGACGCGATCGTGGTGGCGGGGTGCCGGGTGATGCCCGACGGACGGCCCTCCCCTGCCCTCACCCGGCGGGTCCACCTCGCGGTGACGCTGTTCCGCGCAGGCCACGCGCGCCACCTGGTGCTCACCGGGGGCCTCGGGCGGGACGCGCCGGTGACGGAGGGCCGGGCAGCGGCGACGCTGGCGATCGCGGTGGGGGTGCCCGCGGACGCGATCCTCGTGGAGGAGGCGTCCGTCGACACGCTCCAGAACGCGGCCTTCGCCGCGCGGGTGTGGGAGGACGCCGTCGGAAGGCCCGCCCGCGACGCCCGGATCCTGGTGGTGACGGATCGCGCCCACGTGTTCCGGTGCCGCCGCATGTTCGGCGCCCACTTCGGCCACGTGATCGGGGCCGGCGCCACGCCGCCGCTGCGCTCGCGCCTCGAGATGGCGGCTCGGGAGGGCGCTTCGGTCCTCCACCACGGCCTGCGTGGTCGGTTGCGGGCGCCCCCGTTAGGACCTCGGGAGTGACGGGTCGGGTATGCTGCGGCCGGTCGCGGTTTCGGGGGCGTGGCGGAATTGGTACACGCGCGGGACTCAAAATCCCGTGATCGAAAGGTCTTGTGGGTTCGAGTCCCACCGCCCCCACCACCGCGCTGCACACCCATCCCGGAGTGGTCATGGCCGAGGACGAGCAGCCGGCGCCCCCGTTGCTGGCAGAGATCCTGGCTGATCTCGCGCCCACCGAGGTCGTCGACCTGCGGGTCGAGTTCGATCTCGTCCCCGAGTGGTCGAACGTGGTCGAGAAGGTCGGCCGCTACTACGGCGAGCGGGTCGAGGTCGGCTTCGAAGGGAAGGACCTGATCGTGAAGATCACGATCAAGAAGTCCGAGAAGGAGCGGATGATGTACGACCTGGGCAAGACCTGGGACTACTTCGTCGACACCCAGAAGCGCGCGGGGAAGTGGCGCCGTCCCTGAACCTTCCTCGGGTCACCCCGGTGTAGCGGTTCCCCTCCGCCCGTCACGTTAGCCCCGGCCGACCCAGGAGGCAGCGATGGCGCAGGAG
>JBIKWC010000066.1:0-29703 GCA_044356535.1 Myxococcota bacterium
GCGGCTCGAGGGCGGCGCGCACGGGACCAGCTGCGGGAAGCTGCCACACGACCCCGAACCGGCGCACGAACGGCCCGAGCTCCGCCGCCTGACCCGCGAGCGTGAGGGCAGGGATCCAGGTGGCTCCGACGGCCTCCAGCGCCGCGACCGCAGCGGGTTCGTCTCCGACCACCACGGTGTCGAGCCCGATCCTGTTCATCGTTGGTCCCCCGCGAGCCCTCACCGGGGACCCGAGATACCGCACCGGCCGGAGCGCTGGTGTGATTCCGTCCCTGTGGTGGAGTGTCCTCGCGTGTATCCGGCCCCTGGCGCCGGGACCCGAGCTTGGTGCGTGTGCCGAGATCCCCGACGGGGTCTTTCGGTACGGAGAAGCTGGTATCGGGACCTGTCTCGCCGGGCCGGCCGACCTGTCGTTCTTCCAGCAGGACGGCGGCACCTTCCTGGCGGTCGTCAACGCCGACCCGTACCGCCAGTTCGCCGCGGGCTCGGTGCTGGTCATCGACTGGCTCGAGCTGGCCGAGGTGCTCGACGACGACCCGCCCAGGCGCATCCCCATGGACGGCGTCACGGCGTTCGCGTTCTCCGGTCGCGACGACGACAACGGAGACGGGTTCGGTGACAACCCGTTCTACGGCGGGTTCGCGTACCTGCCGGGCCCCCAGGTGGCCGTGGTCCCCACCCGCCTGTCGGAGAACGGGGTCCTGCGCACCGCGCGAGACGAGGCGGTGCTGCTGGACCTCTCGCGCATGGAGCTCGCTGGCGACGGCATCGCCGCCGCTGGGGCGCTGCGCCTGGAAGACGACCCGCAGCTCGCGGTCGCCGATCCGGAGACCGATCGGGTCTACGTCGGGAACCTCACGGATCACAGCATCTCCGTGCTCACGGCGCGGGTGGGCGCCGACGTGGCGCTCCCGCTCGCCGAGGTGGACATCGCGCGCGACGCCGGCACGAGCGACGCCGAGTTCGTGGACCTCGACGGCGACGGCTCCCTGGCCGAGATGACCCGCCTCGCCCTCGGACAGCGGGAGTTCCTGGTCGAAGACGACTTCCTCCTCGACTGGATCGACGCGAGCCTCCGGCTGTTCGTCCCGACGCCGGTCGAAGACTCCGAGGTGATCGGGCTCGTCCGCTGGGCCTCGGGCGGCGGCGACTACCGCCCCACCGCCTTCGGGCTCGAGGAGTTCTTCGACCAGACCGGGCTCGACGGCTTCGGCGGCACCGTGCACGAGCCGTTCGTCGAGGTGGACGAGGCCGGCACCACCACCATGTGGTTCGCGCGCGACGACGGCACCATCTGGCGCGCCGCGCAGAACACGCTCGCCGGCTCGTGGATCGCCGAGGCGCAGCCCGTGCGCTCGGGCGGGCTCCACCGCGCACCGTCGGCGGCTCCGCTCGACGAAGGTGTCGGCCTCTACACCGAGCGGGTCCCGACGCAAGGCGGCCCGAGCGCCGTGCACCTGTCGGTCGCCCCCGACGGCGTCACCTTCTCGGACGAGGGCATCGTGCTGGCCCCGTCCGGCGACCAGTCCTTCGGCGCGCCGTTCGTGGTGTTCGACCCGGCGATCGGCCGCTACCGCATGTGGCTGGCCATCCGGAGCGCCAGCGGGAGCGTCATCGGGTTGTCGGAGTCCGAAGACGGTCGGCGCTGGAGCGCGCCCATCCAGGTGCTCACCGTGCCCGGCGGCGTGGTGGAGGCGCCGACGGTCGCGCGCCTCGACGGCCGCTACGCCATGTGGACGAGCCTCCGCGACGACGCGGGGTGGAGCCACGGCTATTCGTGGTCGTGGGACGGGGTGTCGTGGACGGATCCCGTCGTCGTGGCCACCTCCGAGGTGCCCGCAGACACCGAGCGCCCCCCGCGGGCCGGGGTGATCGCCCAGCTCGCGGGCGCGTGGCGGGTGTCGTCCGAAACCGGCGGCAGCGTCGGCTCGCTGCTCCCCGCTGGCCTCGACGAGCCGGTGGAGCTCGTGGGTCTCGAGCTGTCGGTGGCCAACGGGCACGAGTTCCCGAACGCCATCCTGGGTTCGGGCAGGCCCGCGACCTCGGTGGTGCCGTCGTCCGCCCTGCGCGACGGCGCGGAGACGTTGGTGTACGCCACCGCCTACGACGCCGCCGGGCGCGGAAGGATCGTGGTGTTGTCGGTCGACGACCCTGGCACGGCCGAAGCCGGAGAGCCCGTGCCCGACTGGGAGGTCGTGGCCGACGGCTCGACCCTCCGGGACGACCTCGGCCTCACCCCCGCCGAGACCGTCACCAACCCGATCGCCGTCCGCGACGACCAGGGCGTCGTGGTCTTCGCGACCCTCACCGATCGCGACGGCGCGCGGATCGTCCGGCTCGAGAGCGCGGATGGCCTCCGCTTCGGCCGACTCGATCGGACGCCGGTGATCCGTGGCCAGAGCGACAGCGGGTGGGACCGCGCGGCCCAGCGCGGAGGCTCGATCGAGGTCCGCGACGGCGAGGTGCACCTCTGGTACACGGGGGACGACGGGAGCCGCCAGGCCATCGGCGTCGCCGTGGCACCGTCGGTCCGCGACCCGTTCGTCCGCGAGCCCGGCCTCGGGGAGGACTTCGCGTTCGGGACGGGCCTGCCCGGCTCGTTCGATGACACCTCGGTCGCCGACCCGCTGGTGGTGCGCACCGGCGACGTGACCCACCTGTACTACGCGGGCTTCGACGGCCTCAGCTGGCACCTCGGGCACGCGACCCGGAACGACCGCGGGACGCAGTTCGTCCGGCGGGTCGACCCGGACTCGGAGCTGTCGGTGTCGGCGATGGACGGCCTCGAGCGGTCGTTCTCGGCGCTGGGGGTCCGCGCCCCCGTGCTCCTCGCCCAGGACGCCGGCGGCCTCGTCCTGTTGTACGCCGGCGTCGACGGCGCGGGCCAGCGGGTCGGGCGCGCCAGGGTCCCGAGCAGCGCCCCGGACCTCGTGTTCGCTGCGCAGCGGTTCCCCACCTCCGGGGATCGGATCACGTTCTCCACCACCCGGGGCGGGCCCGGCGCGGAGGTCATCGAGCTCGGCCAGACCACGCAGTGGTACGCCACGACCGGCATCGGGATGTCGTCGATCGCCCACGACCCCGACCGCGGCTTCCTGTACGTCACGAGCAAGCTCCAGGACGACGTCTACGTCGTGGACGTGCGCGACGACTCCACGAGCACGTTCAGCGACGAGAACGTGTTCGACCTCGAGACCCTCGCGCGCATCGACTCGGGCTCGCTCGGTGGCGGCTTCCGCGACGCCATCCTGTCGCCGAGCCGCTCGCTCCTGTACCTGACCCAGCGCAGCCCGGACGCCCTGGTCGCCGTCGACCTCGACCGGATCACCGACGACGACTCGAAGGCGCCGGTCGATCAGGTGGTCGCGGGCGTGATTCCGCTCGGGTCCGCCGGCGAGGACCTCGGCGCGGACTCGGTCGCCTTCATCGGGGGCGCGGGCATGGCCCTCACGGACGACGAGCGGTTCCTGTTCGTGGCGCACTTCCGGCAGAACGCCGTGTCGGTGTTCGACCTCGACCGAGGCGACATCGGGGAAGAGATCGCCTGGATCCCGTGGGTCGGCGAGAACCCGGTCGACGTCCGCATCTCGCCCGATCAGCGGTACGCGGTGGTGGCGAACTACGTGGGCGAGGTCGAGAACAACCACGCCGAGAGCACGCTCGCCGTGCTCGACATCGACCCGAACTCCGACCGGTACCTCGAGGTGGTGACGTGGCTCGTCAATCGCTGATCGCGCTCCTGATCGCGGTCGGGGCGTGTGTCCCCGTCGAGCCCTACACGGGCGCCTTCGACCTTCCCGTCGCGGTCGCGGTGCTCCAACCCGAGGACGGTGGGCCGTTTCTCGAGCCTGTCGGCTTCGTGGCCAACCACCACGGCGGACAGATCGTTCCGTTGGCGCTCAAACAAGGGAGGTTCCTGACCGAGGACTCTTCGGTGTCCTTTCTCCGCGGCAACCCCATCCCCACCGGCGCCCTGCGCCTGTTGACCTCCGTGGCCGCCACCGCGCCCACCGTCGACGAGGTCACGTTGTGGGCGGGCGACACCCGGTTCGGCACGCTGCTGCGGCTGCCGTGGCTGCTCGACTGCGAAGCGCTCGCGGACCGGGACGAGTGCGCCGAACCGCGCATCACCGGGGCACCCGTCGAGCAGGGCGCCTACCGCGAGCTGTTGTCCGGGCCCGAGGGCCTGACGCTCGAGGACCTCCGCGTGAAGCGCGGGTACACCGCCAGCGAGCAGTGGACCATCACCTACGACGGCGCGAAGTGGTGGGTCGAGGGGAGCCGGTCCGGCGCCCAGCCACTCCCGGCAGAGACCGGCGTCCCGTGGCAGGCCGAGTTGCACCGGTTGGCGTTCCGCGTGGCGGACCCGGACGGGCGTGCTCGCGCCGGCGACGTGTTCACCGTCCGCACCCAGTCGGGCCTCCGCGAGATCGGCGTCGGTGGCTCCCCCACCCACCTCCTCACGGCGCCTGATCAGCGCACCCTGGCGATGGTCGTGACCCGCCCGGAGGGGCTGCCCCGGCTCGTCTGGTTCGACACCGAATCCGAGACCTCGATCGCCGTGAACCTGCCCGCCGACGCTGCACCGGACCGCCTCTCCTTCACGGAGGACGGGATGTTGCTGGTCACGGACCTCGCCCGGACCGCGGTGTGGGAGGTGGCTCCCGGCGCCACCTCGGCGCTCGAGCACGTGCTCCCGTGGACGGTCGTCGACGTGGCCGAGCTCGGGGGCGTGTTGTTCGTCGCCCCGACCCCGGGTCGGTCGCTGTGGCGCGTCGATCGCGCGACGGACGAGCTCCTCGACGTGAACGCAGCGGTCGAGGGCATCCAGGGCCTGGACGTGACGGCGACCGTGATGGGCATCGAGGCGATCCGCTTGCCGTACCGCCTGCCCGAGTACGACGACGCCGCCATCCGCAGGTACGGGCGGGCGGTGGGGGTCTCGCTGTCGAGCGGCGCCGTCGTGTTCGCCCACGAAGACACCGGCTGCCTCGTGCAGTCGAGCCTCGGACCGCGGACCGTGTACGACCCCAACAGCATCAACATCGACTACGCCACCACGTTCGACGACGTGGTCGGTGGGCCGATCCTCGAGCAGAACGGCGCGAGCACCCGCCACGTGTTGGTCAACGACTGCGCCGGCATCGCTCCGGCCGAGCAGTGGACGCTCCGGTACGACGAGATCCTCCAGGCCTGGGTCGTCACCGGCACGTTCAGCGGCGAGCAGGCCGCGCTCGCGTACGAAGACGAGCGCTATGTCTCCGACAAGGGCGAGGTGAGCTTCGTGGTCCGCGCGGGCAGCCTCCCGTCGCGCGACGGCTGGGTGATCCAGTTCGCCATCGACAGCGGCGTGGCGGCCGCCACCTCGTCCACCAGCACCGAGATCATCCGCCAGGTGAACGTGGGGGTCACGGGCGACCTCGCAGCGGCGGTGTGGCGCGCGGGGCTCCCGGGCCCCATCGGGGATCACGAGGCCGGCGAGGGGTGGTACGCGGTGGACCTGCGCACGGTCCTCCTCACCCCCTCCGCCGCCACCAACGAGGTGGGGCGCGTGGACCCGCAGGCGGCGATCATCGACGTGGGGTGGGAGTGATGCTCCCCGGTGGCGACGGTCGGCTCCCCCTGGCGGGGTCTGGCGCGTCACCGCTGGTCTCCGACCGGTTCACCGGGTGGGACCCGAACCCCGAGCCGCTGAAGCTCACTGCCCCGCTCGACCCGTTCCTGGTGCAGCCGGGGATGATCGTCGTGGATCGGTTCTGTGTCATCGGCCGCGTGCGCCACGCCGCCGACGGCTGGCGGGTGTCGGTCACGGACCTGACCCGGCGAGCGGGCGCAGCGCCCCACCACCGGCTCATGTTGCACCGCGTGACCCACAACGTCGGCGACGCGGAGACCACCGCCGTCCGCGAAGTCGTCGCTGCCCACCAGCTCGAGACCCGCCGCATCGTCGCGATGCACGTCGGTCCCGACGCCCTCACCCTCGTCACCTCCCCCGCCGACGGGCCAGCGTTGCGCCTGCCCCTCACCGATCCCGAGTCGGCGGCGGTGATCCGGACGCTGGCGTCCATCGTCCGCGAATGCCACCGGGCCGGCCACACAGGCCTCCGGTACGACCTGCGCGACCTCCGGCTCGACGGCGGCTCGGTGCAGCTCGCCTCGTGGCGGCACCTGACCCGGATCGCGTCCGGCGGCGCCGAGGCCCGGCTCGCCGACCTCGTGGCGCTGGGCTCGACCCTGAGCGGCCTGGGAACCCGTCGCGCGGCGTCGCTCCTCGAGCAGCTGGACCCCACCCGCCCCGACGAGGCCCTGGATCGGCTGATCGCCGACTGTGGTCCGACGCCGCAGCGTCCGGACGGGCTCCTGCCGCCGGAGTCGCCGTTCGTGGGACGGAGCGCGGAGCTGGCGCACCTGACAGCCCAGGCGGACAGCGCGCGCACGGGCATGGTCGGCTGGGCGTGGCTGTCCGGTCCACCCGGCATCGGCAAATCTCGGCTCCTCGCGCAGGCCGTGGCCGAGCAGCTGTCGGACGATCAGCTGATCGTGCACCTCGCGTTCCGGACCGGCATGCCCACCACCGGGCTGGCAATCCTCCTCGACGCCGTCGCCGGGGCGATCAGCCGGTTGGCGTCGGCGGAGCGCGAGCGACTGACGACCCGAATCCGCCGGGCCGTGGGCGCCCAGCTCCCGGTGGTGCGTCAGGCGTCGCCCAGGCTCGCGGAGCTCCTCGGAGACATCGATGACTCCATCGTCGAGATCCCCCTGCAGGAGCGGTTCCTGCGGCACGCGGGCGCGCTCGCCGACCTCATCGGCGCGATCGGCACCCCCGAGCGGGTGCTGCTGCTCTACCTCGACGACATCCACCTCGCCGACGCCGGCGTCCGCGCGGTGTTGTGGAACCTGTTGTCCCCCGGGCGCCGACACCACTCGTCGATCGTGGTCAGCGCCCCCGCCACCTCCGGCGCCAGCGCTCCCTCCGAGCCGGGAACGGAGCCCGGCCCCATCGTCTTGTCCAGCCGCAACCCCACCGCATTGCCACTCCAGCCGTTCGGGATGGAGGAGCTCGGGCGCTGGTTGTCCGCGGTCCTGCAGGTGGACGACGCCACGCCGGGCGCGCGGATGCTCCACCACGAGACGGGCGGCGTTCCGGGACAAGCGTGGGAGCGCCTGCAGCAGTGGGTCGAGTCGGGCGCGCTCCAGGTGCGGTCCGACCACCGGTTGGAGTTCCAGCCGCCCACGTCGCCGGGTGATCCCCGAGGAGACACGTCTCCCCTCCCGGGCGATGCACTGGTGCTCGGGTCCTGCTGCTGCGTCCGGTCCGAGCACGTAGGCCCGTTCTGGCTCACCGAAGTGACGGGCTGGTCGCCGACGCGCGTGCGCAGCGCGGTCACGGAGCTCGTCCAGGCCGGGGTGCTGCTGCAGCAGTCGAACGGGGTGTTGTCCTGGCGCGACGAACGCGCCCGGGAGCGCTTCACGGCGGGTTGCCGGCCGGAGGTGCTGCGCGCCGCCCACGCCATGGTCGCGTCGTGGCTCGAGTCGGTGGATCCGGACACGACCGTGGTCCAGCGCGCCTGGCACCTCGAGCTCGCGAACGCGCCCGGTCCCGACGAGCGCCTGGCCGCCCTGCACCTGCTGGCCGGCGAGCGCCAGCTGCTCCACGCCAACGTCGAGCGCGCCGCCTGGCACTACGAAGCCGCCACCAACCGGACCAGGGATCCAGCGTCCCGCGTCCGCGCACGCCAGGGGTTTGCGCACGCCACGCTGCTGCAGGACCGCGTCCCGGAGGCGCTGGACGCGTACCTCGAGGCGATGGGCCAGACCGACGCCGCCGGAGCCGTGACACTCGCCAACGAGGCAATCAGCGCGTTCTACCTCCGTGGAGCGGACGCCTCCATCGTCCGCCTCGCCGACCACGCGCTCACGCGCCACGGCGCCGGCGTCCCGTCCGGCTGGGTGGCGGCTGCCGCGCAGGTCCTGGTCGCAGCGGGGTACTGGCTCGCGCGGTACCTCACGAACCGCCCCGTCACCGACCCCGTGGCGGACCAGCTTGCACTCCTGCACACGTGGCTCGTGGCGTCGCTCCCACTCACCCACCCCTGGATCGCGCTCTCGAGCATCGTGCGAGGGCCCGCGCTCACAGCGCTGCGCACCAGCGGAGAGTCCGCGCGGGCCAGGGCCTGGCTGGCGCCCCTGGTGAGCGCCGTCGCGCCGGAACGCGCCCTCCAGCTCCTCCGCGTGGCCGACGACCAGTCACGGCGCGACCCGGTCCACCACCCGGTGGTCCTGCACATCCGCGGGCAGACCGAGCTCACCCTGGGGCGCTACCAGGAGGGCCAGGCGTCGCTACAGCGCGCGGTCGCCGGGTTCCGGCAGGCGGGCGACCTCTCGATCGGCGTGATCTCGCTGGCGATGGCAGCGTTCTACGCCCTCGACCGCGAGCCCTCCTCCGTCCTGATCGAGCGCCTCGACCACGCGTTGGCCACTGCGTACCGCCAGCGGAACTCCGCGATCCTGAAGAACCTGCTCCTCACGCGGCTGTGGGTGCGGGTGCGGGCAGGTGAGCTCCGCGGCGCCGAGATCGACGTCGAGCTGGTGGGGGTGGTCCCCGGAGACCCGCTCCAGGACGTCATCGCCGAGAGCCTCCTCGCGCGCGCGCTCCTCCACGACGGCCGGCCCGAGGAGGGACTCTCCCGCGCCATGGCCGCGGCCGCTGCACGCGCCCGGCTCCCCATGCGCCCACCGTTCCTGGACTCGGTACAGCTGCCGGTGGTGCTGGGGCTCCTCGCGCTCGGCCGCGGCCTCGAGGCGGAGCGGGCGCTCCGCAACCTCGACCGTCAGGCGCTCCACAACCCGACCCTGCAGGTCCAGCTGCGCTGGTGTCGCGCGCAGGTCGCCGCGCACCTGGGCGATCTCGCCACCGCGCAGCAGGAGCTCGTGGCGATCGTGTCGGCTGCGGGGGTCCACGGGGAACGCTGGACGGTCCTGTCCGCCCACCGGGCGCTCGCGGCCCTCGCTGCGGGCGCCGATCCCGCAGCCGTCGCGGGGCACCGCGCCCTCGCGGCAGAGCTCGCGCGGTCCCTCCAGGAGCGGCCCCCCGCCTCCGAAGCCCCCGAGCCGACGCCGTCCCGGTCGCCCGTCCCCCCAGGCCCGGCGGCGCCCGGCGACCTCGCGGCGGTGCTGGTGGAGCTCCGTGCGACGCTCGCGCCCGCCCTGCCCGGCGGGGTGCCGCTCGAGATCTCGTGCGCAGCGGGCCTCGTCGCTCCGGAGCCGCACGACGTGTTCGAGTTGCTGGTCGTGAACCTCGTCCTGGCGGCCCGCGACGGCGCGCCGCGCGCCCTCGGGCTGCAGCTGTGGGTCGAGGAGCGCGACGTGGACTCGGAGCAGGCCGCGACCTTGATCGACGCGGGCGTCGGGCGGTACCTCCTGCTCGGGATCCGGGCGTTGGGGGCTCCGCTCTCTCCCCCTCGCGGGGCGCTGCGCGAGTGCCGGGACCTCGGGGCGGCGCTCGGTGGGTTCCTGCACGCCGACGCCGGGGAGCAGCTCGCGCTGTACCTGCCGAGCTCGGGCGTCCTCCCTGGCCACGCCACTCCCACCCCGGTCGCCCCGGTCGCGGTCCACGGGACGGCAGCTGTGCTGTGTGTCGACGAACGCCTCGGGCGGACCCTCGTCAGCGAGCTCGTGCGCCTCGGCTGGGCCGCCACCACCCTCACCGTGGGCGACTACATCCCCGCGGACGCGACGGTGGCGCTCGTGGACGACGCCCTCGCGGTCGACCTTCCCGGCTGCGCCGCGCGGGTCATCCCCGTGTTGCCGCGGTCTGCGGGTCCGGTCGCGGGCGCGCTGCGGGTGCCGTTCGTCGTCGGTGAGCTCGACGCGCTGCTCCGCCGGGCCTAGGTTCCGGGCGGATCGAGGGCCCAGCGCAGGAGCACCGCCGCCATCGTGAACCCCACCCCGGGGCTGTACAAGAGCACCAGATCGCCCTTGCGGAGCCGGCCGGTCGACCAGGCGACCCACAGGTTCAGCGGCGCGCTGCCCGCGAGGAGGTGGCCGTACCGCTGGAAGTGGTCCTCGGGGGGCACCGTCCGCTCGACCGGGATCCCGATGGCCTCGGCGCAGACGGCTCCGAACCACACCGACGCCTGCGCGACGACCAGGAAGTCGATGTCGGCGGGGACCAGGCCGTGGCGGTCGAGGAGCTCCAGGCAGGCGCGGCGCGCGAACGCGGGACCCTCTGCGCCCATCCGCGCCGCAGCGGCCCGATCCCGCCCGAAGATCTGCAGGGGGACGGGGCTCGGCGCGGTCCAGTCCGGGTTGCCGTCCGCCCGCCCGAGGAGCAGGCCGTCGCAGAGCTCGCCCCGGGTGCGCTGGACCCACCCCACGAGCCCGAGCCCCGGGTCGACCCGGCCGACGACCTCGGCGACCGCGCCGTCTCCGAGCAGGTGGCCCACCGGGCTGCGCGGATCGTTGATCCGGCTGCTGATGCTGGACTGGTACAACAGCGCGGCGCGTGCGTCCCCAGCCTGGACCAGCCGGGTGGACACGGCCAGCTGGGGCAGGAACGAGGCGCACCCGGCCTCCAGCGTCATCGCCGTGATCGCCTCCGAGCACCCCAGCTTCCGGGCCACGCGACCGTGGTTGCCTGGCCCCGCGTCGTCGGAGAGCTGGCTGTAGCCGACGAGCAGGTCGACCTGGTCGATCGTCCGCCCCGCCCTGCGCAGCGCGTCCTCGCAGGCGAAGGCCTCGAGGTCCGACGAGCGGTGTTCGGGCGCTGCGACCCGGCGCTCCACCGCCCCCCGGAACGGGTCCGACCGCCACCGCTCGAGGGAGCGCCCGATCAGGGAGTCGGCGCCGGCGGCGCGCTCGGCATCGGCGGACAGGTCGTCGTCCCCGCCGCCCGAGAAGCCGAGCGCGGTGAAGTAGTCGTTGTGCCGGACCGCTTCGGGCAGGAAACACCCGAGCCCGACGATGCCCACCCCGCAGCCCTCAGGCACGCACCACCTCCGCGCGCGCGAAGCCGGCGTCCCGCGGGTTCACGAGCTCGACGTCCGGATCGATCGGGATGCGCAACAACAGGGGGGCGTCGCCCGCTTCGGCCGCAGCACGCGCGAAGTCCTCCTCGCGCGCCACCTCGAGGACGCGGACACCGAGGCTGCGCCCGTACGCTGCGAGATCGACGGGCGGCACCTCGCAGAACGAGGCGCGCCCGTACACCCGCTGCATCCCATGAGCGATCATCCCCATCGACTGGTTGTCGAACACCGCCAGCACCACGGGGATCCGGTACCGCGCGCAGGTGGCCAGCTCGTTCCCGACCATCAGGAGCCCCGCGTCCCCGCAGATGCCCACCACGGCAGGCCCGCCGGGGGTGCGGGCGCTCGCGAGCCCGATCGCCATCCCGATGCCCGACCCCATCCCGCCGAGACCGATGCTGACCCGCAGCGTGGTCGCGTCGCGGGCCTCGAGGAATCGCCCGGCGAACAACAGGTGGTTGCCGATGTCGGACGTGAACTGCGTGTCCTCACCGAAGGCCTGCTGCAACGCGCGGACCGCAGCGCCAGGGTGGAACGGAGCGCGCTCGCAGGTCGGCAACACCTCGGGTCGGTCCCGCAACCGCCGGATCTCGTGGTCCCGGCGAACGATCTCGTCGCGCGGGAGCGTACCCACCGCGTCCCGGAGGGCGCGCAAGGTGGCGCCGAGGTCCGCGTGGATGGCGACGTCGGGCACGAAGGGGCGACCGAGCCGGGCCGGGTCGTGGTCGAGCTGGTGCAACCTCGGCGTGCGCAGCGCGTCGGAGAACCCGGCGGTGCCGGTGTCGTCGAGCCGGGCCCCCACGGTCAGCATCACGTCCACCCCGGACGCCAGCCAGCGCTGGGCGGCGCCGGTCGTGCCGATGCCGAAGGCGCCGAGCGACAGCGGCTCGCGTTCGTCGACGAGTCCCTTCGCCTCGAGGTCGGTGATCACCGGAGCCCGCAGGCGGTACGCCAGGGCGGTGAGCTCCTCCCCCACGTCGGCAGCCCGGGCGCCGACGCCCGCGAACAACACGGGACGTCGGGCGCTGCGCAGCTCCGCCGCCACCGCCGCGAGGACCGCGGGCTCGGGCAGTCGCGGCACGACCTCCACCCGCACAGCGGCGCGGGGGGCGACCGGCGCCCCCGCGTGATCGACGGGCAAGCGGATCAGCACTGGGCCGCGCGGGTGGGTGGTCGCGCGAACCCGAGCCTCCTCCAGCATCACCTCCAGGTTCTCGGGCGCGTCGAGGAGAAACACGCCTCGGACCACCGGCCCGAACATCGTGGTGACGTCGAGACCTGCGATGCCACCGTCCTGCAGCGCGCCGCGCCCGCTCCAGGCGGTCCGCACCTCCCCCGCGAAGACGAGCAACGGGATCTCGTCGGCCTGCGCTGCCGCGACCGCGGTGAGGGTGTTGAGCGCGCCCGGGCCCGAGGTCACCGCGACCGCCTGGAGCCCCCGCGTGGCGTGGTACCGCCCCATCGCCGCGTACACCGCCATCGACTCGTGCTGGGTCATCACCAGCTCGAGCGGGGACGTGGCCAGGGCGTCGTACAGGGGCGAGATGGCCCCCCCCGGCACCCCGAACAGGCGTTCCACTCCGGCGGCACCCAACCACCGGACCAGGTGATCCGCGCACCTCGCGACCTCGGACGTGACCGCAACTGCCTTCATCGTCGGCTCCCAGAGGCGAAAGGAACGGCCCCATCGGTTCTACGCGTACTGACTTGAGCGCCATCTGGTCATGAAATGTCACGAGAGGACACGGCACCTTCAACCTCGCCTCCCGTCCGGTCTCACTCCGGGTACTCGTCAGCGGTCGCGAATGTCCGGGTCGTCACCGCGCGCCGTCCGCCGGGGAGGTCCGGGCGCGCGGGCCAACAGCCGCAGCACGCGAGCCCGGTGCCCGCGCCAGGGCTCGAGCGCGGCCAGCAGCTCCGCGTCGTCGCTCCGCGGTCGCCCGGTCAACACGAACGAGACGTGGTGCGGCAGGTGGTAGTCCCCGACGGGCACGGCGTCCGGGTCGCCCCATACCGTCCGCGCCAGGTGGCCGAGGGTCCACGGGCCGAGCCCGGGCAACGTCGCGAGTGCAGCCAGCGCCTCCCCCACCGGGCGGTCGGCCTGGGACTGCAGGCGGCGGGCGCGGCGGGCCAGCTCCACCAGCAGGTCCGCGCGTCTCCGGTCGAGATTGAACCTGTGCAGGCGCGCATACGACTCCTGGGCGATCCGCTCCGGGTCCGGCGGCAGCGCCTGGTCGGGGAACGGGCCGGGCGCTGGGTCCCCGTACACCTCTCGCAGGGTGCGCAGCGTCGCTGCGGCCGACCGGCCCGTCACCCGCTGCTCGAGGACCAGGAGCACCAGTGCCGACCACACCCTGCCCGTCCGGCCGATCCGCACCTCCGGGGCGCGCGCGAGGAGCGAAGCCAACACCGGGTGCGCGGGGGCGAACGAGGCTGCGCCGTGGTCGAGCGCGCCGACGAGGCCGGGCACCGCGGCCAGCGCCTCTGGGGCGCCAGGCCCCCACGCGCTCGCCTCCACCCCCACCCGGGAGTGCCGGAGCAGGACGGTAGCGGGACCACCGGAGAACCGGTCGGACCACGCGAAGCCCTCCCCGCGGCGGACCGCCACGCGCTCGAGCACCACGCCGAGGTCAGGTGGAGGCGCGAAGGGGAGCGCGACGTGGGCGTCAGGCGTCGTGGCGCCTCCGGCGTCGCCCCGGGACGGAGGACGTCGGCGCGTCCGCAGCGTCGGCGGCGGGCCCCGCGGGAGCGGGCGGGCCCTGTGGGAGCGGGCGGGGGACGTTGGCCGTGTCCGCGCGGCGACGGAGGCGGGCGCGCGGAGGCGCGGACTCGTGCGGGTCGAGCGCGAGGTCGTCGTCGTCGTCGTCGATGTTGTCGAGGTCGAGGAGCGGCAGGTCGTCCGCGCTCCGCTCCTCCTCGTCGACCGACAGCGGGCGCGAGGGCCCGTCCTGGCGACGTCTCCGCGTCGGGTGCTGCGGGTCCCGGGGCGCCGCCGCCACCGGGCCCGACGGCGTCGGTTGCTGGCTGCGATCCACCTTCTGCCAGCGCGCCGGGCGCGGCGTGGCGGGGCTCGCTGCGGGTGCGGCGGGATCCTTCGTCAGGGACGCCAGCTGCTGGGGCGTGAACGACGAGGTCTCGGTCGTCTGCCGGATCCGGGCGCGGCGGGTCCCCTCGATGCCCGTCCCCCGGACCCGCCCGACGGCCGCGTCGAGACCGTCGCCTTCGGAGTGCGCCTCCAGCAACCCGGCGATCTCCGCCAGCCAGTCGGCTCCCCGCAGCCGGGAGTCGGGGTCGAACACGAGAGACCGCGCGAAGACCTGCGCGATGTCCCGCGGGAGCGCGTTCGGACGAGACAACATCGGCACCGCCTCGGAGATCGCCGCCGATCGGGCGATCTCGACCGGATCGTGGCCGGCGTACAGGGGCTGCCCGGTGAGGAGCTCGTACCCGAGGATCACGAGCGAGGCCGTGTCCGCGGCCTCGTCCTCCGCGTGGCCCGACAGGCGCTCCGGGGGCGCGTAGCGGACAGAGTCGGCGCTCGGGAGGCGGTCGGGCGCCCCGCGCCAGACCAGGACGTCGATCTGGGGCAGGCCGTAGCCGATCACCTGCACGTGGGCGTCGTCACGCACGGTCAACCGCCACGGGCTGAGCCCCGTGTGGGAGAAGCATCCCTGCATCCCGCCGGTGGCCGCGCCCTCCGTCAGGATCTGGCCCGCCAGGTACATGAGCTCGAGCGTGGCGCGCGCTCCGAGGGTGTGCCCGAGGTCCGAGTGCGCCCGCAGGATCTCCTTCACGGTGAGCACGGGACCCGTGGGGTACACGAACCGGCCGGCCTCCGGATCCCCCCGCACGAGCTCCACGAGCCCCACCACCATCGGGTACTCGAGGAACGACTGCACCAGCGACACCTGGCGCTGCCACACGGGGTGCTCGGCCCAGATCGGGTCGAACTGCAGGCCGAGGTACACGAGACCTTCGTCGTCGACGAGCTCGACGAGCTGCCCCGTCGGCTCCTTGAGCTGCCGCCCCGTGGGCTGCAGGCCGAACCACTCGTCCACGCGACCTCCGGGCAGACGATACACCGGGCCACGCGCTGGCGGACACGAGGAGGGACGATGGACGGACGCAGGCGGGTGCGCCTGTTGCACACGGGTGGGACGCTCGGCATGTCCGGCAGCCCGCTCGAGCCTGGCGCGTACCAGGCGCGGCTCCTGGAGGTGGTGCCCGAGCTGTCCAGGCTCGCGGTCGTCGAGCCCCGGATCGTCGCCAACCTGGACTCCTCCGACCTCGGCCCGCCCGAGTGGTCCGCCCTCGCGCGCATCATCGCCGTCGAGCGCACCGCGTACGACGGCTTCGTCATCGTCCACGGCACCGACACGATGTCGTACACGGCTGCGGCGCTCGCGTTCGTCCTCGAGGGCCTGGATCGCCCGGTGGTGATGACCGGCGCCCAGCGGCCGCTCACCGCGTTGCGCACCGACGCTCGGCGGAACCTCGCGGACGCGGTGGAGCTCGCCACCTGCGCGATCCCCGAGGTCGGGATCTGCTTCGACGGGCTCCTGCTCCGCGGCACGCGCGCCGTGAAGTCCGACGCGCGCCACTACCGCGCGTTCGCGAGCCCAGGCGTCGAGCCGCTCGCCCGCTTGGGAACCGACGTGGACCTCGCCGAACACGTGCGTCGGCCCACGCGGCCCTTCCGGTGTGATCCCCGCTTCGACCCAGCGGTGGACGTGGTGTGGGTGCACCCGGGACTCCAGCCCGCTGCGCTCGCCCACCGGATGTCCGATCCCTCCATCCGCGGGTGGGTGCTGGCCGCGTTCGGCGTGGGGACCGTCCCCGACAACGGCGTCGCGAAGGTCGTCGCGGAGGTGGCTGCACGCGGCATCCCGGTGCTGGTCACGACCCAGTGGGGCGGCACCACGTCGCTCGGCTCGTACCGGAACTCCGAGGCGCTGCGCGCAGCCGGCGCCATCGAAGGGGGCGAGATGCGGGTCGAGGCAGCTGTCCCGAAGCTCATGCACGGGCTCGCGTGCTGCGAGGGGCCGGACCAGCTCCGCGCGTGGCTGCTCCGCGACGTCGCCGGGGAACGCTGACGGCCGCGCCCCAGGTGGTAGGCTGCGGCCCTCGGAGGGTCCCATGGCAGAGAACAGGCTCGGTCGGCTCGCGGGTCGGATGAAGCAGGAGATCGACAAGGAGGAGCAGCGGCGGAAGTCCGTCGACGAGCAGAAGACGAAGGCCGATGCGGACAAGAAGGCTGCCGAGACCCGGATCGCCCGGCGGCGCGCCGAGGCGCAGCGCGCCCGGAAGTCCCTCCTCGAGGACCTGCGTGGGTTCGGGGAGCAGCTCGGGCACGTAGCGGTGTCGGCCGACGACGAGGGCGTGACCCTCTCCTTCCGGGGGCGCGAGGTCCGCTTCGAGGAGGACGGCCCGGAGGACCGGATCGCCCTGCGCATCCCCGGGGAGGTCGTCCCCCGCAACCACCACCTGGCCCGCGACGGCGAGGTGTGGGAGGTGGTGTTCGATCACGGTACGGTCGTGAACCGGTACGAGCTCGAGGTCGGGCTCGAGGAGCTGGTCCGCAACCAGTTGCAGCTCCCCCTTCCGGCTGCAGGCGCGTCGGCGGCGGCGGACCTCGACGGGAAGCCCAAGGGACGCAAGGGCAAGGGCAAGGTCACCCCGGGCTCCGACGTGAAGGAGCTCAAGGGTCACCTCGAGTAGCGCGGCCCGCGTTGCGTGGTGGACCCGCTCACTCGCAGGTGAGCGTGTTCTCCGCCATCACCGACTTGACCTCGCGCTTGAGCCCAGCGTCGCCCATGGTCACCGCCTTGCACAAGGCCGCCTGGGCCTCGCTCTTCCGGCCGAGCTGCATGAAGGTGTAGCCGTACCCGTAGTACGCCTCCCCATTCGGGTTCACCTTCACGGCCTGCTCGAACAAGGCCAACGCCTTGGTAGGGTCCCGATCGACCGTGTTCCACCCCTGTTCGATCAGGGCGGTGGCGTTCGCGGGCGCCGGCGCAGCGGGTGCCGGCGGAGGCGGCGCGGGCGCAGCGGGTGCAGGCCCTGGCGCTACCGGCCCGGGCTTGTCGGGCTGCGGGGTGGCCGGCTTCGGCGCAGGAGGCCCCTTGGAGGGCTCGGGCGCCGCGGTGGCGCCAGGTGCTGGCTGCGCGGGCTCCACCGGTCGCGCGGGTTCCGGCGGGGGCTCCGCGGGTCCAGCGGCGAGGCCACCGTTCTCGTCGCGCGGGGACGCGGCGCCGCCGCCCGACTGCAGCTGTGAGACGACGACGGCGATCCCCCCGACCAGGAAGAGGACGACGACCACTGCTGCCAGGCCCAACCCGATGGCCAGGTTGCGGCGCCGGGTGGCCTCGCGCAGCACGCGGAGCTGGCGGTCGAACTCGTCGTCCCCGAGCGACGGCGGCGCCATCGGCGTCTCGAGGACGCCTGGCATGGGGTCGATCCGTGGGTCGGTGATGGGGTCGAAGGGCTGCGACTCCGGGGCGAGGAGCGCACCGAGCCCCGGCTCCGACCGGCCCTCGGAGGCCAGCATGCGGGGGCGCGGATCGGGGGTGGCCGACGCGATCTCCGGGTCGAGCGTCGCGATCCCACGGGGCGGTGGGGGTGGCGCGACCGGCGGCGCAGGCGCCATGGGTGGCGCTTCCCGCGGCTCCGCAGGAGCAGGGCTCGGGTCGTCGCCGGGCGCGAGCGTGACGCCCGCGTAGTCCGCGGGGTGGGGAGGGTCGTCGGGGTGGTTGGGCTCGGGCTCGGGCTCGGGCGGAGGCGCAGCAACTTCCGGCGTGATCGGCGCGGCGGGCGCGAACGGGGGACTGGCGCGGCGCATCCCGGGAGCCGGGGTCTCACTGTAGGCGCCGAGCGCCGGGATCCCGAAGTCGATGGGCGGGAGGGCCAGGCTGCCGGTGGAGCCGCTGGTGTCCGGGTCCGCGGGGACCGCATCGGGCTCCGACAGCGACGGATCGGCGAGCTCGTCGACCCGCGAGGCGGACATCCCGAACGACTGGGCAGTCAACTCGCGCCCGTCGAGGGTGCCGAGGATCACCTCGGGCACGGACCAATCGCGCGAGCGGGCCCAGCGCTTCAGGGCCGCGCCGGGGAGGACCTCCACGAGATCCTCGCAGCGACGGGCCACGTCGGCCGAGGGCGGACGCAGCGCGGAGTCGGCGGACAACATCTTGGTCATCAACGCCACGACGGCCGGATCCGTGTCGGGCGGCAGCGCGGCGAACTTCGCCTGCAGGTGCGCATTGAACTTGCGCGTCAGCAGCATGGTCCCGTAGATCTGCTTGAGGGTCATGCCGTCGAACAGCCGCTGACCACACAGCCCCTCGTACAGGATGCACCCGAGGGCGTACACGTCGGCCGGCGGCTCGACGCGCTCCTCGTGGAACCGTTCGGGCGACATGTACAGGTAGCTGCCCATCATCGCGTTGTTGGCGGTCTGGGCCTCGCGCGCGACGTTCGTGGCGCGGGCGATGCCGAAGTCGAGGAGCTTGACCTCGCCGTGGCGACCGATCCGGATGTTGGCGGGCTTCACGTCGCGGTGGACGAGGTGGATGGGCTCGCCTCCCCCCTGCGGCGACGGCGCGCTCCAGGCCACGTCGAGCGCAGCTGCCACCTCGCCGATGACACCCACCAGGGCGCGCACCGGCATCACGGGCGTCATGCAGCGGTCGAGGTCTTCGCCCTCGACGAACTCGGTGATCAGGGCGACGCGATCCTCGAGGAGCACGAGATCGTGAACCCGCAGGATGGCCGGGTGCCGCAGGGCGCCCAGGAGCCGGCCCTCGTCCCGCAGGCGCTTGACGGAGTCCGAGCCCGGATCGATGTCTCCGCGGAGCACCTTGATCGCGACCTCGGCCCGGACACCGCCGCTCGACGACATGGTCGCGCGGTAGACCTCGCCGAACCCGCCTCGACCGAGGCAGGAGTGGATCTGGAACCGGCGACCCGTGGCGGGGAGGCCCGCGTTCGGGTCTGGGGAGAGAGGGTCGGTTGACAATGGTGAGCCCGGCTACCTGAGGCGGTGGAGTCTATCCAACCGGCGGGAGCGCCGCCGCACTCCCGCGCACACGACGGCGGTGAGCAGGGCGGCGGGCGCGCGCGGGCTGATCGGAGCGACGGCCGCACATCCACATCCGCGCTCACCCGGTGGCGCCACGATCGGAGGGTCGTCGGGCGGGGCGCCGGAGTGTGGCGGAAGGGGCGCGCCGGTGTGCAACTGGGAGCCCGAGTCCACCACGACCGGCGGGAGCGCGCAGACGAACTCCTGCTTGGCCGCGAGCGGCAGGGGCCCGTAGGACCCCTCGCCCACGAACTCGAACGCGCCCGCGGTGGGCGGACTCTGCCGCGGGAACCCGCACCAGTCCGCGCGGCTCGCGGGGTCGACCACGCCGGCCCCGATCAGCGGCGCCCCCGGCAGCGGGTACACGTCGATCCGCTCCGCGTCGGCGAAGCAGTCCGCGCCGCACACGATGGCCCCGGCGACGTCGGCCTGGCCCAGCCCCGGCGGGGGCCGATCGAGTGCGCTCCCGACCAACCGCGAACGCGCGTCCCACTCCGGCAGCACGAGGTCGCCGAGCAGCGTGTCCCCGAGCAGCACCACGCCGTCGGGCGCGCGCGCGGTCCGCGCGGCGATCGGGGCCCGCACGACGCTGGCCGACACGACCGCCGGTCCCTGTCCGAGGTCGAGCCCCACCGCGCTGGCGTCGACGAGCAGGCCGTCCAGGACGACGTCTCCGTCCGAGCGCACCCCGGTTGCAGCGACGTACACGTCGTCCCGAACGACCGCCGAGCCGCCCGGACCCACGCCCACCGCGAGCGTTGCGCCCGACACCAGGTTGTCCGCGAGGTCGGCTGCCGGCACGCAGGGGACGCAGTCGAGCTGCACCGCGGTCCCCACGTCGCGGAACGTGCTGCCGACGACGTGGACCTCGCCTCCGAGCGCCCGGACCGCGGTGCCCGCGACGTCCTCGAACGTCACCTGCCGCACCCAGGCTTCGCGGGGAGCGTCCAGCCGCACCGCGTCGACCCCCGCCGGCAGGTCGCGGAACGTGACCGCCAGCAGGATCACCCGCTCACCGCCGAGCTCGAGCACCACGTCCCCGGACGTGCCCACGAACACCGCCGGGTTCGCCGGGTCCAGCGACTGCAGCGTGGTCAGCTCCACCGGCACGTCCGACAGGTTGGCGTCGAACCGGCAGGGGCCGCGGTACTCCCCGGGCTCGAGCATCACGAAGTCGTTGCCGATCGTGCCGGCGAGTACCTCGCAATAGTCGGTGGGGCCCGCCAGCCAGATCACGGGGATGTGGGCGCCTGCCGTCGACACCAGCCCGAGGAGGGCGATCATGGGCTCTCCAGCAGGACGTCCGCGCAGGCGCGGAGGCTGCGCCCCAGCGCGGGCAGGAAGTAGCCCCCCTCCAGCACGAGCACCAACCGCCCCCCCGCGTGGGTGTCGGCCAGCGCGCGGACCCGACGCGTCAGCGCGGCGAACGTCTCGTCCGTGGCGAGCAGATCACCCATGCCGTCCTCGCGGTGGGCGTCGAACCCGGCGCTCACCAACACGAGCTCGGGGGCGAAGGCGTCGGCCCGGGCGCGGATCCGATCGTCGAACGCCGCCAGGATCTCGTCGTGGCCGGCGCCTGCTGGCAGCGGGACGTTGAGGATGGTTCCGTGGGGTCCACGCTCGTCCGCCCCGCCGGTCCCCGGCCAGAACCCGTCCCCCTCGTGCAGGCTCGCGAACAGGACACCCGGGTGGTCCTGCACGAGCTCCTGGGTGCCGTTCCCGTGGTGGACGTCCCAGTCGACGATCAGGATCCGGCGGAGCCCCGCGCGCAGGGCCCGGCTGGCGCCGACCACGACGTTGTTGAAGACGCAGAACCCCATGGCGCGATCCGCGCGCGCGTGGTGTCCGGGCGGGCGCACGAGGCACAACGCCCGGCGATCCGGACCTTCACACACCCGTTCGACGGCGTCCTGGACCGCCCCCGCCGCCAGCAAGGCGGCCCGCACGGAGCCCGGCGACAGCTCGGTGTCCGCGTCCAACACCGCGGAGGCCCCGTGCAGCGCGATCAACGCGTCGACGTAGGGAGCGTCGTGGACGTGGACGAGGTCCGCGCGCGTCGCGAACCGGGGTCGGCACCACGTGACGCCCGCGAACCCCGTCATGGCGGCGCGCGCGGCGCGGAGCCGATCGGGTCGCTCCACGTGCCCCCAGCTGGGTTCGTGGAGGTCCATGTCGGGGTCGTCGAACACCAGCAGCGCCACGTCGGCCTCTTCCTCGCCGGTATCCGGCCCGACCCCGATCAGACGATGCTCGAGGACCTCGCCGCCGACAACACGCCGGCAGCGCGCAGCAGCGGAGCTGCGAGGGCACGGGGGTCGTTCGGGGCAGCAGCGCCGGCGGATCCCATCTGCACGACGGCCGTCTCGCCCCCCCCACCACCGGCGAGCTTCACGTCGGAGCGGATGAACTGGTCGGCCACGAGCTGCCACAGGATCGGGACGAAGCCGCCCATCTTGCGCGCCTGCGCCGAAACCCCGCGGGTCTCGAGGTGGGACTCGGGCGAGAGGATCTTGCCCTGCATGAGGTCGTGGTGACCGTAGGCCGCCAACGCCGCCATGTCTTCGTCCGCGACGTTCTGCGCCACGAGCTCGACCGCGAGGGTCGAGGCCTGGAACACGGAGTCGCAGTTCTGGAGCTGCTCCAGCGTCTCGGCGTTCGACGTGAGCATCTGCACCTGCAGGATCACCTCGTCCCGGGCGGCTACGGCGGTCTGCTTGAGCCCAACGTCCGTCGCCGACGCGGCGTCCGGGGCTCCCTGCTTCGCGGTCTCGGCGTTCTTCGCGACCTTGTCGAGCAGGGACTGCTTCGACTGCGCGCTGCTCGCGGCGCCGGTCTCGGCCTCCACCTCCGCGATCTTCGACTTGATCGCGTCGTTGCCTGCGGTGTCGAAGACGTTCGTCTGTCGGTTGGTGGTGGTCGCCTGGGAGGTGACCGATCGCGCGGTCTTCTTGGACTGTTCGATGTCGGACATGGTGAGGAGCCCCCAGGCGAATCATAGCAGAGGTCCAGCCAGCCGAAGCGTCGCGACCCAGCCGAGGAGCAGGATCTCGTACTCGGCGGCGCCAACCGGTGCGCCGTGCAGGTTGGCCGAGTGTATGCTTGCGCGCGGGAGGGCGCCGGATGCTCGATGCCTGGGCCAAAGCGTACGCAGACCGTTGGGGTCTGCCGCAGCCCGCGGTCGCCGAGATCCTCCGGGTCATGGACGCCGTGGGCCGCGGCGAGGTGGCCGACGGCCGCGCCGACACGCGCATCGAAGAAGACGACACCCAGCCGCCGCCGACCCACCACGAGACGCTGGACACCGCCAACCTCCCGCCGGAGGAGCGGTACGAAGAGATGGGGATGATCGGCGAAGGGGGCATGGGCGAGGTCCGCCGCGTGTGGGACAACGCCCTGCAGCGCACCGTCGCCATGAAGATCCTCCGGAAGGATCTCGCCGAGCGCGACGACCTCGTGCACCGCTTCGTCGAGGAGGCGCAGGCCACGGCCCAGCTCGAGCACCCGGGGATCATGCCCGTGTACGACGTGGGCCGCCTCGACGACGGCCGCCCCTACTTCACCATGAAGGAGATCCGCGGCCGGTCCCTGCTCGACGTGATCGAGGAGGTCCACCAGGAGTCCGACAACGGGTGGGGCATCACCCCCACGGGCTGGACCTTCCAGCGATTGATCCAGGTGTTGCAGCAGGTCTGCGAGGCCGTGGCCTTCGCACACTCCCGCGGCGTGTTGCACCGGGACCTCAAGCCCACGAACGTGATGGTCGGCGCGTTCGGCGAGGTCGTGGTGATGGACTGGGGCCTGGCGAAGATCGCGCAGTCCTCGAGCTCGTCGTCGGGGTCTGGCCCGAAGAACCCCGTCATCACCGTGCGGTCTCGCGGCGGGCTCTACGTCACGCGGTCGGGCAGCGTCGCCGGCACGCCCAACTACATGCCCCCTGAGCAGGCGCGCGGCGAACACGGGCTCGTGGGTCCCTGGTCCGACGTGTACGCCCTCGGCGCGCTCCTGTACGAGGTCCTGGCCGACAAGGCCCCGTACGACGGCGAAGACCTCGACGAGGTCGTGAAGAAGGTCCTCGCGGGCGGGCCGCCGCCCCCGTTCCCGCGGTTCCAGTCCCCCGACGCCGACCTCCCCTACCCGGAGGACGCCCTCCGCCAGATCTGCGCCAAGGCGATGGCCCGGGAGATCGTCAACCGGTACATGGACGCCGCCACGCTCGCCGAGGCCATCCGGCAGTGGCTCGACAACGCCGGCGCGCGCGAGCGGGCGATCGAGCTCGTGCGCCGCGCCGACACCCTCGACCCCGACATGGTGTCGCTCCGCAAGCGCGTCGCAACGCTGCGGGCCGACGCCGCCTCGATCCTCGCGGCGCTGCCGGCGGACGCCCCCACCGACCAGAAGCGCGCGGGCTGGGCCCTCGAGGACCAGGCCGCCGACATCGAGCAGGAGCTCGTCCGCAAGCAGGTCCGGTACGCGAACTACCTGCAGGCCGCGCTCGCCGGGGTCCCCGACCTGCCGGAGGCCCAGGGACGCCTGGAGGCCCTCGCCGAGACCTCCGGCGGCGCGCTCGGTCTCCCGCCCGGGGGGCCCGTGTTCGCGCGGTCGGCCCGCGCCGGGGACGGCTTCCTCACCCTGCTCACGGAGCCAGCGGGCGCCCGCGTCACCCTCCGCCGGTTCGAGCTCGTCGATCGCCGGCTCTCGCCTCGCCTCGTGCCCGGGTTCGAGTCGTCGGCCCGGCCGCCGCTCGACCGGATCCGTGTCCCCGCCGGGAGCTGGCAGCTCTACGTCGAGGCCGACGGCTACGAGCCGATGGTGGTCCTGGCGAGCGTGCGCGCGGGCGAGTTGTGGTCCACGAGCCCGCCCGGCACCCAGCGGTCCGTGCCCATCCGTCTCGCCGTCCGGGGAGCAGACCCCGAAGGCGCGGTGCGGATCCCGCCCGGCTGGGCCTGGATGGGCGGAGACCTCGAGACCCGCGACTCCCTGCCGCGCACCCGGGTGTGGGTCGACGGGTACCTGATGCAGCGCGCGCCTGTCACCGTCGCCGAGTTCCTGGCGTTCCTGCAGGACCTCGAGGCCGGGCGCCGCGGCGACCTCGCAGCGCGCTCGGCTCCCGCCGGGTTCGAGCTCCGCTCGGGCAGGTGGACGGCGCCGGGGGGCTGGCTCCCCGACGAGCCCGTCCGTCGCGTCACCTTCGAAGCGGCGCACGCGTACGCCACCTGGTTCGCCAGCCGGACCGGTCGCCCGTGGCGCCTGCCGCGCGAGCGCGAGTGGGAGAAGGCAGCGCGCGGCGTGGACGAGCGGCCGTTGCCGTGGGGGTCCTTCCTGGATCCGAGCTGGGCCTGCGTCGCCGACAGCCACGCAGGGCGCCCCCCCCGTCCCGACCCGGTCACGCGCTGGCCCCTCGACGTGAGCCCGTACGGGGTGTTGGGCCTGGCGGGGAACGTCCGGGACTGGGTGGTCGACGATCGGGCGCCCCGGCTCGCCCCCGGCCCCACCGAACCTGCGCCCCCCGAGTTCCGGTGGGTGAAGGGCGGCCACTTCCTGGGGATCGGGCAGCTGAGCCGGGCGGCGCTCCGGTACCGCCTCCCGCTCCCCTGGGACGAAGGGACCGGCTTCCGACTCGTGGCCTCGGTGGGTTGAACCATGGATCTCCCGCTCCCGCCACCCGACCCGGCCGGGGTCGTCGCGCCGATCGAAGCGGCACCCCCTCCCCCGTCCTGCGCCGGAGACGCTCCTCCCGCCGAGCTCCCCACGGCGCTCGCCCAGGGCCCCGGCTGGGACGATCTCGGCGCCTGGTTGTTCCCCGCCCCCGCGGATCCTTCGCCCAGGGCGGTGGCCCGGGCCGAGCGCGACCGCGTGGGCATCCGCACCGACGGGGTGCTCGTGCTCCATCGCGGAACGGTGGTGTACGAAGCCTACGGACCCGGCTGGGACCGCGATCGCCGCCACCTCGCCTGGTCGGCGTCCAAGTCCTTCACCAACGCGCTCGCCGGGATCGCGGTGGCCGAAGGCTTCGACCTCGACGCCTCGATCTGTACCTACCGCCAGACCACCGACCCCGGCGCGTGTGTGGTGACCCCGCGGCACCTCCTCGGCTTCGCGAGCGGCTTCGACTGGCACGAGACGTACGAGGGCGAGTCCCCCACCGCGTCGTCGGTGCTGGGGATGTTGTATGGCGCAGGTCACGCCGACATGTACGCGTTCGTGACCGCGCACCGCCGCCGCGACCCACCGGGGACGAGCTGGCAGTACTCGTCTGGGGACACGAACGTGTTGTCCGGCGCCCTGGGCGCGTACCTGGAGCCCCGCCACGGCGAGGACTGGCCGCAGAAGCTGCTGTTCGACCGCATCGGGATGGTGGACACCACCTTCGAGCGCGACGGCGCTGGCACCTACGTGGGCTCGTCGTACCTGTGGGCGCCGCCCCGCGATCTCGCCCGGTTCGGCCTGCTCCTGCTGGCGGACGGGTGTTGGGGCGCCGAGCGGGTGCTGCCGGAGGGCTGGGTGCAGTGGTCCACGGAGGTGGAGCCCGCGCTCCGCCAGAAGGTCGTGGACTGGGAGCCGGGCGACGTCCAGGGGCGCCAGTTCTGGATCAACCGCCCGGTCCCCGAGCGCGGCCAGGGCGTGCCGTGGGAGGGCGTCCCCGAAGACGCGTACTCGGCCCGCGGGCACTGGAAACAGTCCATCACGGTGATCCCGTCGCGCGAGCTCGTGATCGTCCGGGTGGGCGACGACCGCGACGACACCTTCACGCACGCGGAGTTCCTGCGCCGCGTGCTCGCCGCCACGGGAGCCCCGTGACCCTGCTCCTCCTCTTCGCAGCGTGCGCCAAACCGCCGCTCGACAGCTCCACACCGTTCGCGGGGGGGCTCCCGAGCGGGTGCGCCGGGGGGGAGCGCTGCGCGTACGGGGGCCTCCTTCCGCTGGCGAGCGCCTTCGCCGCCAAGGAGGCCTGTTCGTGCCTGTTCGTGGCCGGCCGCACGGAGGCCGACTGCGAGGCGTGGGTCCGCGTGAGCCCGGCGGTCGCCTCGTTCCGCGTGGACGACGCCGAGCGCCGCGTGATCGCCCACGCCCTCGGCATGGCCCGCGTCTCGGCGAGGTACGTCGACGAGGCCCACGGCTGCGTGTTCGACGAATAGCTACTGGTAGCCGAGGGCGCGGAGCTGGGCGTCGACGGCATCGTCGGCGGGCGCGACTCCCCCCGGCACCACCCCCTGCCGCAACGCCCGGAACGTGAGCACCTGCTGCTGCAGGGCGGGATCGTCGAGCGGCGCGGTGTGTTCGGGATCGAGGCGCCGGTCGAAACAGCCGTCCACGAACCCGTCCGTGGGTGGGGTGCCGGACAGGTCCACCTGGCAGGCCCGGTCCTGGGTGTACACGGCGGCCCGATCGACCTCCTGGAACCAGGTGTCCGTGAACGCGACGCCGGGGGCCATCCCCTGCCCCGAGCGGACGGAGGCGCTGCGATCCACGCCCTCCCCGCCGAACCCCGGCGCGCCCAGGAGCGTGGCGAGCGTGGGGGCCACGTCCACCTGCGACACCGTCCCGGCCACCCGCGACCCTGCTGGCAGACCGGTACCCGCCGTGATCCAGACGGCCTCGACCGCCGACGGGGCGACGTACCGGCCGTGGGCCCGCCCGTGGTGCGCCGGGTAGGAGAGCCCCTCCCCGTGGTCCGACACGAGGGCCACCACCGTGTCCTCGCCGAGTCGCGACCTCGCGGCGGTGACGACGGCCTCCGCAGCCCCGTCGAAGCGACGGAGCGCTGCGCGGTAGTCCACCACCCCCGCAGGCACGGAGGGGTCGGCGAGGGCCTCCCGGTCTGCGTCCGTCGCCTCGAAGGGAGAGTGGGCGTCCACGAGCACCACCAGCAGGAACACGGGCCGGTCCGCGGGGAGCCCGGCGAGCACCTCGTCGACCTGCGGGAGCGCGAGCCCCCCCGAGAGCTTCGCGCCGTCCGCATCCGTCCACCGCCCCGCAGGCTCCCGCCAGCGATGGAACCCCTGGTTCAGCCCGTACCGCGAGTGCACGTTCGGGTTGAGCGACACCCCCACCGGGGTCCAGCCGCGCGTGCGCAGGTGCTCGGCGAGGGTCGTGACGGCCTCGGGCAGCACCCGGGTGTCCGCGCCCGGAGCGGGGTCGGCCATCCCCACCGACAACGCGTGGGACCCTGTCAGCAGCGCAGTGACCGCGGGTCGGGTCCAGGGCGCCGCCGCGATCACGTCGCCGAACACCACGCCCTGCTGCGCGAGCCCCGCCAGGAACGGCGTGACCTCCGGGGGCCCGCCGTACGGCGCGGTCTGGTCGGCCCGCACCGTACACCCGACCACGACCACCAGCGACCGGGCGCCGGCCGCCGCGGTGACCTCGGGGGCCGGCCCGTCGGCAGCTGCGAACCACGCTGCGGGCGGCGGAGCCGGGGCGCACGCGAGCAGGAAGGCGATCACGGGCACTCCTCCGCTGCGGTGGGCCGGCGGACGGAGACGGAGCCGGGCGGCAGCGTCCACACGCGCGTCGGTGGGGCGGCGCACCATGCCGCGCGCTGGTCCCGCAGGAACCCACCCGGCGGATGCCACCGCAGGCCGTACGGGTCTCCCGTGGCCACGACGGAGAGGCGGGCGCCCCACGAGAAGGGCGCAACGACGCCGTCGCCGGGCGCCAGCGAGGCGGCGACCCGCGAGATCACCACGTTCTCCTCCCGGACCCGCGCCACGGTCGCGAGGGTCAGGACCGCCGTCACGACCACCTGAGCCGCCACCCAGCGCCGCGACCCCGGCGAGGACAGGTCGACGGCCCGCGCGAGCCGGAGTGCAGGGACGACCCACCCCGGTACGTCGGCGGGCAGGGCCACGAGCGGCAGGGCGCAGAGCAGGTCGCGTACCAGGGAGCGGTCCCACCGTGCCGCGGGGACGAGCAGCCACGGGAGCGCCAACACCCAGCTCCCGACGGAGCGACCTGGAAGCCACGGCCCAGGATGGAGCACGCCGCGTTCCCCCCACCACCACCCGCCCGCGGAGCCGAGCGTCAACAACGCGACCGCACCGAACGCAGCGGCCCACGCGGCCCGGGACCGCGCCACCGCTGGCAACGCGAGCAGCGCGGCAGGCGAGACCGTGACCGAGGCCGCAGCCCACAGCGGCGAGGTCACGGACGACAGCAACGCGGCCACCCAGACCACGTCCACCTCCGGGAACGCAGCCACCGGGGTCGCCACCAGCAGCGACAGCCACCGACCCACCGCGTCGCGCGTGTTGCCGTGCGCGGCCCACACCGTCGCTGCCGCGGCGCCGAAGGGGAAGGCAGCAGGCGGCAACCACGCCAGGGGCACCAGCAGGGCCACGAAGCCCGCGTGGGTCGCGCGATCCCACAGGTCGAGCGCCCGCGCCTGCGCGAGGTACGACGGGAAGTCACCGTTCGCGGGTCCGGCGTAGGCCCCGAGCGCGCCCACGACCAGGAGCCACGGCACCCACCAGCCGCCGGGCGGAGCCGCTCCGGGCGCCGGGGCCCGCTCCACGGCCGAGCTCACTCCGCGGGCGCCTTCGCCAGCACCGGAGCGGCCCCGGACCACACCACCACCGATCGGCTCGCCACCAGGCCCTCGTCGTCGCGCGCCAGCACGGAGATGGTGTTGGCGCCGGGCTCGAGCAGGACCTCGGCCGTGAACGGAACCGAACGGAACGACGAGCCCGAGCGGCGCCCCTCGTGGAACACCTTGTCGTCGCCCACGAACACGAGCACCTCGGCGATGCCCACGTCGTCGCCCACCATCCCCGATACGGTCGCGCGGTGCCCCGTGGTCGAGCGGCCCGGATCCCGGGTGATCTCCACCGTCGGAGGCGTTCGCGCCATGGCGGGAGGCAGCGCCTCGCCCGGCACGAACGTCAGCGTCTCCCGCTGCTCGTACCAGTCGTACTTCCCGGCGCGTACGACCACGCCGCGATCGAAGGCCTGCTGGTCCCCGACCTCGAGATCGAACGCCATCGCCGCCAGGTTGCGGGCCTCCCCGACCTTCGCGGTGAGGACGCCCGTGACCTCGCCCCCCGCTGCCAGCGGACCCGGCTCGAACCGCGCCTCGACGAGCTCCACGCGCCCGCCCGAACGGTTCCGGAGGTGGACGTACGGCGCGACCGCGTCCCCGCCCTGGTTTCGGAGCGTGACCCCGAGCCGGAGCTCCTCGCCGGGATCGAGCCGGCCGTCCCCGCCGGAGTCGGTGGGCGTGAGGGTCCACGTGAGCGCCGGCAGCCGCCGGCCGTGGACCTCGACGGGCAGCTCGGAGACGAACAACTCGTCGGTGCCGCTGTCCCGGATCGAGACCTGCACCAGGGCGCGCTCCGAAGGCTCCCCGTCGGGCACCCGGACCGGCACCTCGTAGCGCTTCGACTCTCCCGGTTGCAGGCGACCGAGGAAGAACTCCTCGCCGTCCAGCACCGGGAGCCCTTCGAGCACCCCGGACACCCGGTACAGCGGAGAGCTGGTGGTGTTCGTGACCACCAGCGTCACGACCTCGTCGGTCCCGGCGCGGAGCACTCCGGTGGCACCTGCTTCGAGGGTGACCGTGACCGGCGCGACCGGGCCGCGGGGACCGGGTGCTCCGTCGGTCCA
>JBIKWC010000436.1:0-4530 GCA_044356535.1 Myxococcota bacterium
TCCCGCGGGCGGTGAACGCAGCCTCGAGCTCGACCGAGTACGAGCGCGACTGCGACGCCACGAGGCGCGCACCGGCCGCGAGGGTGTCCGGGCGGCTCCCTCCCCGGCCGGCGGAGACCAGCAGCAGGCGCGAGAACGCGAGCTCGCGGTCGGAGCGCAGGTCGGGGCCCGGATCACAGCGCCGCTCGGCCTGCGGCGCGACGTAGCGGAGCCGGTACGCAGGCTCGTCGGCGACGAACCCGGAGGCCTCGAGCGAGGACTCGAGGTCGGCCTCCCGGCGGACGCGCTCGCGGTGGTACATCCGCACGGGGCCCTTCTCGACGAACACGACCGGCGCGAGCTCGATGTCGGCCGGGATCCCGACGCCCTGGATGCTGCGCTCGCCCGGCGTGAGGTACCGCGAGATCGTGAGCTTGAGCTTGCTGTCGTCGAAGAAGGTCTGGAGGTTCTGGACCGAGCCCTTCCCGAACGTCCGCTCCCCAACCACGACCGAGCGCTCGTTGTACCGCAGCGCGCCCGCCAGGATCTCCGACGCCGAGGCGGACGAAGCGTCCACCAGGACGACCATGGGGTAGTTCGGCTCGGCGGGCTGGTTGGCGAGCTCTGCGGGCTCCATCTGCCGCCCCTTCCCGTCCACGGTCGAGACGATGTCTCCGTGGGTCAGGAACAGATCGGCGACCCGCACCGCCTGAGTCAGGAACCCGCCCGGGTTCCCGCGGAGGTCGAGAACGAGGCCCTGGAGGTCGCCTCCGGCTTCCCGGTGGAGTGAGGTCAAGGCGTCCACGACCGAGGTGGCTACCTTCTCGTGGAACGACTGGATGCGGATCCAGCCGACGTTGCCCTCGAGGAGCGCGGACTCGACGGGGTCCGAGTCGATGATGGCCCGTCGGACGTCGATGGTCAGCGGCTCGCTGACCCCGTTGCGTGCGACCGTGAGCTGAACGACTCCGCCTTCCGGTCCCCGCAGGAGCAGGATCGCGTCGTCGAGCGACATGTTGACGGTCGACTCGCCGTCGATGCGGACCACCCGGTCGCCCGGCTGCAGGCCGGCCTCGGCGGCGGGAGTGCCGGGGATGGGGCACTCGATCGCGAGCTGCTGGTGGTCGTCGTCGAGCACGATGGTGATGCCCAGCCCCCCGAACTCGCCCTGGTTGTCGAGGTCCATCTCGTGGGCGGCGTCGGGCGGGAGCAGGATCGAGTGAGGGTCGAGGGTCGACAGGATGCCGTTGACGAGCGCGTACTCGACCCGGGCCATCGGCGCGCCACCCATGGCGGGGGCGGGTGGCAGGTCCGACGGGGACAGGTGTTGGGCGAGCAACCCGGCCACCTGCTCGAGGACGCGTTCGGCGCCGTCGACGTCGTCGACGTGAGGGAGGTCGACCACGGTGTGGAAGTCGCCGATCTCGATCGCCAGCGTGCCTTCCGGCCCGGCGCCCGCGGTCGTGAACAACACGGACGGAACGAGCTGCTCGACCGCCTCGAGACCCGCGGCGACCATCGCGTCCCAGTCGATCCGGACATCGTCCACGTAGCTGTGCTGGACGTGGTAGAGCGTGGCGCGCGTGAGCTCGAGCTCCGCGAGGTCGTAGCCCGAGGGGAAGGTATCGCCGGCGGACGAGTCGGTGGCGCCCCCGAGCATCGCCGCGCGCAGCCCCACCCCGACGCCGACCGCGGTCGCGATGACGAACACGGCCAGGGGTCGAAACACCCGCTGCATGGCGCCGCTCCCGCAGTGGAGAGCTCCGCGACGCCCGGTGCTGCGCGAAGCCTCTCCTCCACCGTACGGTCGCCCTGCCCGGAAGTCAACGAGGATCCGCATGGGAAGCGGCGCCGGACGCATGGACGAACCGTCGGCCCTCTGCTATTTTCTCCGATGCCCACCCGGAACGCCATGCGTTTCGCGCCCCCTCCGCCGCCCCTCCCTGCCCAGGGTCCCCCATGCCGTTGAAGCTCGCCTGCCCGAACTGCAAGGCCGACGTGCGCCTGTCGGAGCCCTACCCCCTGCCCGGAGCCACGGTGCAGTGCTCTGCGTGCGCCCGTTCGGTCGCTGTCACCTACCCTTCCGGGGTGATGGATCAGCTGCGGACCCGAGGCAAGGCGTTCGCGGAGGAGGCCCCCGGAGCCTTCCCCGTGCGCACGCGGGAAGCGATGGGCGTCCGCACCACCCGCGGCGGCGGGCAGCAGCACCCCGCGGCGCAACCACAGGCAACCCAGGCCACGGAGCTGTTCGAGAAGCACAACCCGACGGACGCCGCCACCGAAGCCGCGAGCCAGGACGCCCGGTCGGCGGTGATCAACGACTTCGCGAGCCTCGCGGACGGGTCGCCCACGGCGGTGGACCAGACGCAGATCGCCCCCGAACAGAGCGTCGGCTTCCAGGAGCTCGACCGTACGGTCCCCTCCATGCGCAGCCCCTACGGTGGCCTGCCCAACAACATCGCCGAGCCCGAGGGTCGACTTTCGAGCCTCCCGGGGGTGGAGGGCGACCCCACGAGCCAATACTCGGAGGCGCGCGCGGCGAGCGACTCCCTCGGGTCCGCAGCCCCGAAGAAGCCGTCCGCTGCGCACCGAGACACGAACGACGACGGAACCAGGTCCAAGGCAGGGGGAGACACGATGCCCAAGGCAGGTGCCGCGCCAGGGAAGAAGCAGCGCAAGTCCGCGCGCGCAGCCGATGCGCCCCCGGCGAAGCGGGGACGGAAGGGCATCATCGCCGGCACCCTCGGGTGCTTCGGCAGCATGGGCATGGCCGGCATCGGCGGCACCATCGGGGTCGGGTTGCTCGCCATCCTCGGCGGCGCAGCCGGTGGCTACTGGTACTTCTCGCAGGATCTCCCCACGATCGAGAAGCTGCGGGCGTACGAGCCGCCCACCGTCACGGTGGTGACCGATCACGAGGGGAAGCTGATCGGCGAGATCTTCGATCAGAAGCGCTACGTCGTCCCGATCGACGAGATTCCGGACCACGTGAAGAGCGCGTTCATGGCCGCGGAGGACGCCAACTTCTACGGTCACGGCGGCATCGACTACATGGGCATCCTGCGAGCTGTCGCACGCAACGCGGCCGCCGGGAAGAGCGCCCAGGGCGCCTCCACCATCACCCAGCAGGTCGCACGCAACTTCCTCCTCACCCGCGACAAGAAGATCACGCGCAAGATCAAGGAGGTCCTGCTCTCGTGGCGCATCGAGGACGCCTACACGAAGGACCACATCCTGTTCCTCTACCTGAACGAGATCTTCCTCGGCTCGCAGTCGTACGGGGTCGAGGCCGCCTCCCAGACCTACTTCGGCAAGTCCGTGCGGAACATCTCGGTGGCCGAGGCCGCCATCCTCGCCGGCCTCCCGCAACGCCCCTCGGACTACAGCCCCCACGGCAACTGGAAACAGGCCCGGGGCCGCCAGACCTACGTCCTCCGCCAGATGCTCGAGAAGGGGTTCCTGTCCCAGGCCGAACACGACGCCGCGCTCGCCGAAGAGATCGTGGTGGCGCCGAAGACCAACACCTTCCGCGACACGGCTCCCTGGTTCACCGAACACGTCCGGCGGCACCTCGTGAACGCCTACGGCGAGGAGGTGGTCACGAACGGCGGCCTCCAGGTCAAGACCACCTGCGACCTCGGCCTGCAGACCCTCGCGCAGGGCATCGTCACGGACGGCGTCCACGAGACCGACCGGCACCTCGGCTGGCGGCGCCAGGCCGTGAAGAACGTCGGCAAAGGCGGCATCGACGCGCAACGCAAGAAGGACGAGGAGGAGATGCGCAAGGCCTGGATGAACGAGAAGGATCCGAGCGGCCGCACGCCCCTCCCGGCGGAGAGCGAGCTCGTCCCCGGCCGGGAGTACGACGCCGTCATCGTGCAGGTCGAGCCGAAGTGGGCCAGGGTCGGGATCGGGGTCCACGACGGGGTGGTTCCCCTGGCCTGGAGCACCTGGGTCTACGAGCCGAACCCGCGCATGTCCTGGTCGAGCCGCAGTGCCAGCGACCTGACGGCGCTCGTGGACACGGACGACGACAAGAAGAAGGACGCGCCGATCCTCCAGGCCGGAGACGTGGTGCGGGTCAAGGTCCGGGCGCTGTCCACCACCGACGCGGCCAACGGCAAGGCGTTCGTGGGCACCCCCGGCGAGACCACCACTTCGGTCGCCGTGGAGCTCGTGCAGAACCCGGAGGTCGAGTCCGCGCTCCTCTCGATGGACCTCGAGACCGGGGCCATCCGGGCGATGGTGGGCGGCTCCGACTTCACCGAGTCCCAGTTCAACCGCACGATCCAGGCCCGCCGGCAGGTCGGCTCCACGATGAAGCCCATCGTGTACGCCGCCGCCATCTCGTCCCGCAAGGTCACCTCGGCTTCCGTGTTCCTCGACGGTCCGCTGGCGATGGCGACCTCCAACGATTTCGTGTGGAAGCCGTCGAACTACTCGAACGACTTCGAGGGCCCGATGACGGTCCGCCGCGCCCTCGCGATGTCCAAGAACACCGTCACCGTGCGCCTCGTCGAGGCGGCCGATCCCGGGATGAACGACGACCTC
>JBIKWC010000292.1:0-9177 GCA_044356535.1 Myxococcota bacterium
GCGCTCACGTGGCTCCTCGCCGCGCTCGATTTCCCCACGTACGAGGCCGAGCTCTACGCGTACGGAACGGTGATCGGGACGGGCAACGCGGTCATGGGCTGGCGCCCGCCCGCCGGAGGTGCACGATGAGCGAGCCGACGGCGCCCGAAGGCCTCGAGCCAGGCTGTGTCCTCGGGGTGTTCGTGCCGGGTCTGCCGCACCCGCTGTTGTGCCCGGAGCAGAACGCGGGCTGGGGACGCCTTCGCAAGGCCTTCGACACCGCCCGGGAGCGCATCACCGCCGCGAAGCCAGACCTCATCCTCGTGTACTCGACGATGTGGATCTCGATCATCGGGCACCAGGTGCAGGCCGACCCGAAGCCCACCTGGGTCCACGTGGACGAGCTGTTCCACGACCTGGGCTCGATCCCCTACGAGTTCGTGATGGACTCGGCCTTCGCGGAGGACCTCGCGAAGACGGCGACCGAGCGGGGCCTGATGGCGCGGACGGTGTCGTACCGCGGCTTCCCGATCGACACGGGCTCGATCGTCGCCCTGAAGCTCCTGAACCCCGACAACGCAGTCCCAGCCGTGATCGTCAGCTCGAACATGTACAGCGATCGGGCAGAGACGCGGGTCCTCGGCAAGGCGTGCCGCGAGGCCATCGAGCGCGGCAAGCGCCGCGTGGTGGTGGTGGTGGTGGGAACGTTGTCCAACCGCCTGTTCACGGATTGGATCCGCCCCGAAGACGACCACGTGCACTCGCAGAAGGACGACGAGTGGAACCGCAAGCTCCTGGAGTTCCTGGGCCAGGGACGCCTGGAGGACACGGCGCAGCTGTCCCGCGAGATCCAGCGCCAGATCCGCATCCCGAAGGTGGTGAACTTCAAGTCCTTCTGGTTCTGGTCGGCGGTGATGGGCTCGCACAACGAGTACCGCGGCGAGGTCCTGGCGTACGAAGCCTTGTACGGTACAGGCGGCGCGGTCGTGGTGCTGGAGCCCGCGCCGGGCGGGGTCGGGCTCAAGGAGTTCGACGAAGACGACGTCGACGTGTGGCAGGGGGACCGCAACGTCGTGGCGTGACGGCGTCAGTGGGGGCGAGGCGGAGCGGGGTAGCCCGTGACCAGCGTGATCTCGTCGGCGGCGAGCACCTCACGGGCGTGAGCCAGCTGATCGGGGTCACCCTGGACGACGAGCAGGAACCGATCGGCCCGCAACGCTGCCTCGTATCGGGACACGTCGGCGGGATCGACCCCGAGGGCGCTCAGCGCGAGGGCGAAGCGGTTGGGCGCTCCGACCTCCGGCAGTGGCAGATCGCTGAGGAAGCGGACGAGGGGACCGGCGATGACGACGAGACCGACGCTGCCGAGCAGGAAGCTCGCGGACGCGACCATCATGCCGCGCACCCAGGACCGGTAGGGACCCGCGAGATCCCAGGGAGCACCCGGATCGAATCCCCCGAAGCCAGGGTCCTCGGTGGGTGGGTCGCGGGTGACCACGGAGACGTTCGCGAGTGCGAAGCCGGTGGCCTCGAGCTCCTTCATCGCGTCCGACGCCTCCTGGTGGGTCCGAAACACGCCGATGGTGACCTTCGGACCCGCGGAGGGCGTCGAGCGACCGATCACATCGTCGAGGACGTACGGCTCTTGTTGCTCCAGTTCCAGCTCCATCGACATGGCGACCTCCACCGTTCTCAGGTGCAGAGACCGACCCAATGGATGACCGCCGACAATCCGCCGAGCACGGCTTCGGCCGGACGGCGCTGGACGCCCTCCGACGCGGGTTGCGGGCGGATGGGTGTGATACCTCCCGCATCCCCTCCCCTCCCTCCCCGGGCGCGCCATGTCTGCGGTCCTCGCGTTGTTCGACTTCGTGCTGCACGTCGACAAGCACCTCGACACCCTGATCCAGAACTGGGGCACCACGACGTACGCCATCCTCGCCCTGGTGGTGTTCTGCGAGACCGGCCTCGTCGTCACGCCGATCCTGCCCGGCGACAGCCTGTTGTTCGCGGGCGGGATGTTCGCTGGCCGGGGCGCGTTGAACCCGCACCTGCTGTTCGTCGTGCTGGTGTGCGCCGCCGTGGCCGGCGACAACGTGAACTACTGGTTCGGGCGCACGCTGGGCCCCCGGGTCCTCAAGAACGAGGACAGCCGCATCTTCAAGAAGAAGTACCTCGATCGCACCCGCGCCTTCTTCGACAAGTACGGCCCCGCCACCGTCGTCCTCGCCCGGTTCGTGCCCATCGTGCGCACGTTCGCGCCGTTCGTGGCCGGCGTGGGCCAGATGCCCTACCCGCGGTACCTCGCGTACAGCGTGGGCGGCGGCATCGCGTGGGTCGGCATCTGCGTGTACGCGGGGTACTTCCTCGGCGGGTTCGACGTGGTGCGGAACAACTTCGAGATCGCCGTGTTGCTGATCATCGCGGTGTCCGTGTTGCCGATGGTCGTCGAGTACCTGCGACACCGGTTCGCCGCCCCCCAGACCTGAGGCGAGGACGTGCCCGTCCACCTGCTGTTCGGTCGCACCCGGTGGGCCCGGCGGCGGGGGGTCGCGGGCCTGCTGCGCGGACGCAGGGACGTCGGCTATGTCATGGGCACCTGGCGCAAGCGCGAGCAGCTCCTCCGCGAGCTGTCCGCCCCGCCCGCCAGCGCAGGGCGCTTCGTCGAGCCCGCCGCCTGGGTGTTCGAGCACCTCTGCGAGGAGCTCGTCCGTCGCTTCGTGAGCGAACGGGCGCCGCTGTCCCCCGGGGCAGCGCTGGCCGCGACGTGGCGGCACCTGCAGGAGCGCCGGGATCCAGACCTGGGCGCCGAGCTCGCCACCGCCGCCGCGCTCGTGGAGGCCTCCGACGCGTACGCCGCTGCGGGCAGGGTCCCCGACGACCCCCGGCTCCGCAGCTGGGTCCTCGGACAACGCGCGGCCCTCGACCGGCTCCCGGACCACGAGCGGCCCGACCGGCGCCTCCGCCGGCTCCACGACGCCCTCCAGCGCCCCGACGAGGCCCTCGGGCGCTGGTTCGCCCGCCACCCCGCCGTGGTCATCGACGACCTGTGTGGGCTGTCCGAGCTCGAGAGCGCCGTCGTCACGGCCCTGTGTGCCGCGTGGAGCGACACTGGCGCCACCGTCGTGTTGTCGTTCGCGATCGGGCGGGACCGGGGCGGGCGGGAGGTGGCCACCGCGCTCGGCGTCGAGCCGTCCGAGGACCGCGAGGCGCTGGCCTTCACCCCCACGCGGACCCTGCGCGCGCGGGTGTTCGAGGACCTCGTCGCCAGCGGTCTCGCCGAGACCTGGACCGCGGGACCGCTCGGCGTCCGCGCGGTGGAGCTCACCGACGAAGACGGCCCCGCGGCGCCGCTCGACCTGGCCGACCACGCCGCTGCCGGCCTGGCCCTGGCCGCGATGGTGCCGCGCGGCGGGGTGACCCTCGGTGGGTTCCCGGATCGCGAAGCCGAGGCCACCTGGGTCGCGCGCTCGCTCGCGGCCCTGCTCCACGCCGGCGTCGATCCCCGGGACACGCTGGTGGCGGTCGCCGACGCCGACGGAGAGCCCACCCTGGCGCGGCTCCTCGACGACTTCGGGGTCCCCTGGGCCCGCGGTGGCGGGCGGAAGCCGGGTCCGGTTCCGGCGATCCGGGCGGCCGCAGCGGTCCTGGGGGCGAGGCTCGACGGGTGGCCGCTCGACGAGGTCCTGGCGCTGGCCACGTTCGCCGGGGTGGCGTCGCCGTCCCTGGGGCCCCGCTTGCGGGCAGCCGGCATCCGCGATGGCGACCCGGCCACCTGGGAGGTGGCCCTGCGGTCGTGGGTGGTGCGGAGCCGGCTGGAGCTGGGGCCCCTCCTGGCGGAGCGGGACGCGGTGGCCCAGCTCCTGGCCGAGCTCCCGACAGCGACGCCGACCACGGGGACAGAGTGGCGGGAGCGGCTGCGCGGCGGCTGGCGGTGGGCGTCCCGAGTGGCTCCGGCGCTGCGCGACGCGATCGTGGAGGTGTTCGACGGGGTCGGCCGCGACCTGATCGTCGCGGGCGGCCTCTGGGAGGCGACGACCGTCCGCCAGCTGGTGGATCGGGCCCTCGCCGGGCTCACCGTGCCGGAGCCGGACGACGGGGCCGCGAAGGTCCCCGTGGTGGGGGTGCGCGAGATCCTGGGCCTCACGCCGCGGCACACGTTCCTGGTGGGCCTGCGCGCGGGGGCCTGGGTCCCGCCCCGGACCCGCGGCGCGCTGACGCCGGAGCGGGGCGTGGGCCGCGACCCGCAGGGCGAGGCGCGCTACCTGCTGCACTCGCTCCTCCGCGACGCCGTGGGCGAGCCCTGGATGCGCGGCGTGCACCTGTCCTGGCCGCTCACCGTGGCCGGCCGGCCCCACCGCCCGGCGCCGCTGGTGGCCGAGCTCCTCGAGCTCCGGGTCGGGGACGGAGCGCTGCGGGACCACCTGGCGCCGCCCGACGCGCCTGCGGTCGGGTCCAGGAGCGACGCGGCCCAGCTCGCGGTCCTGGGTGGTCCGTCGACGCCGGCGTTCGACGCGGTGATGGCCGTGTCGCGCGCCCGCTTCGGCCCGCCAGGGCCCTACGACGGCCACCTCGGGCACCCGATCCCCCGGCCCACGTCCCTGCCGGTGACCACGTTCGAGACCTTCCTGCAGTGCCCCCACCGGTACTGGGTGCGCCACGAGCTCGGGCTGGACACCCTCGCCGCCGACGACCCGGAGCTGGAGCCCCGGCGGCGGGGCACGGCGCTGCACCGCATCCTCGAAGAGTTCCTGCGATCCCGCGAGCTGCGGCCGGTCGCTGGGGACCCGGCCCTGGACGCCGCGCGCGCCTCGCTGCACGCCGTGGCCTCGCGGGTCCTGGACGAGGTCGAGGCCGAAGGCGGGTTCGACCCGCTGTTCCACGGCTACGCGCGCGCCCGGTGGCTGGCGGGCCTCACGGACGACCGCCCCGCCGGGCTGTTGCGCGTCTGGGTGGACCAGGAGGCGGAGCGCGCAGGTCAACGCCCGCTGGCCGTCGAGCAGCCGTTCCGCGACCTCGCCGTGGGTCCGCTCACGTTGCGCGGCACGCTGGACCGGGTGGACGAGCTGCCGGGCGGGGCGCGCCTGGTGGTGGACTACAAGACGGGCCGCCCACCCACCCGCGACCAGGTCCTGGCCGGCCTGTCCCTGCAGCCGTTCGCGTACCTCGCCACCGTCCCCTCCCCCGCCGCCGCTTGCTTCCAGGTGCTGGCGCGCCCCGATCGCCTCGCGCGCAGCACGTTCGTGGGCGACGAGGCCGCGCTCGACGCGGCGTGTACCCCGGCGGAGCGCAGGAGCGCGCGGGTGGTGTCAGCGGCCGAGCGCGCGGAGGTGCTGGCCGACGCGGGGCGCGCTGCGGAGTCGCTGCTGCAGGGCGCGTTCCCGCCGACGGCCCATGAACCGGGCCTCGCGGGATGTCCCACGTGCCCCTTCCGGACGGGGTGTCGCCGGGATCACCGCCACGCAGCTGCGCCCTGAGGACCCTACCGGGCGGCGATGACTGCGTGCGCGTAGCGATCCGGCCCGAACTTCGAGAGCCGGATCTGCTCGACGAGCCGGTGGTTGCGGTTCCCCTTCGGCGTCGGCAACACGAGGGCGCCCGTGGACCGGGTGATCGAGACCAGGTGCCAGACCTCTCCGCCCCAGGGGCCGCTGGTGGCGCTGTCGGCGACCACCTTGTCGACGGCCGGATCGGGCGTGTCCTGCACGGCCACCAGCACCATGTACGGGATGCCGAACAGGCGCAGCAGTCGCGGCAGCGGGTATTGCTCGTTGACGAAGGTCCTCACGAGCTCGTGCGCCGCGAGCAGCCCCGCCGCGCCGGGCCGCTCGAACCAGAAGCCCCAGGTGTTCCCCGACCGGCCCCACACCGCCGGAGCGAGCCCGGGGGGAAGGGTGAGCTCGCTCGGGGCCAGACCGGTCGACTGCAGGACTGCGGCGTTCATGCGTTCCTCCACGCCATCGGTACACCGGTGACGGGAGCGAGACGCGCGCCTGTTACCTGCCGTTGCCTTCGCGCGACGGGATGACGGACCGCTCGAGCGCGAAGGAGCGTTCCCCGTCCTGCGTGAGCACCGTGAGCTCCACGATCGTGCCCGGCGCACCGGTGACGGCGTCGCTGAAGCCCCACCGCCCACCGCGCACGACCTCGCCGTCGACCGTCAGAATGCGGTCCCCGCGGGACAACACACCATCGGCCGGGGCGCCGGGCTCGACCGACTTGACCACGATCTCGTGGCGCCACGGGTCCTGGACGAACGAGATCCCGACGCCACCGACCCGCGCGTGGTCGAAGCGCAGCAGGACCTCCCCGCCGCCGGCCGGGTAGTTCACCGCCTCGGAGCGGCCCCACAACGCGCCGTCCTGCCGGAACCCGTACAAGGTGCACGGTCCCTCGAACGCCACGGCGCCGTCCAGGGCCAGGGGCACGGTGTCGCCAAGGGGATCCACGTCGGAGGCAGCGGCCTCGTCGGCGAAACAGCCCACCCGGACCGCGCCCGACAGCGACTGCTGCACCACGACCCGACCCTCCGAGGGCCCTGCACACGCCCGCATCCCCGCCGTCGGTACGGCCGACGCCACCGCCATCGCCCCGAGAACGAACCGCATGTGTACTCCAGCCCTTCCGGTGTACCCCGACCGCAGCCGCGGGTGGGGCGCGGAGTACGATCCGTGACACACTCCTGCCGTGCGATTCGTGCTCCGCGACGGCCGGCCGGCGCTCGACCCCACCGACCCCGCGCTGCGGCTCACCGACGAGCAGCGCGCCGTGTTCGTGGACGACCGGGAGATCTGCCTGTCCGCGGGAGCGGGCGCAGGCAAGACGCACACGCTCGCGCTGCGGTTCGTGGCGTTGTGTGTCCGCGCCGCGTGGGACGACGACGTGCCCGAACACGTGCTGGTGCTCACGTTCACCGACAAGGCCGCCGAGGAGATGGCCGACCGGTGCCGGACCCGCCTCGCCGAGGCTGCGGAGGCCGCACCCGGCGCGATCCTGCCCCTCGATTCAGCGGCGCTCGCGCGGTGGGCGGGGAACCTGCGCCGGATGGTCACCTCGTTCGACGCGGCGCGGATCTCCACATTCCACGGCTTCTGTGCATCGATCCTGCGCGAGTTCCCGGTCGCCACCGCCACCCCGCCGGGCGCGGTGGTGCTCGATCCACTCCTCGCGCGGGAGCTGGTGACCGAGGCGCTCGCGGCGGAGCTCGCGGACTGGCGCGACACGCGCCCCGACGACGTCCTGCGGCTGCTGGACAGCTTCGGGAGCCGGCGCGGGATCCTGGCGGCGGCCCGCGAGGTCACGGCCCGGCGCTCGGGCCTCGGCGACGCAGTGGCGCGCGCGGCTTCCGGGTTCCCTGCCCTGGCGGACCGCATCGCGCGGGCCGCGCTCACCCCCGAGCAGGCGCAGCTGGAGCTGGACCGCCGCTGGCTCCCCTCGCTGCAGCTCCTGCTGCGGGTCGTCGCCCCCTCCGGTGGGGGGACCGCCGCGCCCCTGTTCCGCGAAGCCCTGGAGGTGGCGCGCGAGACCGGTGGCGGTCCCCTCGAGACCTGGGCCCGCCTGCGCGCGGCGCTGGCGCCGTGGCTCACCGAGCGCGGCACGCTGCGCTCGCTGCGCCACCCCACGGTGCTGGGCACGCGCCGGGACTGGCCCGACGAGCGCCGGTACGAACAGGCGAAGGCGGCGCTCGAGGTGCTGGAGGGCCGCGTGGCCGACGCGCCCGCGCTGGCCCGGCGGGCCCGCACGTTGCCCACGCCCGCCGACGCCGTCCTGCACGAGGTGCTCCCGGTGTTCGCCACGTTCGTGGAGCGGGCGGCGGCCCGCCTCGAAGACGACCTGCGGTCGCGCGGAGAGCTCACGTTCGACGCGCTGCAGGACCGCGCCGTCGGCGCCGTGTTGCGCGACGACACCGTGCGCCGGGCCCTGCGCGCCCGGCACCGGTGGCTGATGGTCGACGAGTTCCAGGACACCGACGCCCGCCAGTGGGCGCTCGTGCGCGCGCTCGGCCGGGACGACCCCGCGGTGCCGGAGGACCGCATCTTCGTGGTCGGGGACGCCAAGCAGGCGATCTACGGCTTCCGCGGCGGGGACGTCACCGTGTTCGACGCCGCCGCGAAGGCGATCGGCGCGCCGCTCCGGTTGTCGTGGAACTTCCGGAGCCGCCCCGGCCTCGTCGACTGGTTCAACCGCGTGTTCCCCGCCGTGTTCGGCACCCCCACGGAGCCCTGGGAGGTGGGCTACGAACCGCTGGTGGCCGCCCGACCGGACCCGGGGGGCCAGGTCTCGTGGGTCGAGTCGGAGTCCCCCGAGGACACCGTCGCGGACTCGGTCGCCGAGGCGCTCGATCGCGGCGCGTCCACGGTGGCGGTGCTGCTCCGCTCGCGCACCCGCCAGGACCGCTACGAGCAGGCGCTCCGCGCGCGCGGCCTGGCGTACAGCGTGCCCGCGGGGGTCGGGTTCTGGGCGCGCCAGGAGGTCCGCGACCTCGTTTCCGCGCTTGCGGCGGCAGCGCTGGGCGACGTGGTGGCGACCTGGGCGTGGCTGCGGTCGCCGCTCGGTGGGCTCACCGACGAGGCGCTCGACGCGCTGGGGGGAGCCGGCGTCCGGGCGCTCGCGGCCGGAGAGGGGGTGGGTGGCGCCGTGGGGGCTCGGTTCCTCGCGGCCCGGGACGAGCTCGCCACCACCCTCCCCTCCACCTGGCTCGAGCGACGCATCGACGAGCTCCTGCCTGCGTTCGCGATCGACGAACCCTCCGGCCGCGCCCTGGCCAACGCCCGCCGGCTGGTGGAGCGCCTCCGGCCGCTCGACGGGCGGGGCGCCGCGGCGGTGGCGCGGTTCGCGAAGCGGTCCATGGACGACGAGGAGCGGGAGGGGGAGGCGCCTCCGCCGGGCCTGACCGGGGTGGTGCTGACCACCGTACACGGCGCCAAGGGCCTGGAGTTCGACGTGGTGGTGGTGCCCGAGCTGGACGCCCGCCTGCCCGCCGACCGCGCCGCCGTGCAGGTCGGGCGGCTCGAGGGCGCGTGGCACCTCGCGTTCGCCGTCGACGACCCTGGCGCCCGCGTCCAGTCCCGCGTGCGGCCGGGGCTCTCCGAGGCCCTGCGCCAGCAGCTCCGCGCGGAGGCCGACGCCGAGGACCGCCGGCTGTTGTACGTGGCCGCCACCCGCGCCCGCGACCGCCTGGTGCTGGTCACCCGGCCC
>JBIKWC010000293.1:0-9164 GCA_044356535.1 Myxococcota bacterium
CGTCGACGCACACAAGCTCGGACGACAGCGCGCGCTCGAACGCCGGGACCGCGCGCTCGAGGCCCGCGCGGCCGCCGAGTCGTCGCGGTCGAGCGCAGAGGCCAGGGTCCTGCAGGCCACGGAGCGGGTCCGTGAGCTCGCGTCGGGGGTGGACGAGCTCCCGGGCCCCGACCAGCTCCGCGAGGCCGTACGCGCCCGCGACGCGGCGCTGGCCCTGCACCAGGCACACGCCGACCACCGCGCTGCCCTCGACGCCGCCCAGCTCGAGCTCGAGCGCGCGCGGATCCCGGTGGCCGCGGCCGAGGCCACGGTCGCGGCTGCACAGGCCGAAGCGCTGCGCACGCGGGAGCTCCGCGAGGCGCGGTCCCAGGCCGAAGGCGCTGCCTGGGCCGCGTTCGACCGCGAGCGCGGGGAGCTCACGCTGTTCGACGTGTCCGCTGCCGTGGCGGGGCTCGAGGCGCGGGACCGCGAGGTACACGCCTGGTCCGAGCGGCTCGAGGTGCTCGACCACGAGCGGGAGGCCACGGCCCGCGCAGCCGAGGACCAGCGGACGCGGGCCGACCGTTCAGCAGCAGCTGCCGCGCGCGCGAGAGAGCACCGGGAGCAGGCGCAGACGCAGCAACAGGCGCTGCGGGCGGCGCTGGTGGAGGTGGTGGGGACGGGTTCGGCGGCCGCTGCCCTCGCCGAGGCGCAGGGGGGGCTCTCGGCGCTCGAGCGGGACGCCGCCGACGCAGAGGAGGCGCTCCGTGCCACGGCCGCAGCGTTGTCGGTAGCGGCCGAGGCCCACGCGGCCGCCGAGTCCGCAGCGCGCGCCGCTTCCGACGAGGAGGCCCGCTGGGCGGCCGAGCTCCGCGCCGACGCCGTGTCCGCGGTGGGGGACGCGCCGGACCCGATCGTCGCCCTGCGGGGGCTGCTCGAGGAGCTTCCGGACGAAGCAGCCGCCGCGCGCAACGCCGAAGCGGTCGAGCGGTGGCGCCAGGAGGGCCACGCGCTGCGCGTCCGGCTCCAGGAGCTCGAGGAGCTCGGCACCGACGGCGCCCTCGACGACGCCCGCTGGGCAGCGCTCGAGGCAGCGCTGGCGGCCGCCGACCTGCGGGTGGAGGACGCCCGGGACGCGGCGGTCGTGGCGGCGCGGGCGGCCGACGAGCTGTCGGCGCGGTCGGCGCGGTGGGCCACCCTCGGCGCGCTGGCTGCGGGGCTCGACGCCGAGGTCACCCGCCTCGACGAGCTCGCGCACCTGCTGCGCGGCGACCGGTTCGTGGAGTACGTGGCCAACGACCACCTCCTCGAGCTCACCGCCCGGGCCTCCGCCCACCTTGCGGAGCTGACCGCGGGCCGGTACGAGCTGTCCCTCGACGACGAGGGGGCGTTCGTCGTGCGGGACCACGACCTCGGCGGGGTGTCGCGGCCGGTGTCGGGGTTGTCGGGAGGCGAGAGCTTCCTCACTGCGCTGGCGCTGGCCCTGTCGCTGTCGTCGCTCGTCCAGGCGCGCTCGAGCCGTCCCCTGGGCTTCTTCTTCCTCGACGAGGGCTTCGGCACCCTCGATCCCGAGGCGCTCGACCGCGTGATGACCGCGATCGAGGGCCTGCGCAGCGAGGATCGCGTGATCGGACTCATCAGCCACGTCCCCGAGGTGCGCGACCGCGTCCCCCGCTACCTCTCCGTGACCCGCGTGGTCGGCGGCGCCTCCCGGGTGCAGCTGGTGGACGGGTAGCGCAGCGGCATCGGGCGCGGATATCGGGCGGCCCATGTCCTTCGGTGTCGTCGAACACATCCGGGAGCTCACGCCCGACGAGGTCGCGACCGTGAAGGCCCGCCGAGCCGCTGCGTTGTCGGCTGCGCGGTCGGTGGCGGTCGCGCGCGTGCGGGGACTCGGGCTGCTCGCCGGCGCGCTGTTGGTCGCGGGGGCGGTCGGGTTCTGGTTCGAGATCGGGCTGCTGCGGTTCGTCGGGACGATCAGCGGGGCCATGTTGTGCGCCATCCTGCTGGGCACCCGGGGCCAGATCGAGAAAGGCCTGCGGGCGAAGCGCGGCCCCTGGGATCCGCCGCCCGGGGGCTGGAAGGTCGAGGAGACGGAGCTCCGGGCGCGACGCGTGGTCGAGGCGTCCACCGCGGAAGGCGGCGAGCGGTTCCTGTTGCTCGAGCTCGGGGGCGGGCGGTGGTGGTTCCTCGCGCCGCGGCTGCTGTCCGGCTGCGAACCCGTGGGGACCGTGGTCGACCTCACCCGCCTCGCTCCGGATGGTCCGCTGCTGCACGTCGGGACCCGGGGGGCCCCGCTCCCGGTGTCCGTTCGGCGCGAGGTCACCTGGCGCCCGGACGGCGCCGAGTGGCGCCCGGTGGGCCACGGACCGGTGGCCGCGCCGGGCTGGGCTGGCTCCGCGTGATCCCACCCCGGTTCCGCCTCCCGCTCGCCCTGTTCGCTGCGACCTTGGTGGTGGGCATCGTGGGATACCGGCTCCTCGAGGGCTGGACCTGGCTCGAGAGCGCGTGGATGGTGGTCATCACCCTCACCACGATCGGCTTCGGCGAGATCCATCCGCTCTCCGATCCGGGCCGGGTGTTCACGCTGGCGCTCATCGTCGGGGGGCTGTCGGTGGCCTCCTACACCATCACGGAGTTCACGCGCTACGTCGTGGAAGGCGACATGCAGCGCGCCATCGAGTCGCGTCGCTGGAAGCGGAGGATGCGCGAGATGCACGATCACTACGTGGTCCTCGGGTTCGGGCGGCTCGGGCGCGAGGTCGCCCAGGAGCTCCGGCACTCCTCCGTGCCCGTCGTCGTCGTGGAGCACTCGACCGAGCTCGTCGCGCTGTCGGAGTCGAAGGGGTTCGTCACCGTGCACGGGGACGCCACCTCCGACGACATCCTGCGCCTCGCTCGGGTGGAGGTGGCCAAGGGGATCGCTGTCGCCACCAGCTCGAACGCGACGAACGTGTTCCTGACGCTGTCGGCGCGCCAGCTCAACCCAGGTGCGCTGATCCTCACGCGGGTGGACGACGAGGAGACCGCGCGCAAGGCGCTCAAGGCCGGCGCCAACCACGTGTTGTCGCCGCAGGGCATCGGGGGCGCACACATGGCCCACGCGCTCCTGCGGCCCCACGCCCGCGCTTTCCTGGACCTGGCCACGTCCCGCCACTTCCGCGAGCTCGAGATCGACGACGTCAAGTGCACCCGCCCCCCGGTGCCGCTCCACACGCTCCGCGTCCCCGAACGGTTCCAGGTGCTGATCGTCGCCATCCACCGCCCGGACGGCTCCCTGCGCTCCGTCCCTGGACCCGACGATCTGCTCGGCGGCGGCGACGTCGCCGTGGTGGTGGGCCAGCCCGACCAGGTCCGCGCGTTCGCAGCGGAGATGGACGGAACCTGACCCACCGGAACTGACCCACCCGGGCGTATACTGCCGCCGTGCCACCGACCGTGCTCGTCCTGCAGCCGGGGTTCCCCGCCGAGGTGCCCTACTACGTCCGCGGCCTCGCCCGCCGCGGCGCCCGCGTGGTCGGCGTCGGTGATCAGCCGGTCGAGGCCCTCCCCGCCGTCGCGCGCGAGGGGCTCTCGGCGTACCTGCGGGTCGGGAACCTCTGGTCCGCCCCTGCCCTCGTGGACGACCTGCGGCGGTGGGCGCTACCGGTGCGCCTCGACCGCGTGGAGTGCCTGTGGGAGCCCACGGTCGAGCTGTGCGCCGAGGTCCGGGAGGCGTTCCGGCTGCCCGGGTTGTGGCCGGAGCAGGCGCGGTGGTTCCGCGACAAGCAGGAGATGCGCCGCGTGCTGGACCGCGCGGGCATCCGCAACCCGCGCTTCGCTCACGCGCGGGGCGTCGAGCAGCTGCGGGCGGTGGCGCCGCGGGTGGGGTTCCCGCTGATCGTCAAGCCGCTGGCGGGCGCGGGCTCGGCGGACACGCACCGGGTGGACACGGCGCAGGCGCTCGAAGCCCTGCTCCCGTCGCTGCGCCACGTGCCGGAGTTCATCGTCGAGGAGTTCGTCCGCGGCGACGAGTACACGTTCGACGCGCTGAGCCACCAGGGCGAGATCCTGTACCACTCGATCCTGCGGTACCGGCCCACGATGCTGGCTTCGCGCAGCGAGCAGTGGATCAGCCCCCAGAACATGGTGCTGCGCGACGTCGACACCCCGCTGTTCCGCCGCGCGTTCGCCCTCGGGCGCGACGTGCTCCGGGCGCTCCAGTACCCGGGCGGCATCACGCACATGGAGTGGTTCCACACGCCCGACGACGAGCTGGTGTTCGGCGAGATCGCGGCCCGGCCACCGGGGGGCATGACGGGCGAGGTGATGAACCGCGCCTGCGACTTCGACGTGTACGAGGCGTGGGCCGACACGGTGTTGCGCGGGCGGATCGAACAGCCGATCGAGCGCAGGTACAACGTCGCCATGGTGTTCAAGCGGGCGATGGGCGAGGGGCGGATCACGCGGGTGGAGGGCGTGGAGGAGCTGCACCGCCGGTTCGGGTCGTCGGTGGTGCGGACGGAGCTCCTGCCGGTCGGGGCGCCGCGGCGGGACTGGAAGCAGACGCTGTTGTCGGACGGGTTCGTGATGTTGCGGCACCCCGATCTGCGCGTGGCCACCGCGATGTCCTCGTGGGCAGCCGAGAACGTGCGGCTCTACGCTTCCTGAGCGATCGACCGAACGCTACATGCAGCTCTGCGACGGGCCGGAGAGCACGGATTCCGGGCCCTGGTCGAGGTGCTCGTCGTAGAACGTGGCCGCCAGCGCGGGGTCCCAGCACCCGAGCGTGAGCCGGTACCCCCACGACAGCGCGGCGAACGGCGTGTCGAGGGCGTCGTACGGCGTGGAGAGCGCCCACTCCGACGTCGCCGTGAACCCCTCGAGGGAGAGCACGTCGGCGCTGCAGTCTCCGTCGCAGGCGGATTCGTGGTGCAGGAACACGACGGCGCCGTGTTCGAGGTTGTGGACCCAGCGCTCGTCGGGCACGGGCTCGGGGTGGACCCCGAACGGCGCCCAACACGGGTCGTGGGGCCCACCGGCGGGGGGCGTGTCCACGTAGTCGACGCCGCCGGAGGCGTGGTACGCCTCGGCGTAATCGAGCTCCTCGAGCAGGCAGTCGCCGCCGCACGCGTCACACGGCTCGGACGAGACCACCGTCGGCCGGGTGTCGTCCTCGTCGACCGGGCGGCCTCCGAGCCCCACCGGTGACGTACAGCCCACGAACCAGCCCAACACAGTCATCCGCGCGTTGTATCCCGACGGACTGCAGGGTCGCAGCACGTTGGCGCGGTGCGCCGGGCTCCGCCGCCCCACGGCGAACGGGATGGGGTGGTCCAGGGCTGGGGAGACCCAGAACAGCTCGTTGTGCTGGTCCGATGCCACCTGCCGGACCGCTGCCAGGGACCGGGCGCAGTGCCTCGGAGCGCTGGACCTCCGAGAGGACTACGGGGAGGAGTGAGCCTCGAACCCAGGCCGCCGCGTGGCGACACACATACCGCCGATCTCGCCCACCATCTCCAGACGATCCCCATCCAACCAGATTCCTCCGCCGTCAACGTCCGCGCACACGGGTCGAACGACGTTGGGGTTGCAGCCCTGCGCGTACAGGCTGCAGGTGAGGACCCGACCCTGCCACCGAACCGAGCCGTCCTGGAGCACTGCGAGGTCCGCATACAACGGCGCGACCCGCGCCACCGCCCTGACGGCGGCGACCCACTCTTGGCGCATCCAGTGGCGGTCGATGGTGTCGCCCACGACGACGTCGAGGTGACCCCCGCAATAGCTGACCCGTGCCCGATCCGGCCCCAGCGGACGGACCGTGAAGGCGTCGCTGTCGCCGTGGTCGTCGACCCAGGGCCCGCCGGATCCGATCATCCGCTCCGGCTCGCAGGCGAGACGACCGGAGAGGACGGAGGCCTTCACGCGGACGTCGTCGACAGCGAGCTCTGCGGCACTTCGACAGCAATCCACATCCACGCCTCTGTTGGGAAGGAGGACGACCAGCCCAGGTCGGTCAGCTGGATCTCCAGGCTCGTGCCCACTGCCGGCCAGGTAGAACCGGCCGCGAGCGCGGACGCGGTCGAGGTGTCCATGGCGGCGAGCGTGCGACCAAACTCGTCCGCCTCGAACCAGGCGTCGAACGGCCCCGGCAGCGAGGGCTCCTGCGCGAGGGCAATGCCGGTGATCATGCATGCGCCGTATCCCGGCCCTTCGCGGCGGGGACACTTCGGAGCATCCGACCTGGAGAGTGGCCGCAGGCGCTCGACTGCGATGCGTCCGCCTCCAGGGTAGACCCCGAACACCATCGTCCAGTTCGCGGAGCAAACCCATGTCGTCGCGCCAGTACCAGCCGTGTGGACTTCCCGACATCGACGGCGCGGAGGTCGTCCTGCTGCAGGGCATCGGTCCCAGCAGGGTGAGTGGCTACATGGGCGCCGCCGAGCACGCGCCCCACGTGGTCCTCAGCGACACCGACGCGCAGCTCGCGGCCAGGTTGTGGCGGAACCTGCCCGGAGGCGCACAGGACCGGTGTCACGTTCCGACCTACGGAGTCAGGTTCATGCGCGCGGGCGCGCCCATTCTCCAGGCGTCCATCTGCTGGGAGTGCAACAACGCCTTCGGATCCGACCTCCTCGGCGAGCTCCATTTCGAGTTCGACGCGTCCGCCGCCATCGCGCAGCAGCTCCTGCAGCTCTTCCAGGCCGTTCTGCCTGCGCCCTCCGAGGTGGGGACTACCGCCAGCCCGGAGCGAGTGTCGGATCGAGGGCGCTGACCCCCGTCCCCATCGAACCAGTCGACGACGGCGCCCGCCTGGGCCCGACGACGTGGTCGGGGGTGCGTTCACCGCCGCTGGTCCGACCCCAGCCGGCGCGAACGCACCAGGCCCCGAGGCCAGGGCCCTCGAACGCACCATCCGCGCCGGCATCCGGAACCCACGCCAGCCAAACCCGGCGTTGTCCTGTCGGCCGGCCCCATGCCACCCACCCCAGGACGCCTCCGTGGTGCGTTCAACCCGGCTGGCCTCGACCGCTGGTGCGTTCACCGCCGCTGGCCCGACCCCAGCCGCCACCAACGCACCACCACCTCCGGTTCGACCCCGGATGCCCGGGCATCGCCCCTCGAACGCGAGGCCCCCCCGGCGAGGTGCTCATCGAGGCCCTCACCGGTGCGTTCACCGCCGCTGGCCCGACCCCAGCCGGCGCGACCCACCGCGACGACGACGAACCACCGCGGCCAGCGCCAAGACCCCCCACGCAGGCGTGGGTCGGCCCGTCGCGCAGCCGCACGTGCCGCCCTTGCCGGCGGCGTCGTTGTCCACGTTCGTGACGGAGACCTCGGTCGGAACGAGGCCCGCGTACGTAGGGTCTCCCGACGACACCGCGAACGTGATGGCGAACACCTGGTCCCCATCGACCTCGTCGTCGTCGACGCCCGCCACGGTCACGCGCTGCGGAGACGCCCAGTCGGCCTCCGTGAACGTGACCTCCGACGGCGACACCGTCCCCTCCGAGGTGTCCGAGGAGCGGACCACGATCGTGACGTCGGCGACGGGCCGGGTCGACAGGTGGAGCTCGAACGTCGCGGCCGGACCCGACTCGGAGGTCTCGAGCGTGGTCGGCGCGACGACGAAGCCAGCGCCTTCGTCGTCGGTGGTGGCGCCCTCGACGCCCGTCGCCGGGAGGTTCGCGTACGTCGGGTCCCCGGACGTCGCCACGAGGTCCACCGTGAACGGGACGACGCCGTCCACCTCGTCGTCGTCGACGCCGGTCACGGTCACCACCTGCGGCTGGTCCCAGGTCGCGCCGGTGAACGTGAGCTCGGAAGGCGAGCTCGTCGCTTCGGTCGCGTCCGACGACGCGAACTGCAGGGTCACCGGGGTCTCCGGGGCCGTCCGCAGGGCCACGGCGAACGTCGCGGAGGAGCCGCCCTCCGAGACGAAGAGCCCTCCTGCGGGCGCGAGCGTCAAGCCTGCGACGTCGTCGTCCTGGTTCGTGCCGCCGGCCTCCGGCCCTTCGACGCCGTCCCACACGGGGTCGGCAGAGGTCATCGGTCCGAGGAGCACGGCGAACGGTACGTCTCCGTCGATCGCGTCGTCGTCGATGCCGACGATCTCGACGACCTGCGGAACGTCCCAGTCGAGGGGGTCGAACGTGACCGAGGTCACGGAGGGAACCGCTTCGCCGGGGCGATCCGTCGCGATGGGGATCGTGACGGGCTCGGACGGCGCCCACACCAGGACGAGCGTGAACGAGTCGGTCCCGCCTGCTTCCGTCGTCTCGAGGTCCTGCGCACCGGCGGCGACCACCCCCGTCAGGTCATCGTCTTCGTTGGTGCCGGGAACGTCGCGCCCGTCGACGCCGTCGAAGCCGGGGTCCGCCGACGCGGCGGGTTCGACGACGATGGTGAAGCCCACGTTCCCGTCCAGCAGCAGATCGTCGACGCCCGTCGCCACCACGGTCTGCGGCACGTCCCAGTTGCCGGGGCCGAACGTGAGCGACGCGGGTGAGACGAGCGCCTCGTCGGGGGAGGCCGACGACAACCCGATCGTCACGTCGGTCGTGGGCGCCACGCGGAGCACGACCGTGAACGAGTCCTGGACCCCTCTCTCCGTGGTCTCGAGCGGCCCGCCGACGACGGCGATGGGCAGCAGGTCGTCGCCGAAGACCACGACCCGCCCCCCCCACGCCTGGAACTCCGAGGAGCCGAGCAGCAGCTCGTCGACCCCGTTCCCGTCGAGGTCGGCCGTCGCCGAGAACTCGCCGAGCCGGTCCTCGGCCTCGCTCTGGACGACGAAGTCCGGCGCCGTGGCGGACGGGGTCACGGCCGCGAACACCCACGCCTCGCCGGACCAGTCCACACCTGCACCCGGGACACCCACGATCAGATCGGTCGCGCCGTCCGCGTCGTAGTCGCCCGACGTCACGCTCGCTCCGGCCTCCGCCCCGGGGTGCGGGCCGTCGATCACGTTCGCCGCCGCGAAGTCGGGCCCGGCCGGTGAACCGGGCACGAAGGTGATCGTGCCAGCGCCGTCGTTGGCGGCGGGTTCGGCGATCAGGAGCTCGTCGTCGCCGTCCCCGTCGAGATCCCCGAGCGCGGTCGGCCGCACGCCCTGCCGGTTGCCGTCGGCCGCGCCGCGCACCGAGACGACCGGGGCGGCGGCCAGACCCGCAGCGCTCCCGAGGTACACCTCGAGGCAGGTCGGC
>JBIKWC010000199.1:0-14094 GCA_044356535.1 Myxococcota bacterium
CGAGGTTGGCGGTGTCGGCGGAGGTCGCGGCGGTGAAGCAGGTGGTCGCGAGGGTGTAGTCACCCGAGTTCAACGCGACCCAGCCGAGGTTCATGTTGGCTTCGAAGTTCCCGGACTGGAGCTCGATCGCCTTCTGGAACTTCTCGATCGCGGCCTGTTCGTCGCCCTGGATCAGGTAGGTGACGCCCATGTTGTTGTAGATGCCGGGATCGCTCTCGTTGATGGACAGCGCCTTCTCGGCCGTGAGCTGGCTCATGCCGTAGTTCTTCTGGGCGTAGTACATCGCGGACAGGTTGCGGTAGACGGAGGGGTCGTCCTTCTTGTGGCGGAGGATCTCCTGCGCCTCGGCGATGGCCTCGTCGTAGCGCTGGGCCTTCACGAGCGACGAGACGTAGTCGGAGCGGAGCTCCCAGTTCTCGGGCGAGGCGTCGACCTTGGTCTTGTGGATGGCGAGCGCCTCGGCGTTCTTGCCTTCGGCCTCGAGCACCCGCGCGAGCGAGAACATGGCGGTCTCGTAGGAGGGGTCGGCCTCCCAGGCCTTGCGGTAGTGCATCTCGGCGTCTGCGTTCTGGCCGAGCTGCTCGGCCGTCCAGCCGGCGTTGTAGTGGGCCTTGGGGCCCGCGCCGAGGTTCGCTGCGGCGAGGAACCGCTGGTAGGCGGTGCTGTAGTCGATGAGCCCCGTCTTCTTGTCGGGGTTCATGAGGTAGGTGACGCCCGACTGGAAGTTCTCCGGGGCGCTGGTCTCGAGGTTCTTGAACTGTCCCTGATCACCACCACCGAGACCGGTGGTCGCGCCGCCCTTGGGGCAGCCAGCGAGGAGGGCGACGAAAGCGAGGACGAAGGTCGTACGCATGATCTGGTTCCTCCTCACAGGCTCTTTTCGAAGTCGGACTTGGCGGCGCCGGCCTTCTGGGCCGTCCACCGGGGCTCGAGCACCTGCTCGGAGAGGCCCGGGAAGTCTTCGGGGCGGAGCACCCCGAGCTGCCGGGTCGCGTACGCGGTGTTGTCGTTGTAGATCGTGAGCTGGTAGCTCTTCTCGAGCGCGAGCTTGTAGGCGTTGATCGCCTTCTCGTCCTGGACGTACGCCTTGTCTTCGATGCCCATGCCGTAGAACTCGCGCTGCTCCTCGTTGAGGTACGACGGAACGTCGCCGGTGCGGAGCGACTCGGCCATGTTCTCGTAGGCCTTCCCGAGCGCGACGAGCGAGGCGAGACCCCACTCACCGGCGCCGGTGGACACGACCGGGAGGTAGGTCTTCTCGACATCCACGAGGGCCTTGGCCTTCTTGGAGAGGCTGTCGATGAGGGCCTTGTCTTCCGCCTTCTGCGAGGCGCCCTTGCCAGGGCCCTTGATCTTCATCGCCATGTAGGCGTCGAGCTGGGGCTGCGCCAGGACGTACATCATCTCGGCCACGAACTCGGTCTGCGGACCTGCGGTGCCGCCGCCCTTCACGTACTTGTCGTACAGGGCCACGGTCTCCTTGTAGAGCGCGTCGCGCTCCTTCGTCTTGCCGAGCTTCTCGAGCATCTGCCCGTGGTGCAGCCGCGCGAAGTAGATGATCTCCATCGGGGCGTTCGCGGGCGGGGTCTTGTAGTACGCCTGGTACACGTTCGCGGCGTCCTGCCAGCGGCTCTGGTCCTCGTAGGTCTTGCCGACCGTGATCTTCACGCTCGGCGTGCGCTCGTCCGTCGGGAACGCGGTCGCGAACATGTTGTAGTCCTCGACCGCCTTGTCCGCCTGGCCGAGTCCCTTGCGGAACACCGCGGCCGAGTACAGCGCCGTCGCCGCCTTCTTGTTGATCTCGTCGGCCTTGGTCGCGTTCTCGGGCTTCTTGAGCTCGACGGGCGTCAGGGCCCACAGCTTCTCGTACATGGCCGCCGCCTGATCGAAGTCGGCGATGGTCTCGTAGTCGAAGCCGAGGAAGGCGATCTGGTCGTAGTAGTACTTCGTCTTGGCGCCGTAGCGGGCGTCGTCGACCAGGATGTGGCGGACGGTCATCGAGTCGGCGATGCGGCCCGAGTTGTTGTAGTACGCGGCGGCGTTGTTGAGGGACTGGGCGGCGATGGCCGAGTCCGGGAACTCCTTGGAGAACGCGACGAAGCCGTCCGCGGCCTTGCCGTAGTCCTTGTCCTTCTCGAAGTTGACCTCGATGAGCTTGAACGAGGCCGACTCGTAGACGGCGTAGGTGTCCTTCTTGAACTGGGTGCCGCCGAGGCCTTCCTGGTCGTAGAAGGCCTTCGAGGTCTGCTTGAGCGACTCCCAGTTCTTCGTGATGTTCAGGGTGTCGAGGATCAGGTTGGCGGCGAGCTCGGCCTCTTTCGACCGGGGGTCCATCTTGATGACGGCCTGGAACTGACGCGAGGCCTCGTCGAACCGGTACTTCCCGTAGAGGAGGTACGCGGACTTGTAGATCACGTCCTTGACCTTCTTGTCCTCCGGGTAGAGGGTCGCGTACTTGTTGCAGGCGTCGACGAACTTCTGCTCCCACGGGGTGAGCGGGAGGGGCTGCGTCTTCTCGTTGATGTTCTTCGTGTCGACGTTGGTCTTCACACCGGAGCCGCCCTCGGCCTTGATCTGCTCCTCGGCCGCGAAGATGGCGGACTCGGCGCAGAACTTCGAGTGCTCGCCCTTCGGGTTCATGTCCACGACGGCGGTGTACTGCTCGAACGCCGCCGGGTAGTCCTTCTGCTTGTAGAGGAGCTCGGCGTAGGCGTACCGGACCTCGTAGGCCTTCTCGTTCGTCGGGAAGAGCTCGAGGTAGGTCTTGTAGGCCGCGCGGGCCAGATCGTAGAGCTGCTGGGTGTCCCCGGCGCGGATCTTCTCGTGGGCGCGGGCCTCGTTGTGGAACTCGACCGCGATGCTGCGCAGCGAGGACTCGATCTTGGCGTTGGCCTCCTCGATGGCGCGCGGGTCGGCGGCGTTCGTGCGCTGCCAGGCCGTGTTCGGGCCGTACTCGGTGCGGAGGCGGTTGATCTCGTCGAGCACCTTGGGCCGGTCACCGAGCTTCTTGTAGGCGGTGATGATCTCGGACTGGTACTCGGGGTTGTCCTTCGCGGTCGGCTGGTCGATGATCAGGCGGCGGTACATGTCGATCGAGCGCTCGAACTTGCCCTGCTCGAAGAACGTGGCGGCGAGCTTCTTGAGGGTCGACCGGATGAGGTCGGCGCGGCCGAGCTTGGTGAAGTACTCGATCGCCTCGTCCATCTGGTCGGCGTCGGCGAAGAACCGCACGAGGTCCTTCAGCGCTTCGTCCTGGAGCTGGATGGTCGAGCCCGCCTGGGCGTTCGACATCGAGTAGTCCACGACCTTCTTCATGGTCGCGATGGCGCCCTGGTACTCGCCCACGTTGTACTGGCACCACGCGAGCTTGTACGTGGCGTAGGAGTACTTCGGGGAGTCGGTGAAGGACGCGGCCTTCTGGTAGGCCTTGAGCGCGCCGAACGCGTTGCCCTCGACTTCGAAGTAGTACTCGCCGATGAGCACGTACGCGTCGGGGATGTACTGGGACTCGGGGTACAGCTTGACGAGCTGCTTGAAGTTCTCGACCGCGCCTGCTTCGTCGCCCACGTCCTTGAGGGCGGCGCCGAGGAAGTAGGTGGCCTGGTCGGCGCGGGCGTAGCGCGGGTAGCTCTGCAGGATGGTCTGGTAGAGCTTGATCGACTTCTCCTGCCAGGCCTTGCTGCCGGAGTTGTCGGCCTTCAGGCCGTCGACGTTGCAACCGCTCTGGTTGAAGCACGCCTCGTACATCCGGTCGTAGGTCGCCATCTCCTTGAGGTAGAGGTAGCGGCCCTGCTGGAAGTACATGTCCGCGAGGCGGAGCATCATCTCGGCCTTGGTCTCGTCGGGGACGCCCTTGGCGAGCAGCGCCTTGAGCTTCTCGATCGACTCCATCCGCTTCTGTTCGGCGAGCCGGGCGAACTCCTCGTTGAGGGCGTTCGGGTCTTCGGTGTCGCGCAGCTTGATCGCCTTGCCGGTGCGCGACGTGAGGTCGACCTCGCAGTCGGAGTCGTCGGCGTCGATCTTGCCGTCGCCGTCGTCGTCCACCTTGTCGGTGCAGTTCGTCTCCTTGGCGGCGAGGGCCACGGACTCGAACGGCGCGAGCGCCAGGAACAGGCCCATCGCCAACAGGGCGGCGCGGAAGGGAGAGGGAGTTCCGGTGGTCATGTACGCTCCACGGTCAGGTGGAAAGAGATCGGATTCGAAAGAGAGAAGCGGCGGGGCAGCGACACCTGTGACACCAGGGTCCAGGGGGCGGTTCCAGGAAGGAACCCCCGAGCCCCGAAGATTCGTTCAGCGGCAGCTACCGTGCTCGGTGTAGCGGTAGTACCCGAGCTCGTCGCGCCAGAACTCGCCGTTGAACGGCCAGTAGATGATGTCGCGCGAGGTGGCGAAGTCGATCTTGCGCTCTTCACCGGCGGTGAGGTCCTGCGTCTGCGCCTTGAACTCGTAGTCGGCGCGCTGGGCGTCGGTGACCTCGAACTCGACGATGTCGCCCTGCGTCAGCAGCGACGACAACATGTCCTCGATCTTGATCATCTCCTTGAGGAGCTCGGCCCCCGCCTTCTTCTTGTAGCGGACGCGGTCCTCCTCGATGGTCTTGATGAGCTCCTGGCCGAGGTTGTCCTTCCACTGCGCCTTCTGCGCGTTGATGAGCTCGACCTCCTTGTCCATCATGTCCAGGTGCCGCACCATCGCGCCGAGGTCGCGGTTGCGGAGGACCCGGGCGAACAGGGACTGCTGCAGCGCCGACTGATCGTGCTTGTTCTCGAAGTACTGGTCGTACGCCTGATCCCAGAGGTCCTTCTGCTCGCGGTACTGGCCGACGAACGAGGTGACCTCGTCCTTCATGGGCTGGTAGCGCTCCTTGAAGATCTTGAGGGTGGCCTCGACGTCGTCGTACTCGCAGAGGTTGAAGAACGTGAGCCCGCGCAGGTAGGTGACCTCGGGGACGAACTCGCTGTCGGCGAAGTAGGGGCTGTCGACCGTGAGGAGGAGGCCGAGGGCGAGGTTGAGGTCCGAGCGCATGAAGCTCGTCCACGCGCGCTCGAACAGGGACTCGGCCCAGTAGGTGCTGTCGCGGTCGACCTGCGCGTAGTAGTTCTCGGCGTTGTCGAAGCGCTGCAGGTTGTAGTAGATGCGCGCGACGTTCATCAGGGAGAGGTCCTTCATGTCCTCGATCTGCTGCGCCTGGTAGGCGTCGCCGACGATCGGGGGCTGCGCGGTCATGACCTCGCGGAAGGACTGCACGGCGGACTTCAGCTTGCCGCGCTGCTGGTTGATGATGCCTTCGTAGTACTTGGCCCGCATGTACTCGTCGGACTTCGAGGACACCTGCCCGAAGAACTCGGACGCGCCGGTGAGCTCGTCCTTCTCGAACAGCTTGCGGCCCATCAGGTAGTACAGGTGGTTCTTCGCCTGGCGGGGGAACGCCTCGGGCGGGATCTTGGCGACGACGCGCAGGAGCTCGTAGTCGTTGCCGGTGAGCTGCGCGATCGCGACCAGGCGCGGCAGGGCGTACTTGAAGTACGGGTTCGACGGGCCCTTCGTGACCACGGTCATGAAGTAGTGTTGCGCCGAGTGGTACATCCCGAGGTCGTACAGCGCCTTGCCGAGGTAGTACTCGATCTTGGTCTGCTGGTCGGGGAACTTGTTCTCGCGGAGCATGTCGTAGAGCGCGTTCGAGGCGGTCGCGAACTTCTTCGCGCGGTACGCCTCGATGGCCTGCTCGAGCTCCGCTGGGCCGCCGCCGCTCGGCTCGACCTCGTCGTTGCCGGCGTCTCCGGTGCCCGTGGGGGCGTTGCCGAAGGTGGAGCCGCCGAGGGTCTCCTCGGTGTCGAACGTGGAGGAGGGCGCGGGTGCCGCAGGCACCGGCATCGGCGGGTTCCCGGGCATGGGCATCGGAGCCGGCGCGGGCGCTGCACCCGCGACCATGCCTTGGGCCGCGGCGACGACGTCGGCCGGGGCGCCGCGCTGCTGCAGGCACGCGACGTCTGCGGGGGCGACCCCACCCGAGCCGCGCATCGTCTCGATGACGATGGTGGACGGGATGTTCAGGGTCACCATGTTCATGATCTCGTCGCACCCGACACCCGCGAGGGCGGTGGCGGGCAGGCCGAGGGACAGGAGGCCGAGGCCGAAGGTCACACCAACGTTGCGCATCACTTCATCCCCGGGAAGAAGAGGGACACACCACCGACCAGCGTGAAGTTGTTCTTCATCTCGAGCGTGGTGGACTCGAGCACCTCGATGTACGACAACCCACGTCCTTCCACGCGGAGCGCGAAGGACTCGTTGAGCAGGACCCGCAGGCCTCCGCCGTAAGACAACGCCGGATGGAATTGGTTCTGCGACGCGAGCGCGGCGGGGTCATCCGTCTTCTGCAGCGCTTCGAGGTCGTCGAGCGTGTTGACGACGCCCGTGCCGAACAACCCGAAGATGTCGAACGCGATGATGCGGGACTCGCCAGCGGCCAGCTTCCCGTAGATCGGGGAATACTGGAGGTTCACCGTGGAGTAGAAGTTGATCTTCGAGATGTCGGGGGTGACCCCGTTGTTCTCGATGATCTCCTTCGTGACGGCCTTCAGGTCGAGGTCGCCGAGGTTCGGCGAGTAGTCGACCGTGGCCTCGATTCCGAGGATCTCGGTCGGGTGGTACGTGAAGCTCGCGCCCAAGAGGTACCGGTTGAGGAACGGGTCGTTCGTGACGAAACCCGCGTGCGGCGCGATCTCGTAGCGCCCGATCTTCATGAAGTTCTTGCGCTGGAAGGTCTGGATGACCCGCTTCTTCTCCTTCTCTTCGGGGAGGGCGACGGACGCCTCCTCCTCGAGGAGCTGGCGCTTCTGGTCGCGTGCGGACTCTTCCGGCGTGTCACCACCGAGGATGTCGTCCGGGAGATCGGTCTCGTCGCTCGCGAGAGCAGAGCCGGAGAGCAGGGGGAGCGCGGCGAGGATCGGGAGCATACGGGCCTCGAGGGTCACGGTCGCGGTTGGGGTCCGGTTCGGGCAGGTGGCCTGTCGACAGGCGCAGGTGCGGACGAGGCTTCAGAAATCGTACAGGCGCGGCTTCATGTTGGGCAGGAAGAACGCCACACCACCGCTGAGGATCACGTTGTTGTACACGCGCTGCTGGGTCGACTCGACGTTCGGGTCGTACTGCGGGGTGTTGTCGACCCACAGCGCGGACCGGAAGTCGAGCTTGAACGACATCACGCGGTTGAGGAAGTAGTTCTGCCCGATGCCGATGTACGGGCCCACCTTGACCTCGTTGCCGAGGTTCTCGAGCTGGACCGGGTCGGGCGGGGTGAGGGCCGCGCCGGCCTCGTCGAACGTCGCGTAGTAGTTGTGCTTCGAGACGATGCCCGCGCCGCCGTACAGGTAGAAGTCCATGTTGAGCACGGTCTCGCCGACGAGGTTGATCTTCCCGTAGAAGGGCGACCAGACCGCGCCGAAGTTGGCGCCCAGCGTGACCTTGTCGAGCGGCTGCTGGAATTCGACCTCGGCGTCCGAGGAGCTGTTGAAGGCGCGCTGCAGCAGCACGCCCACGAGGCCCTTCACGTCGCCTTCGCCGAGGTCCGGCGACACGAACACCTGCGCCTGGGCCGCGATGGTCTCGTTGAAGTGGTACGCGACCGCCACGCCTGCGGTGTACCGCCGGGCGTAGGGGTTGTTGGGGACGTACCCCACCATGGGCGCCAGCTCGAATCGCTTCTCCTTTATGAAGAAGCGGTTTTCGACTGCCGTGTGCGCGAGCCTGCCTCGCTTGTACTCCTCGATCGCGTCGAGGCCGGGGCTGGCTGCGCGGGCGTCGGATCCGAGACCGACGGAGATCGTGACGAGCGCGGCGGCCGCCCACCACCGGACAGAGCGGAGCGACGGGAGGCCGCTCTGGAAGCTAGCGAAGGAAGACGACATCCGACGTTCTCCGGACGGCCGGTCGGGCGACCGGTCCACAACCGCGGCACCTTAGCACGGAGCCACGCGATTGGCCGCTCCGAGCGCGTGTCAGTCCACGACCCACCGCTGGACCCACCACGTCATGCCGCCCCGCCGATCCCGGGCCACGGCGTACCAGGACCCCGTGGTCCCCGAGCGCTCCGGCGCCACGAACGTGCTGTCGAGGTACGGCGGAAGGGTCACGGACTCCCCGAGCTCCCCGCCGGTCGTGAACCACGCGACGTACGGCTCCTCCTCCCGGGTGTCGACGACCCCATCCGAGGTGAGGAACTCGTACTGCTCGAAGCTCTCCGGGGTGATGACCACCTGCAGCTCGTACGCCTGCAGCGGGTCGACGTGCACCAGGGTCTCCGCGGACACTGCGATGCCGTCCACCCCGAACGCCGCGAACGCCGGGTTGTGGTTGGGCGTCGTGGCCTCCGACACCACCAGCCGCTTGAAGGAGGCCTCGAGCTCCGCGGGATCGAGCTCGAACTCCGGATCTTCCAGCACCTCCGGAGGCAACACGGTGGTCTGCACGAGCACGTACGTCCCCTCGAGGCGCTCGGCCGGAGACAACGCATCGAGCAGCGTGAGCGGCGGGGTGTAGACCGGAGGCAACAGGGGCTCGAAGCCGATCAGCCCGAGCTCCGCCAGCACCTCGGGATCCGGGTTCTCGAGGTCGACGCCGGTGAGGTCACCCCCGCAGCCGGCGGCGGCGCTCTCGTCCAGGGGACACGCGAACCACACCACCGAGAGGGGGTCGGTCTCGGCGGGAGGGCGGCCGATGAGCGCGGAGAACCGGACCACCTCGCCGGGGCGGACCTCGGGTGGATCGGCGCGGACCGCCAGGATCCGGGTCTTGTCGACCTGCCAGACGTCGGTGAGGTCCCGGGGACGGGGGAAGCGGTCCCCGCCGATGACACACCCGCCGAGGGCGAGGGCCAGCGCCGGCGTCCCGCGGATCATCGCTTCCCGAACTTCGCTTCGATCCCGACGTTCGGGATGAAGGGCAAGCCGCGGACGTAGGCGTATTCGGTGTAGTCGTAGTTGTAGATCGTGAACTCGGGGTTCACGCCGCGCACCGCGTTGATGAGGTCGACGTAGGTCACGAGGCCCCACTTGCGGAACTCCCAGTCCCGGTCGAAGCGCAGGGAGGTCTGGAAGAACATGGGGAGCCGCTCGTCGTTGTAGCCGCCGACCTGAAAGCCGCTGTAGAAGTCGCTGTCCACGTCGTAGATGCCGTTGTCGAAGTTGTCGGTCGGGTTTCCGCTCACCGCCTGCACCTGGGCGCTGATCCCGAAGTCGTAGGGGAGATCGTACCCGGCCTGCGCCGAGAAGATGTGCCGCTGGTCGAAGTCGAACGGGTACCAGCACCGGCCGTCGCCGAACAGATCGGACTCGACGCCGTCGGACGGGTTGTCGGCGCAGGTGAAGGGATCGCGTCGGGTGGCTCGGGACAACGTGTACGAGATCCAGCCGAAGAACGGCCCCACCGGGTCGTGGCGGGCCATGAACTCCACGCCGTACGCGCGCCCGTCGCCGCCGTTGACGAACGGGTTCGAGCCGAACCCCGTCCAGTTCTCGTCGAACACCACGAGGGAGTCCATGCGGCGGTAGAACACGTCGACGTCGTAGAAGATCGCGTCGCTGAGCCGGTGATCCCACCCCACGGACGTGGACCAGCTGCGCTCGTAGCCCACGCTGGCCTGGGTCCCGACGCCGATGATCTCCTGGGGCTGCGGCGGCTGGTGGTAGATGCCGGTCGAGCCCTTGATCGCGAACCAGCCGCGGTCGGTGAACGCGTAGCGACCGAGCACGCGTGGGTCCAGGCTCACGATGCTGTACGCGGGGGCGTCGACCCCGCCCTCGACACCGCCGTTGGTGTCGAGGACGACGGTGTTGAGGCGCACGCCGGGCGACAGCAGCAGGCGGTCCGTGCCCGCGAGCGGCCGGAGGTTGGCGCGGGTGTACAGGTCGGGCGCGAAGAGGGTCCCCTTGCCGTCGAACCCGACGGGTTCCCGCTCGGCCAGGGGGTCGTCGAACGCCTCGAAGTTGATCGCCGATTTGAACTCGAACGTCCACGCAGCGAGCAACGTGTCCGTGCCGGTGACGAGCTCGAACCCCTTCACCGGGGTCCAGTACGACTGGGCACGGAACTGCCCGAGGTAGTTCGCGTTCGACAGCCCGAACGCGTTGCCCAGGCCCGAGGACGAGCTGTCGATGCCGAAGCTCGGAACGACCTCGAGGGTGAGCTTCGGCGAGACCGGGTGCGCCCACCGCGCCACGATGCGGTTCGTGTCGTAGCGGACGCCCAGATCGCCCTGCGTGTCCTGGTCGGCGCCCTGGGCCACGTCGGCGGGCGTGCCGACGGTGAGGCTGTCCACGAAGCCGTAGAAGAACACGGACAGGTCGTCCTTCTTCAGCACGGGGGACCACTTGGCCTGGTAGTCCCAGTACACGGGCTTGATGGTGAAGCCCGTGTCGGCGGTGAAGTAGGGGATGAACACGTCGATGTACGAGCGCCGCACCCCCACTGCGAGGCCCTGGCGTTTCCCCTTGTCGGGGCGCCCCTGCCAGAAGACCTGGCTGTCGAGGATGTCCGTGCCCCAGCTCAGCTGGCCGTCGACGTCGAACTTCGTGCGCGTGCGGACGTCGATGGTGCCGCCCATCGTGCGGCCGTACTGCACGCCGTAGCCGCCGGGCAGGTAGTCGACGGCCTCGATGAGCTCGGGCGACAACACCGAGGTGGTCCCGGTGAGGTGGTAGATGATGGGGACGCGGATGCCGTCGATGTAGACGCCGCTGTCTTCTGGGTCGGCGCCCCGGATGACCAGCAGGGCGGTGCCGAACGGCGTGCGCGCGGCGCCGGGCAGGGTCTGGATGATCTTGAGCGGGTCGCCGAAGGTGCCCGGGATGCGCTTCACCTCGTCGATCGAGATGGTGCGGCGCGTGACCTCGTCGGGCGGTCGCTGCCAGGTGACCAGCACCTCCTCGTCGCAGCAGCCGTCGGGCGTGAGCCACAACTTGACCGACGACACCTCCCCGGCGGCCACGGTGACTGCCTTGTCGTCGACCTCGTGGCCCGGGTGCGACAGGTGCAGCACCTGGGCGCCGGTGGGCACCTCGCGGAGGGTGAACCGGCCTTCGGCGTCGGTCGTGGTGGCGAGGTCGCTGCCGGCGACCTGCACCCGGACCCCACCCACAGGCCGGCCCGTGAGGATCTCGAGCACCGTCCCCTCGACGTTCGGGGGCGCAGGTGCGTCGGTCGGGGGCTCGGGGGTGAGGACGAAGCCGTACTGGAAGTCGAACACGACCGCGACCGGGCCCGCAGCGGTGCGCGCGGGCGCCCAGGTCATGCGGCGGACGGCGTCCGTTGCGGCCTCGTCGAAGCCGTTGCCCGCGGGCCCGACGACCTCCACCGCGGTGACCGAGCCCTCCGGATCGAGCGTGATCCGCAGCGTGACCACGGCCTCGAGCCCAGCGGCCTTCGCTTCTGGTGGCCAGCTGGCCTCCACGTGTTCGATCACGCGGGGCATCACCTCGATCGGGAGCTCCTGGGGCACGTCGGACCCAGCAGGGTCGTCAGCGGGCCACGCGACGGAGGTGAGGGCGAGGAAGAGTGGCCACATCGGGTGGTGGTGCCGCGCTGTGGGGGTGAGGCGCCGACCGGAGTCGAACCGGTGCATAAAGGTTTTGCAAACCTTTCCCTTAACCACTTGGGTACGGCGCCGCGGATGACTGGTTAACGGACGGTCGGCGGAAGTCAAGAGGCGCGATGTGGTCGGTGTGCGTGATCGCGAGGGACGAGGAGGAGACGATCTCGCGCTGTCTGGACTCGGTCCCTGGCTCGGTCGCGCGGGTCGTGGTGGTCGACGACCGGACGACCGACGGTACGGCGCGGTGGGCCGCACGCGCCGGGGCGAACGTGCTGACGCGGCGGTTCGACACCTTCGCCGGCCAGCGCAACGCCGCCCTGGCCGCGTGCTCGACCGACTGGGTGTTGTTCCTGGACGCCGACGAACACCTCTCCGACGGCGCGCGCGACGAGCTCACCGCGCCGCGGGACCCTGGGCTGGCGGGGTTGTCGTTCCCGTTCCGGACGCGCTGGCTGGGCCGGACGCTCGTGGGCGGGCGGCTCGGTCGGGACCGGAAGGTGCGCGCGGTGCGGCGTGGCCGGGGGCGCTGGGTGGGCACGGTCCACGAGCGGCTCCAGCTTGACGGGCCCGTGGGCGCTCTCCGCCACCCGATCGTGCACGACCCGTACCGGGACTGGCTCGAGCAGGTCGCGGCGGTGGATCGGTACACGGCGGCGCAGGCTGCGGGGCTGCGGCCGCGGCGGCCCGGGGAGCGTGGCGTGCGCGCCGCCTGGCACTTCGTGGACGCCCTGGGTCTCCGCGGCGGCTGGCGGGACGGCCTCGACGGGGTGCTGGTGGCCGGCGTCGGCGCCGCGAGCGTGTGGACCAAGTGGACCCGCGCCGGCCGCTGATCCTGTACACCAACCACCTCGGGCCCGGCACGGGCACGGGGGGGGTGGTGTACCGCGTGGCGCTGGCGCTCCGGGAGCGCGGGTATCCCGTGGAGGTGGTTGCGCAGGTCGTCGATACGGCGCCGGCGGGAGTCCCCGTGCGCGGTCCCCGCGACGCAGTCCCGAACGGGCTGCGGGTGGCGTTCGATCGGTCGGCCGGCGCCGACGTCGTGCGGGCGAGCGGCGGGGTCCACACCGCGTGGACGGCCGTCGGCGCCGACACCCCCTGGCGGCGGCTCCGCGCCCGGTTCGGCGCCGAGCTGCAGGCAGAACGCGACGAGGCACGTGCCTTCGCCGGCGCCCAGCGCGTCGTTGCGAACGCGGAGCGGGTCGTCCGCGAGCTCCGGCTGTTCCACGGCCTCGGCCCGGACCGGGTGCGCCTGGTCCGCACGGGGGTGGAGCTCGACCGGTTCCGCCCGGACGAGGCGCGCAGGCGCGAGGCTCGCGCAGCGTTCGGGAGCCGCGGCCGCGTCGCCGCCTTCGTGGGGCACTCGTGGCGGCGGAAGGGCCTCGACGTGGCCCTCGCCGCGTTCGCCCGGGTTGCGGAGCCCGCCGACCAGCTCTGGGTGGTGGGCTCCGACGCCCACGCGGCGCGGTGGCGTAGTTCCGTGCGGGACCCGCGCGTGTCGTTCCTGGGGGCCGCCGATCCTGCCGCCTGGTTGCCGGGCGCGGATGCGTTGTTGGCCCCCTCGCGCTACGACGCAGCGTCCAACGTGGTCATCGAGGCGCTCGCCTGCGGGACGCCACCGGTCGTCTCGCTCGCCGACGGGTCCTCGGAGGTGGTCTCCGACCGCCGCTTGTGTGTCGCCGACCCCCGCTCGGTGCAAGGTTTCGCGGACGGCCTGCGTCTGGCGTGGGAGGATGCGGGCCTTCGCGGGCGCTGCCGAAGCGACGGGGAGCGATGGCCTGTTTCTCGCATGGTGGACGGGCTCGTGGGCGTCCTGGCAGAGGTCCACGGGGAGAGGGGCGGAGATGCAGGCACGGCCTGACGGGGATCGGACATGGCAGAGGTGAAGCGACGCTCTCGGCTCTGGGGCTGCCTGGCGCGGCTCGGTGCCCTGTCGGGGACCGCCGCGATCGTCGGTCTCGCGGGCGTGGTCCTCGCGGCCGGCGGTTGCTGGTGGGCCTACGACCACTACGTGATCGACGCCCCCGGCCCGGAGTTCGATCGCGCGCACGTCCGCTCGATCATCGCCCAGGAATCCCCAGTCTACTACCGCGACGGCACCACCCGGGTCGGCGTGTTCTTCGAGTCCGAACACCGCCAGTTCGTGCCGTTCGACGACCTGCCGCAGGCCTACGTGATGGCCATCGTCGCGGCCGAAGACGGCACCTACTGGACCCACCCCGGTGTGAGCGCCAAACACGTGATCCGCGCGTTCCGCGACAACCTCGTGGCGGGCGGGCTCGTGGCCGGCGGCTCCACGCTGTCCCAGCAGACCGCGAAGAACCTGTTCTACCGGCCCGATCGGTCGCTCCGCGCGAAGCTCGTGGAGCTCTCGAACGCCCTCAAGCTCGAGGCCCACTTCGAGAAGACCGAGATCCTCGAGTTCTACGTCAACCAGTTCCACGTCACCGGCAACGGACGCGGCCTGGGCATCGCGGCCCGCCACTTCTTCGACAAGGACCCGCAGG
>JBIKWC010000115.1:0-19996 GCA_044356535.1 Myxococcota bacterium
TCTTCGGCGACGACGACCACCGGAATCGGGCCCTGGAGCGCGCCCACGCGAGGACCCGCTACGTGTTGTCGCGCATCGTGGCGGAGCCGCTCGAGAACATCGCCGGGCCGCAGTCCGACGGCACGGAGGCCGGAGAACGTGCCCGCCGCGAGCGCCTCCAGCGGGGCGCAGCCATCCGGGTCGAGGCCCAGGCGCTCCTGGACGACGGCTTCGAGCTGCCGTTCAAACACGGCACCTTCCGGTACGACTCCTCTGCCGTGCTCGACGAGGTCGCGCGCCGCCTGGCCGAGCCGCCCTTCGACCGCATCCTCGGGCAGGCCGGCATCGACGATCCGCAGAACGCCGGGCTCGTCGTGGTGACCACCCTCGACGAGGACGTGCAGCGCGAAGCCACGTGGGCGTTGTGGCACCACCTCACCGAGGTGGGGACGTGGTTGGAGGGCAAGGGCGCAGTGGACTTCGTGGTGGCGGGCGCGAAGGCGCCGCGGTTCGACCCGGACCTGTTGCCGGGCGTCCACGAGTTCCGGCTGGCCTCCGTCGCCGAGAAGCCAGGTGAGGCCGGCAAGAAGACGGTGATGCTCGACCTGGGCGGCGCGCCGTGCGCCGTGGACCGGGCCGGGGTGGTGCGGGTGGCGGTGGCCACCGAGCGGGGACGCCGCAAGGACAGCAGCGCCAAGGCCTCGAGCGACGTGGTCGACGCCTGGGTCGACGCGTTGCCGCTCGGCGGTGTGGTGCTGGCGAGCGTGCGCGAGCTCGGCCCCGACGGCCGGATCTGCGATCTGGAGCTGCGACCCGAGCTCCAGGGGTCCGTGGTCGCGCTCGAGCGCGGGGAGATCCGCGCGATGGTGGGCGGCAACGACAACCGGAACTTCAACCGGGCGACCGCGCTCCGGCAGTTCGGTTCGACGTGGAAGCCGCTCGTGTACCACGCGGCCCTGTCGCTGGGCTGGTCGCCCGACGACGTGATGGACAACACGCGCAACGTGTTCCCGTTCTCTTCGACCTGGTACTACCCGTCGCCCGATCACGACCCGCAGCCCCAGGTGTCGATGGCCTGGGCCGGGGTGAACTCGGAGAACCTCGCGGCGGTGTGGCTCCTCTACCACCTCACCGACCGCCTCGACGGCGACGAGGTGCGCCAGCTCGCAGGCCAGCTCGACCTCGCGCCCCGTCCGGGGGAGTCGGACCCCGACTACCAGCGACGCATCCAGAAGCTCGGGGTGTTGCCCACCCGCGACCGCGTGGACGAGGGCCTGTTCCTGCAGTCGCGCCGCGAGGTGCTGGCGGGCATCGAGACCGCGAGGCACCCCGAAGACGAGGTGGCGGTCCAGTCGATGTTGTACGGCTGGGGCTTCGCGAGCGAGCGCAACCGGGCCGGCGGCTCGAAGCAGCGCGCCCTGGGCAACGAGTTCCAGTCGCTGCGCGAGCGGGCCGGAGGGTGCCGGTTCCAGTACGAGGCGCTGGAGCGCGCGGTGGACGACGGCGTGGCGCCCGATCCCGCGGTGGTGCCGAACCTGGTGGTCCAGCGCGAAGGGGACCGCGTCCACGTGGCGTGTGGAACGTCCCCCGAGGGCTACGTGGCGCCCGACGCCGCGTTCGTGGCGGGCACCTGGGCCACGCCGCCGGAGGAGGAGCCCGCACCCGCGCCGAACCCCCGGTTCCGGTTCTTCCCCCGGCCCCGCCCGGCGCCACGCGACCGGTTCGAGGGGCCCCAGCTCGACGAACTCGACGATTTGAAGATCGAGGATCGGGTGCACGTGTCGACCCTCGAGGAGCTCGCCGCCGCGTTCGACCGGCGCAAGCTCTCGCTCGACGACACGCTCGAACTCTACGATCCGGAGATCCTCTACTGGCATCAGGACTTCCGGGTGCTGCTCGCGATGCGCTACGTCGCCTCCCTCGCCGAGGACTTCGGCGTGCAGACCGAGGTCCGCGAGGTCCTCGCCATGCCGCTCGGGGCGTCGGAGATCACGATCGAGGAGGCCACGAGCCTGTATGCGGGTCTCTTGACCGGGGAGGGCTGGCAGTTCCCGGGGCGGGCGAAAGGCAAGGCAGTAGAGCCGATCCCGTCCGCCACCCTCCTGATCGCCGAGATCCGCGACGTGGACGGGCGCGTGGTGTACCGCGCGGAGGGCCGGCCGACGCAGGTCACCGATCCCGAGATCGGCGGCATGACGACCGACATCCTCCGCAACGTCGTCCTGCACGGGACGGGGCGCCGGGCGGCGGACGCAGTGAAGCTCGGCGGCGCCACGGTCCCCGTGGCCGGCAAGACGGGGACGACGAACGACTTCCGCAACGCGGCCTTCGTGGGCGTGGTTCCCCGCGCGGCGCCGGACGGCTGGGACGTCGGCAACGGCTGGTTCCTCGGGGCGTACGTGGGCTACGACGACAACCGCTCGATGTCGTCGGGGCGCATCCGCCTCGCCGGCGCGTCGGGCGCGTTGCCGGCCTGGATCGGCACCGCCCAGGGCATCGCTGCCGCCGGCCTGCTCGGGGGCCGGGCGCCTGCGGAGCCCACGCTGCTGGGCCCGGCCTCGCTGGTCCGGATCCCGGTCGACGAGGTTCGCGGGCTGCCGGACCCGGCGGGTCCGAACTCGATCCTGATCCGCGGGGACGCGCTGACCGCGTGGCCCGACCTGTCGGTCCCGCGCATCTCGAGGCCCAACCGCCCGTCCTCGAACCCCGGAACGGAACCGGCCCCACCACCGGCACGGCAGGAAGCCGAGCGGGGTGAGGCCGGGGGAGACCCCTCGGAGGAGGAGGTTCTCGTCGATCCCTGAGATCAGGGAGAGCGGGGGATCAGGGAGAGGCTGGCGCGGGGGTCGCGGGCTCCTTCTCGGCCTCCTTCTCCTGCTCCTTGGCCTTCTTCTTCTCGGCCTTCAGCTTCTTCTTCTGCTTCTTCTTGGCTTCCTTCGGATCGTACTTCCACAGGAGCTCGTCGCCGTTGGCGCGCCACTCGACGACCTCGTACGCGAGCCCGAGCTCGTCGAGCTGCGGGGCCACCACGTCCTTCGGGCCCTCGATCGTGGTGATGTTGTGGTCCGCGCAGTTCTGCAGGAGCTTCGAGATCTGCGCAACGTCGACCTTGGCGATGCGCTCGCCCTTGCCGTCGACGTACGTGAGCGGCTTGCCCTCGGCGACGAGGTCGGTGAGCTTGCCAGACACCTGGCCGACGGACTGCCAGGCGAGGCCGTCGCTGCGGGCGTTGCGGATCTTGGAGACCATCAGCTCGCTCTTGTCGAACTTGCCGGTCTTGACCTCGTCGATGACCTGCTTGTAGTACGACAGGATCTGCCCAGCGCCGCTGTTGACGACGCCGTCCGAGTAGAAGATGGCGCGCCCGGCGCCGTCGTCGTCGATGAAGGCGGCGGCGCCCGGGGAGTACGCGAGGCCGCGGTGCACGCGGATCTCGTTGAAGATGCGGTCGCCCATGAGCGAGGAGAGCAGCTCGACAGCGGCCTCCTCCTCGTCACCACCTTCGACGTTGAGGCGACAGAACAGGGACACGTCCGACTGCGTGCGCTTCGGGTCGTCGAAGATGAGGATCTTGCTCGCGTCCGTCGGGAGCGCGGGCACGGCGGGCGCCTCCGCGGCGGCTGGCGCGTTGGCCCGCACCTTCCAGCTCCCGAAGTACGTCTCGATGTCGGTCTTGGCCTGCTCGACGTCGGCGATGTTGCCCACCACCACGAGCGTGCTGTTGTCGGGGCGGAGGGTCTGGGCGAGGTAGTCGGCCACGCGATCCGGGCCCCACGCCTTCTGCGCCTCCATCTGCTCCCAGGTCATGGTCTGGCGCTCGGGAGAGGTGGGGAACAGGTACTTCGCGACGGCGTCGCCGGTGTGCCAGTCGGGGTCTGCCCAGTCGGCCTCGAGGCCCTCCTTCAGGTTCTTGAAGTAGGTCGACTGGCCGTCGAGGTTCGGGCGGGCGGTCTCGAGCTCCTCGCGGACGAGCCACAGCGCGCCATCGAGGTTGCCGGACGGGGCCTTCACGTCGAGCATGATCGCGTTCGACCGGCTCAGCGTGTACATCGGGTACCCGACGCTCGGCTCGAGGCCCGGGACGCCCGGATTCATCGCCCACGAGACCTGGCCGGCGATCGGGAGCGGGTCGTTGCCGACAGACCTCGTGAAGTCCTGCACGAAGCCGAAGAGGCCCTTCACCTCGGCGTCGGCGTTGCGGCCCATCACCAGCGTGGCCTCGACGACCGGAGCGGCGCCGTGGGGCAGGATGATGACGTTCAGGCCGTTCGGCAGCTCGTACTCCACGGCCGCCGAGAGGTCGGGCTTGAGGTAGTCGGCGGCGATGTCGGCCTCGGTGATGGCCTTGAGGTCGCCGGTGAACGCCATCGCGGAGTCGGTCACGTTCGACCCGCTGTACGACGACTTCTCGGAGCCCACGTCGATCTCGTCGTCCGGGAGCGGCTCGAGGATGACGGTCGCGGCGCGGTCGCGCTTGAGGTACTCGTACGCGAGCGACGAGATGACGCCCGGCTCGATCTGCACGAACGAGTTCATCGAGTCGGAGAACGCGGTCCCGGAGTGGTTGTAGTCGTTGTAGTGCGCGTGGGGGACGAGGGTCTCGGCGCGTCCGCCGAAGACCTGCGCGAACAGGTCGAGCTCGAGCATGGTGCTCGCGAGGGCCTCGAGCTTGCCGCGCTCCATCGACTGGTTGAAGAACTGGACGTTGATGCCCGTGCCCATGATGTTGTCCGGGTTCCACATCTCGGACATCTGGTCGAGCATGTCGTCGCGGACCTGCAGCGGGTCGAGGTCCTTGTCGAGGATCTCGACGTAGCAGACCGCGGTCGAGTTGATGACCTCGAGCTGCGTGAAGCAGCCCGAATCACCGATCTTCTTCTGCTGGCGGAGGTCGCTGAGGCCGTTGAACACGAAGTTCCCGGCTACGTTCCCGAGCACGTTCAGGTTCCAGCTCTCGGAGCGGAAGCCGCCGGGGAGCGACCAGCCCACGGCCACGATCTTCTCGTCGAACGGACCCTGGCGGGTGGCCACCTCGGTCGAGCCGAGCTCCGGCACACCGGTGCGCTCGTCCTTGATGCGGGGCTCGGGGCGCTTGTAGGCCGTCCAGTCGTAGACCACCTTCTCGCCGTTCTTCCGCTTCTCCGGGTCGAACGCGGCGTAGTAGTAGTGCGTGGTGTCGGAGTCGACGACGCAGGTCTTGTCCTTCGGATCACAAGACGGGCGGGCGTCCGGGTACTCCGGGCGAGGCACCATGAAGATGTCGTCGTCGGTGAGCGCCGGATCGATGTTCTTGAGGTCGAAGTTCCGGAGGATGAGGTCGATGATCGCCTCGGGCCGCTCGTCGAAGTCGCCGACGACGAACACCGTGGTCGTGTCGGGCTTGTAGTACGCGTCGAAGAAGGCCTGGAGGTCGGCCAGCTTGATGTTGTCGATCGACGCGTGGGTCGAGTGGTCGTGGTACGGGTGGTCCTTCGGGTAGACGGACTCGTACATGTAGTCGAAGAACAGGGCCTGATCCTGTTCGTTGCGCCGGCGCCACTCGTTGCGGATGACCTCGCGCTCGACGTCGATCATCTCCTCGGTGACGCCCTTGTACGCGCTGTTGATCCGCGCGTTCTCGAGCTTGACGAGGATGTCGGTGTACTTCTTGTTGGCGACCGTGCGGTAGTCGGTCCAGTCGTTGCGCGTGGTGGCGTTGAACAACGTGCCGTAGTCGAACACGAAGCCCATGATGGACGGGAACTGGAGCTGCGAGCTCCGGAACCAGGTGTGCTCGGCGAAGTGCGCGATCTCCTCCTTGCCCTCCGGGTCGTCCTTGGTGCCGTGGTTCACGACGGAGAACACGCCCACGACGGGGTGCGAGTGGTCCGCCTGGAACATGATCCGCATGCCGGACTTCAAGTCGAGCACCGTGGTGGTGAGCGCGTACGCGGGCACGTCGGGCCGGAAGTCGGTCGGCTTCGCGGGACGCGCTTGCGCCCAGGCGAGGTCGGGCAGGGCGGTCAGCGCGAGCGCAGCACACAGGGTGGTGATTCTCATGGCAGTCTCTCCCTAAGGCCGGGCACGGTAACACGGGCGCCGGAGGGGTATCACCGAGCCGCCGGAAGTTAAGGGGCGCGCATGGAGCCGCTCATCGTCGGCGCCCTGGCGGGGCTGACCACCGTCCTGGGGATCGCGTTCTGGCAGCTCCTGGTGCGCCCGGAGCCGCTCCTGGCGTTGTGGGGGCGCAGCGACGGCTGGCTCGAGACCCACCCGGGACCGGTGCGCGCGCTCCGCCTCGTGTTCGCCCTGCTGCTGTTCGTCTCTGGCTTCCTCACCGGCCTCGCGCTGACGTTCCTCACCGGGACGTCGTGATCGGTGGGGGGTGGACGTTGACCGGTTCCGGTCCGCTCGTTAGGCACTGCGCGCTGGCTGGGTAGCTCAGTTGGTTAGAGCATGCGGTTCATACCCGCAGGGTCGGCGGTTCGAGTCCGCCCCTAGCCACCACCAACGTCCCGGCACCCGCGCGGCGCACCGGTCGACGGAATAGGGGGACCCACCAGGAGTCCCCATGGTCTGGCTGCTGTTGCCCCCGACGCCGGCGCTCGCCCACGGCGGAGACGACCACGGCGGCGTGGCGCCTGTCGCTGCAGTCGCCGAAGCGGCCCGGGTTCCCACGTGGTCGACCGAGTTCGAGGCCGTGTTGCGCCTCGACGACCTCCACCCCGGTGTCCCCGGCCGCGGCACGCTGTTGGTCGCGAACTTCTCCACGAGCGCGCCCGTCTCCGTGGGAACAGCCACGCTCGACCTCGGGGGCCCCGCGGACCTGTCGCTCACGGCCGCGGCGGGGACGCGTCCGGGGGAGTGGCCGTTCGAGGCGACGTTCCCTGCCGAAGGGCCGTGGACCGGGTCGGTGACCGTGCTCACCCCCGAGCGCAGCGACGTGCTCGGGTTGCCCGCGTTCCACGTCGTTCCGCACGAACCCGCCACGACGTCGACGGCGTCTGCGTGGGTCTGGACGGGCCAGCTCTGCCTGGCGCTCGGTGGGCTCCTGGTGGGGCTGGGCGTGGGGGTGGTCACGGGCCGCCTTGGGGCGAGGCAGGCTGCTTCGGGCGCCGCGGTGGTGGTGGTCGCGGGGTGGGTGGTCTCCGGACCCGCGGGCTGGGCCCATGGCGGCGAAGATCACGCTGCGGGACCCGCTCCCGACGCGGCCCACGCCGCAGGCGAGCTCCGGCTCCCGCTCGAGAGCCAGTTCCTGCTCGGCCTGCGCACGGAGCTCGCCGCGACGCAGCCCTTCGCCGAGAACGTGCGGGCGCTGGGCACCACCATCGCGCGACCCGGCGGCAGCGCCGAGCTCCACTCCCCCGTCACGGGCCTCGTGGCGTTCCCCGAGGGGCGCACGCTGGTCCCGGGCGAGCTCGTGCGGGCCGGCGACCTCCTCGTCACCATCCGCGAGACCATGAGCGGCGTCGACCGGTCGTCCTTCGTCGAGGCCCGGGCCGCGGCGCTCGTGCGGCTCGCCGAAGCCCGCAAGAAGCTGTCGGTCGCGGAGCGCGATCTCGAGCGCAGCGCCTCGCTCGGCGAGGTGTTGTCCGAGCGGGAGCGGCTCGAGCGCGAGAAGACCGTGGAGGTGGCCCGGGAGGAGGTCCGTCAGGGAGAACAGGCCGCCCGCGCGATGGAGCCGGGCCAGTCCTCGCTCGCCCTGCGCGCGCCGCTGTCCGGTCGGATCAGCGCGTTGGCAGTGAGGCCCGGAGACACCGTCGCCCCCGCCGATGTCCTCCTCCGGGTGACCGACGGCGGCGGGTTGTGGGTCGAGGCCTCGGTCCCCGAGACCTGGGCTGGTCGGCTGGCGATCGGCAACGGCGCGGTGTTGATCTCGGACGCCCACCGGGACCTGCCGCTCGTCGCCACCGTGCTCGATCCCGGCCTCGAGGCTGACCCGGCCTCGGGCACGCTCCGGGTGGTGCTGGCGGTCGGGGAGCCCGTGGACTGGCTGGTCCCAGGGATGTCGGTGACCGCCTCCATCGAGTCCGGCACGCGCCGCGACGCGCTCACCGTCCCTGACGGCGCGGTGGTGGACAGCGCGGGCGAGTCCCTGGTGTTCGTGAAGACCGCGCCCGAGCGGTTCGAGGTCCGCCCGATCCGCGCCGGAGGCTTGTCCGGCGCGCGCCGGGAGGTCCTGTTGGGGCTGGCCCCCGGGGAGCGGGTGGTCGTGGACGGCACTTACGCCCTGCGAAGCCTGGCGGGGCGCTAGGCATGGTGCTCGACGCGCTCATCCGGTTCTCCCTGCGGAACCGCCTGCTGGTGTTGCTCGGCGCAGCGCTGTGGCTGGTGTATGGCGCGGTGGTCGTCGCCCGGCTCCCGGTGGACGTGTTCCCTGACCTCAACCGCCCGACGGTCACCATCCTCACCGAGTCCGGGGGCCTGTCCCCCGAGGAGGTGGAGCTCGCCGTGAGCCGGCCCCTCGAGCAGGCGATGAACGGCGCCCCCGGGGTGGAGCGGGTGCGCTCCGTCTCCGGCGTGGGGCTGTCGGTGGTGTACGTCGAGTTCGGCTGGAGCGTGGAGCTCGCAGTGGCGCGCCAGCAGGTGAGCGAGCGCCTCGTCCAGGTGCGCGAGGAGCTGCCCGTCGGATCGTCGCCCGTCATGGGCCCCGTGTCGTCGATCATGGGCGAGATCCTGCTGGTCGGCCTCGTCTCGCCGGACGGAGCGGTGTCGGGTCCCGAGCTGCGGCGGCTGGCCGACGTCACCCTGCGGCCGCGCCTGCGCGCGGTGAGCGGCGTGAGCCAGGTGATCGCCATCGGCGGCGGGGTCGAGACCATCGCCGTGGACGTCCGCCCCGAAGCGCTCGCCCGGCGCGGCATCACGCTCGACCAGGTGCGGACCGCGGCCCAGGAGGCCCAGGCAGCCACGACGGGAGGGTTCCTCGAGCGGAAGAGCGAGGAGTACCTGGTGCGAACGCTCGCCCGGTCGTCGGATCCGGCGGCCCTGGCCGACACCGTGGTGGCCCGGCGCGACGGAGTGCCCGTCACGCTCGGCGACGTGGCGGACGTGCGGCGCGGCGTGGGGGTGATGCGCGGAGACGCCGGCGTGAACGCGCACCCCGGGGTGATCCTGTCGATCCAGAAGCAGCCCGGGGCCGGCACCATCGAGCTGACCGAGCGCGTGGACGAGGAGCTCGCGCACGTCCGCGCGTCGCTGCCGGCGGGGGTGGAGCTGGTGCCGCTCTTCCGGCAGGCGGAGTTCATCGACGCCTCGATCGGCAACGTCGAGGAGGCCCTGCGCGATGGCGCCATCCTGGTGACCATCGTGCTGGTGATGTTCCTGCTGTCGTGGCGGACGACGTTCATCACCCTCACCGCCATCCCGCTGTCGTTCGTGACCGCCGCGCTCGTGCTCCACGCGTTCGGCGAGTCCATCAACACCATGACCCTCGGCGGGCTCGCGGTCGCCATCGGAGAGCTGGTCGACGACGCGATCGTCGACGTCGAGAACGTGTACCGCCGGCTCCGGGAGAACGCGGCGTCACCGACCCCCAGGCACGTGCTGCGCGTGGTGGCCGACGCCAGCAGCGAGATCCGCAACTCCATCGTGTTCTCCACGATCCTCGTGGTCCTGGTGTTCGTGCCCCTGTTCGCGATGTCCGGCATCGAGGGCCGGCTGTTCGCGCCGCTCGGCATCGCGTACATCACGTCGATCGTGTCCTCGCTGTTCGTGTCGCTCACCGTCACCCCTGCGTTGTGCAGCCTCCTCCTCCCCCAGGCGTCCACCGTCGGAGGGCACGCCGACAGCTGGCTCGTCCGCCGGCTCAAGGGCGCCGATCGGGTGGTGCTCGAGCAGGTCCTCGATCGCCCGCGGACCCTCGTCGCGGCGGTGGGCCTGGCGGTGCTGGTCGCGGCCGCCAGCGTGCCGTTCCTGGGCTCGAGCTTCCTGCCGCCCTTCAACGAGGGGACGGCCACCATCAACCTGCTGGCGCGCCCCGGAACGAGCCTCGCGGAGTCGAACGCGATGGGGACCCGCGCGGAGGCGCTGCTGCTCACCACGCCCGAGGTGAAGACGGTGGGACGCCGCACCGGCCGCGCCGAGCTCGACGAACACGCGGAGGGCGTGCACTACACCGAGATCGACGTGGACTTCCGCGCGGAGGGCCGGGACCGCGGCGTCGTCCTGGCGGAGCTCCGCAGGAACCTCGCGCTCCTGCCCGGGGTGGTCGTGAACGTGGGACAGCCCATCGGTCACCGGCTGGATCACCTGTTGTCCGGGGTGCGGGCGGCGATCGCCGTGAAGCTCTACGGGGAGGACCTCGGCCAGCTGCGCACGGAAGCCGCTGGCCTCGAGGAGGACCTCCGCGGCATCCCGGGGCTGGTGGACCTGCAGGTGGAGCGGCAGGTGTTGATCCCGCAGGTCCACGTTCGGATCGACCGGGAGCGCGCCCGCCGGTTCGGCGTGAGCCCGGGGCACCTCGCGGAGGACCTGGAGACCGCGCTCGGCGGCACCCGGGTGGGGCAGGTGCTGGACGGCCTGCAGGCGCTCGACGTGATCGTCCGCTACCGCGAAGACGCCCGCAACGACATCGCCACACTGCGCGAGCTGCCCATCGAGATCCACGACGGGCGGGTGGTGACGCTGGCCCAGGTGGCGGACGTGTCGCTGGGAACCGGCCCGAACTCGATCCTGCACGAAGACGGTCGCCGGCGGATCGTGGTCTCCGCGAACACCAGCGGGCGGGACATCGGCAGCGTCGTGGGTGACCTCGAGCGGGTGCTGGAGTCCCGCGTGTTCCCGGAGGGGATGTCGTGGTCGATCGAGGGGCAGTTTCAGAGCCAGCGCGAAGCCACCCGCACCATCGCGCTGCTGTCGCTGGTCGCGCTGATCGGCATGTACGCGGTGTTGTACTCCCACTTCCGGTCCCACCCGCTCACGCTGCAGGTGCTCGTCAACATCCCGCTCGCCCTGGTGGGGGCGGTGGCGGCGCTGTGGCTCACCGGGTCCGAGCTGTCCGTCGCTACGCTCGTCGGGTTCGTCACGTTGTGCGGCATCGCCACCCGCAACACCATCCTGATGATCAGCCACTACCTGCACCTGGCCGAACACGAGGGGATGCCCTTCGGCCGGGAGCTCGTGATCCGCGGCTCGCTCGAGCGGCTGGTCCCCGTCGCGATGACGGCGTTGTGTGCGGGCATCGCGCTCGTCCCCCTCGCGCTGGCCGGGGGAGCGCCCGGCAAGGAGCTCTTGACCCCCGTCGCCCAGGTCATCCTCGGCGGGCTCGTCTCCTCCACGCTCCTCGACATGGTCGTCACGCCGACCGTCTTCCTCTGGGTCGGGGCGGGGTCGGCGGCGCCTCCCGGGCCGGACCCGCTCGCCGCCTGACTCGTCGGGATACCAGCGGACCATGTTCATCACCCTGCTGGCCCTGGCGTGTACCCACTCCACCCCCCCGCCCTCGGGAGGAGAGGCCGCGACGGGCACGTTCCGCGAGTACAGGGTGACGGACGCCGCCTCGTGCCAGACCGTGCGGTACAGCTGCGGGTCCGGCGAGGGGTTCTCGGACGCGACCGGCTGTGGGTGCGTGGTGCCGCGGCGGGATGCCGCCGACACGATGTGCGCTGCCGACGTCGAACCGGTCTGCGCCACCGTGAAGGGCGGCGCGACGAAGACGGTGCCGAACCTGTGCCAGGCGTCGGTGCTGCCCGGCGTGACCGAGACGCGCCCGGGCAAGTGCCCCTGATCAGCGGGTCGGGGGCTCGGCCTCGAGGATCGTGGCGCCCGCGTCGTCGTGGAGCACCAGCAGCGCGAAGCGGTCGGTCCGATCGAGCTCGTCCGTCGAGAGGGTCGCGTGGTCGAACCGGCCGAGCAGGTCGGTGTACCCGTCCTTGTAGAACACCGCTGCGCCGCGCTGCCGGCCGAACACCTTGACGTAGGCGCCGGGCAGGGGCGCCCCGGTGGACGCGCGGCGGACCTGCAGCTGCCCGTACGCCGCCGACACGGTCACCCCCAGATCGTGGGCGAGGTGCGTCACCACGTGGCGCGCAGGTCCAGCGCGGACCTCGAACGCGGTGTTCCGGGCGCGCAGGTGGGTGGGCAGCGGCCACCGCGTCCGTCCGGAGGGGTCCAGCGCGACGGTCCACGACTCCGCAGGTTCGACGACCGTGAACCGGTCACCCGCCGCGGCGAGGAACGGCTCGCGGGAGAACAGCAGCTCGACGTCCATGGGGTGCGCCCGCACGTGCACCTCGGCGAGGTTCACGTGCTCCAGGGCCAGCGCGTCGTGTTCGATCCGCGCGGTGAACGCAGGCTGACGCTCGGCCAGCTCGGCCATGCGGGCGTCGCGACCCTCGGACCCCGCCACCGCCGAGCCGTCCACGAGCGCGCGGATGGCCTGGAACCGCGCGCGCCAGCGGGGCACGGGGTGCTCGAGGTGGGGTGCGACGAGAGCGGCTGCGCTGCCCAGGTCTCCGGCGAGGGTCGCTGCGTACGCCCTGAGCCACGTGTGCTGCAGCGTCGCGTGGGTCGCCGGCACCCGCGCCAGGTACTGCACCGCCTCGTCGGCGCGGTCCATCGTGAACAGGTGGTGTACGGCCTGCAGGAGATCCTCGGGGGTGGGGCCGTCCGCCAGGGCGACGCGGGTGAGGAAGGCCCGCCAGTGCGCGTCGAGGCCGTCGTTGAGCACGCGCCGGCGAGCGCCGAGGCGATGGGCCCGCGCGTTCACCAGCGGGGCGTACTCCAGGTGTTCGGCGCGACCGCGGTCCACGGGGTCCACCGTCACCAGGCCCGACCGGAACGGGCCCAGGTCCGGCGTCTCCGGGTGGCGGTCGAGGAGCTCCGCGGTGCGCGTCCGATCGCGGTGCAGGAGCGCGTAGCTCCACAGCACCTCGTCCCAGGCGCCACGGGCGGCGAGTGCGCTGGTGACGGCCTCGAACGCAGCGCGCTCGCGGAGCCGCCACGCGAGCTCGGCCAGCTGGAGCCGCCCGAGGTTCACCCGCTCCAGGTACGCGACGACCTCGGGCAGCGGCGCCTCCTGCGACACCCACGCGAACGACGCCGCGTCCCCCGTCGTGGGGACGTCCACCACCGTGAACGACCGGTCCGGGGCCGCGGCCACGACCTGCCCACCTTCGGCCACGCGGGCGCCGTGTTGGGCGAAGCCGCCGGGGTGCGGGAAGTAGAACGGCACCTCGAGGGTCCGGGTCGCCCAGGGGCCGAGCTCGATCGGGACGGTGCGGGTGGCGACGGCGCCCGCGAGCGGAACCGCGCCTGCGGGGATCTGCACCAGCACCGCCAACCGCCGCGACCGAGGGCTCGGGTTGGTGACGGCGACCACCGTGGTGTACCCCGTGCGCGTGAGGAACTCGTCGGCGACGTACTTCTCGCGCTCCTCGTTGCCCTCCCAGGTGGTGCGGTCGTCGGAGCGCACGGCGTTCTGTCCCACCAGGATCGTGCCGCTCGGGGGCTCCGGCGAGGGACGGAGCGCCGCCTCGGCGAACCACGGCGCGGCCGGCACGCCGGCCACCGCCAGCGCGCACACGCTCGCGGAGAAGCTCCGGGCCACGTCCGCCAGGTGCGGCGAGTGGAACGCGTCTCCGGAGTGAGCCGCGAAGTCCCGCCACCACCGGGAGGCAGGCACCCGCGCGGGCCCCACCGCCGCGAGCGGGGTCCGGTACCAGTTGTGCTCCGCCCACTCCCGCGTGAGCTCGGCCGATCGGTACAGCTCCTGGACCTCCTTCCGGTTGGCCTTCTCCTCGCTGCGGCGCGCCTCCCGCTTGGGAGCAGACCGCGCACGTGCTTGCTCCTGCTCCGGCGGCGCCTCGTCGTCCATCTCGGATGCGTCGGCGAACTCGGCCGCGCCGTCGGCTTCGGGTGGCGGCGTCTCGCCGCTGCTGCCCAGCAACGTGTCCACCAGCCGATCGTCGAGGGCCAGGTCGGGCCGCGTGAGCTCGACCTCGTCGGCCAGCTGACGCACCAGCCGCTCCCGCGCGTCCGGCCGGGCCCGGGCCAGGAGGGCGCGCTCCACGGCGTCGAGGCGCGCGAGCCGCCAGGGAACGAGCCACCGGCCGAGGTCGCGACCGACGAGCAGATCGTCGACGAACCCGGGCTGCAGCTTGTTGGCCAGGAAGGGGCGCACCACCTCCTCGAAGAAGGCGCGGTCGCGGTGGGCCACGAACAGCGAGAGCTCGTGGCAGGCGTGTTCGTTCCACCAGTCGAGCCGCTGGGCGCGCGTCGCCTCCGCCCACCGCGGCAGGAAGTCCCAGGCGGCGAGCGTCGGATCCCCACCGAGCGCACACAGGGCGCGGTACAGCGCCTCGAGCGTGTCGATGCGGACGCTGCGGGCGCCGGAGGACGGGGGCGTCGCCGACAGCCGCCGCTCCTCCACGAAGTGCCTGCCTGCGGGCAGCGCGGACTGCAGGCGCCGATCGCGGGTCCGCAGCGGGGTGGGGGGGCGGACGACCACCCGGTGGTGGGTGCCTGCGGGATCCACGCAGACGATGGTGAGGGCGGCGCCCGGGAGGTCCGCGAGGGGAACGGAGAGCCGCCCGCGCGCGTCCGGTCGGAGGTTCGCCACCACGGGCGCTCCCTCGGCGAGGAAGTCCCAGCTCGTCGCTGCTCCGGCCTCCTGCGACTCGCCGAGGAGACCGCCGCCGCCCCCTCTGCCGCCGAACGGCGCGCCCGGTGAAGGCGCTGCGGCCGCTGCCCACGAGGCCTGGGCCCGGGGGACCTGCGTGGTGGTGGTCGTCGTCCGAAGCGCCCAGGGGGTGAGCAGCAGAGACGGGCGCTCGAGCAGGGTCCCGGTGCGCCGCGGGTGGGCGCGCCGCTCGAGGACGTAGCGGAGCTCGTCACCGAGGTCGCGCCCGGAGACCCATGTCGAGGTCCGCACGGGGTGGTCCGCGGCCGCCGGGCGCACGGTTCGGGCGCCGAGGTCGGCCGAGCCGGCCGGCTGGGGGAGGGTGGGCGTGGCCAATACGTGGACGCGGGTCTCCTCCGACGCGTCGGCGACCTCGAGCGCGAGCCACTCGCGGCCCAGGTCCACCCGCGTGAGCACGGGCGCGGGGCGGGGCACCTGGTGGGTGGCCCGCGGCGTCGCCACCACCCACGGCGCGGAGCGCGGCCCGGCGAGCACGGTGAGCGCGAGCTCGTGGTCGTCCCCCTGCAGGCGGTAGTCGCCGGCGCCCAGCCCGCGGAGCTCGAGAACGTCGTCGCCCGTCGTGACTGCGCCGGGGTGCTCGAGCGCGGGCGCGCCCCCCCGCAGCTCCACCAGCCGGCACGAACCCCGCCAGGGCACCCGCACCACGTCGCCCGCCACGGCGACGCGCGGCTCCCGCGAGACCGCGGGTGGGCGGAGATCGAACGTCCGGGTTCCCGCTCCGGGCGCGTACACCACGACCTCGTCCACGCCCGGCAGCGGTCCCAGGTGGATGCTCCCTTCGTCATCCGTCGCGAGCGTGGCCGACAGCGGCTCCTGGAGCCAGCGGTGGCGCAGGGCCACGTTGACCTCGCGCCCCGGCCACGGCTCACCGGAGCGCCCGAGGAGGCGCACCACCGCGCCGGTCGGGGTGGGGATCAGGCAGGCGCCAGCAGCGTCTGCGGACTGGGCAGCACCGCCGACCTCGGTCTGCCACTCGGCGCGGACGGGCTCGTGGCGCTGGCGCGAGTGGACCCGCACCCGCCCCCCACCGCGACGGTGAGCGAGGAGAGGTGCTCGGGCACGACGAGGGGCACGACGAGCTCGCCGGCGTCGGTGGGGGCGACCGGCACCCGGCGAAGGCCGGGGACCCCGGTGCGGTCGAGCGTGGCGACCTCCACCCACGCGTCCTCGAGGAGCTCGAGCGTCGCCGGGGCACCCGCGATCGCGAGGGACGGGCGCACGACCAGCGACGCGGTGCACCCCGCCACGAGGCTCTGGCGATCGAGCCACACCGCCACCGACAGCTCGACCTGCTCGGGCGGCAGGTGCACGGTCGTGGGCACCGCGAGGTCCCCGGCGACCAGGAGGACCGGCACCCGACCGGTGCCGAACGGCAGCGTGATCGTGCCGTCGGCGTGGGGACGGTGGGCCCTCCCGCCACACCACGCGACGGCGTCCGAGCGGACGGCGCCGGCCTCGTCGAGCACCGTGAGCTCCACGCCGGCGCTGGTGGTGCGGGTCGCGGCCCGCAGGTCCCCCTTGCGGAGCATCACCCGGCTCGCGACCCCGTTCCCGACGAACTCCACGATCCAGGTCCCGGGCCGGTCACACTCGGGCAACGGGACCCGGACCCTGCTCCGCCGCAGCGGCGCCTGGCCCCCGGCCACCACCCGCTCGACGCGGGCGCCGAGCCCATCCAGATCGAGATCGAACGGGACGTCTCCCCTCCCGGCGGCGAACGCGGCGGCCACGTCGACCCGGAACACGCGGACCTGGAGCGGCCAGGCGTTCTTCACGTCCAGCTCGACCACCACTTCGTCCTGGCTCCCCAGCATCCGCGGGTTGTGCGGCAGGATCACGAGCTCCACGCGATCCCGGAGGGCGCCGGCGCGGACCTCCCCGAGCGCGCGGGCCCACCGATCCGGCTCGGCCGCCCCGGTGACGAGCGCCACCTCGGCGTACACGGCGTCGACGAAGTCGCGATCGAGCACGTCGCGGAACGGCTCCGGCGCGGCGCCGCGGGTGAAGGCGGTCACGAGCTGGTCGCGCACGAGTGCGCTGTCGTCTCCCAGCCGCGCCAGGCCCGTCCACTTCGCGAAGTCCTCGCCGAACGAGGCGACGTGCCGGGGATCGAAGCGGGCGAGCCAGTCGGGTCGGGCGTACGACACCCGGCGGGGCAGGTGGAGGTACGCGAGCAGGCGCGCGGCGTCGACGGTGTCGAGCAGCTGGTCGGCGGCAAGCCGGTGCTGCGCGACGTGGACCTGGAGTTCGGCGAACGCAGGAGGCAACCCGACGACGAGGGCGCTGCACTGGTCGAGCCACGCGACGCGGGCGGGGAGGTCGAGGTCGAGGTCCACTCCCGCGCCGGGTCGGTGGCGGAGGAGCCGCTCGAGGACCCACTCGCGGTCGGTCCTGAGCGCAGGGACGAGCTCCGCCAGGGCGTCCAGCTCGGCCCGGGTGAGGGCCCGGTGCACGGGGACCTGGCCGAAGGTGACCCCGCTCTTGCCGCGGAGCTGGGCCGCGATGGCGGGTACGAGCCCCTCGACCCCACCCCAGGCCAGTCGCGACAGGTGCACCTCGGCGTGCCGACCGAAGGGCAGCTCCCTCAGGCCCGCGTCGGTGAAGCCGCGCAGGTCGTGGTCCGCGGCCCGTCCCAACGCCAGCAGCGCGCCTGGATCCGGCAGCGCCCAGCGCGAGGGGTGCACCGCCGGTGCGTGCGCGGCCCGCCGCGGGTGGTCGAACGTGTAGCCGAGGTCGCTGGCGAGGGCGTCGGCGTGGGCGGGCAGGTCCTGGTCGGCCCGCAACAACACCTGGCGCCGGCGCAGGGTGGGCAACCGCCCGCCGTCCCCGTGGCGGTGCGCGAACGTAGCCAGGAGCGCGTCGGCAGCGTCGAGCTCACCGCGCTGCTGGTGGTGCACGATCCGCCAGTGGTCGCGCTCCTCGGAGCCCGCGACGAGGGACTCGCAGGCAGCGGCGCGATCGGAGAAGGCGAGGGCTTCGAGGGTCTCGAGGGTCATGCGGCGAGCCTACGCCCGCCGCGCCCCGAGATCGAGCGTCAGGGGCGGACCCACACCTGGTGTTCGAACCATTCCTTGGCGCCCGCCGGGAGAAGCGGCGCAGCGTACGCCTGGAATTGGGCGAAGGTCTGGATGTCCGGGTTGTCTGCCTGCCGGGTCAGGTAGCGCGTGACCTGCTGGCCGACGGTCGACCCGCTCAGGCGGTAACCGGCCTCCATGCCGTAGAACTCGAACACGCCATCCGCCCGGGTACGCCGCATCCCGATCATCCGCACGGGCCCCGCGGCGGTGGAGCGGATGGTCACCGGTCCCTCGAAGATCTCCTCGGGCTCGGCCTTGGCGGGCGCCGGTTTCGTTGACTTCGCTGGCTGCTTACTCTTTGCCACTTCGACCTCCTGGGGCGCAGTCTACGTGAAGTCCGCGCCGACGACCTCGCGGGGGCTCAGGATCTCCCGGCGCACGGCGAGCGCCGATCGCCAGGGAGCGAGGTCCCTGGCGCGCTCCCGGAGGTCGGCGCTCCCGGTCGCGGCGGCCAGCAGCGCCATGGCCTGCGCCGCTACGCCGGGCGGGGTGTGGGCAGCAGCAGCGGCGAGCGCCTCCACGCGCGCCTCGACCTTCTCGGGGGCGATCAACACGCCGAGCGCCCCCGCGAGCAGCTCCGGAGCGCGGCGCCCCGCCCGCTGAGCGAGTCGCTCGGCGCGGTCCGCCAGCTCCGCCGCCCGAACGTCCCGGCGCCGCCACGCCACCGCGGCCTCGGTCAACGCGCCGAAGGCCGCCATGGGCCACATCTCCAGCGTCTCCAGCGCGTCGAGGAGGTCGAGGTCGAGGTGGGTGTCCACGGACTGGCGGTAGACCGCCGCCCGCAGCAGGACCTCGGCGGCGGCTTCGTGACCGGGGTGCCGCAGCAGCCGCGCCGCCCGCAGGACCTGGCCTGCTTCCCGCGCCGCCCGGCCCGGAGACGGCGCCTCGAGCAGCGCAGCGGCGGCGTTGAGGCGCGCAGCGAGGCCCAGCGAGCGCAGCTCCGCCGTGCGGGCAGCGCGGAGGTGGGCTGCGCCGGCCTCCTGGAACCTCGACTCCCGATAGTGGAGCAGGCCCCTCGCGTTCGCCGCGTAGGAGGTGTCGCCGGGGGTGGTCGCCCAGCGCTCCAGCCGCTCGACGGCCTCCCGGTGCCGCTCGACCGAGGCGATGCGGGCCGCCTGGATCCGCACGACGTGTGCGGCCAGGGTGTCGAGCCCTTCGAGCTCCCCCAGCGCCCGGTCGATGTCTCCGTTGCCGACGCGTCCTGCCGCCTCCAGGACCTGTTCGACTGGCCGCAGGCGGGCGTCGCCCAGGCGGCGGGCGGCGAGCAGCAGGTCCTGCCTCGCCACCGGCGTGCCGAGCGCGTGGGCGTGCCGCTCCCAGCTCCACACGAGGGCGCGGGCGCCGTCGGCGGAGACCCCGGTCGCGAGCACCGCGCGCAACACCGCGATCGCATGGTCGTGGTCCCCGACCTGCAGGGCCCGCTCCGACTCGGTCAGCGCCCAGGTGACCCGGTCGGAGGGCGGGAGGTCGGTGAGGTCGCGGATCAGCGCGGCGCCGCGGTCCGCCGACTCGAGCGCCGCGAACCGCGCCGGATCGAGCCGCAGGGCGCCGTCCAACACCCCGGACCGGAGCCAGTCGGCGAGGGCCTCCTCGAGCCGCCCCCGCGCGCCGCCGGTCGTGCGCCACAAGAGCGCTGCTGCGCGGGTCGGGAGGTGGGCGACCCGCTCCGGGCCCCGCAGCAGTCCCCGGAGCTGGGTGCGGCTGGGGCGGAACGGGGGCAGGTGCCTGCTCGTGGCGTGTCCGCCCAGCGCCCGGGCGGCCTCGCGCGCGTCGGCGAACCGATCCGCGGGCCGCGTGGCGAGGAGGCGCTCGATCGCGGCGGCGATGCCGGGATCGAGGTCGGGGAGGTGACGCCGGAGCGGCACGGGCGGCTCGAGCAGCCGGGCGCCGACGAGATCGGGCCCCTCGTGGGGGAGGCGCCCGGTGAGGGCCTCGTACACCATCACCCCGATCGCGTAGAGGTCCGATCGTGGGTCGATCTCCCCCAGGAGCTGCTCCGGCGCGACGTACCGCAGGGTCCCGGCGACGTCCTCGGTGTCGTCGGTGTGGCTCTCGACGCCAGTGCCCTGCGCGATCCCGAGGTCGAGCACGACCGGGCGCTGCGCGGCGTCGACGAGCACGTTCGTGGGCTTGAGGTCCCGGTGGACCACGCCGGAGCGGTGCACCCGGTCGACGATGGTGAGCAACGCGAGGGTGGGGCCCGCCAGGCGGGACCAGGTCTCGGCGCTCGGACCGGGGAAGGGGGCGCCGTCGATCCAGCGGGTCACGATGTTCGCGCCGTCGTCGTCGATCCAGTGGTCCAGGAGCTCCACGACGCCCGGCA
>JBIKWC010000546.1:0-2600 GCA_044356535.1 Myxococcota bacterium
AGGGCGTGACGCCGTAGACCAGCGTCTGCCCGAAGGAGGGCACCACCGCAGGGTCGTAGCGCTTCTTCGACTCGTGCAGCGTCGCCACCAGCGCCGGGCGCTCCGCCTTGCACAGCTCCAGGAACGTGTGCGCCAGCCGCGGCTCGTAGCGGGCGTGGTCCGGGTCCCCGGGGAACGAGCGGTTCAGGTCCAGCCCGCCCTCCACGAACCGGGTGCGCACGCGGTAGGCGGCGGGGTTCATCACCGGGATGACGATCAGTCGCCCGTGTGTCGGACGCAGCCCCTCCTCCAGGAGCTCCTGCAGCGCGTGGACCCCGGCCACCTCGTCCCCGTGGATGCCGGCCTGGATCAGCGCCGTCGGACCCGGCGTCGGCGCGTCGAACACCCAGGCCGTGACCGTGGGCCCGAGCGCGTGCAACCCTGGCGTCAACCGCTCCACGGACCCCTCCTGGCCGAACCGGACGACCCGCGGGTTATCGTGCGGACTGTCCCGCCGCCGCCGCGGGTTGGACCGCCGAGCTGGCCCATGATGTTGTTCCTCACCACTGCTGCTGCCCAGGACACCCGGGTCGTCGTCACCGTCGGGGACGGCATCGTCGTGGCGCCCGCCGCCCAGGAGGCACTCCCCGGCGGCATCGCCGCCGTGCTCGGCGACTGCCTGGAAGAGCGCGCCCCCAAGAAGTTCTCCGTGGTGGACCGCAACGCCCCCGGCGAGACCCTCGTGTCCGTCCAACCCAAGGTGGACGCCGTCACCGCGTTGGCGCCCGGCTGGGTGGTCGTCACCCTCGGCGCCCGCGAGCTCGCCGACCCCGCCACCGATCCCGCCACCCTCGCCACCGAGGTCGTCGCCGTCGCCACCCGCCTCGGTGCGGGCCCGCAGCGCACCGTGCTCGTGCTCGGCCTCCTTCCCGCCGCCGTCGAGGCCGACCAGCAGGCCCTCGACGCCCGCGTCGGCGCCTACAACACGAAGCTCACCTCCCTGGCCGTCCCCGGGCTCGTCGCGCTCGACCCCACCGCGAGGGGCCGCAAGGCAGCCAAGGAGCCGCAGGTCGACGGCGGGCGCCTCTCCGCAGCGGGCCAGGCCAGGGTGGCTGCCGCGATCTGCGAGCTCGTGCTGTCGCCTCCCTGAGGCCGTGGTAGCCACTGGAACGGAGAGTCCATGGCCCCGGTCCGCACCCGCTTCGCCCCCTCCCCCACCGGCTCGCTGCACGTCGGCGGCGTCCGCACCTCGCTGTACTGCCTGCTCGTGGCCCGCGCCACGAGCGGCCGGTTCCTCCTCCGCATCGAGGACACCGATCGGGTCCGCTCCACCGAGGAGGCCGCCGCCGGCATCCTGCGCGACCTCCAGTGGCTGGGCCTGCAGTGGGACGAGGGCCCGGTGGTCGAGGGCCCGCACGGCCCGTACTACCAGTCCCAGCGCCTCGAGTTGTACCGCGAGCTCGTCGGCAAGCTCGTCTCCGAGGGCAAGGCGTACGAGTCCTTCGAGAGCCCCGCCGAGCTCGACGCCGAGCGCAAGGCCGCCGAGGCCCGCAAGGAGAACTACCGCTTCCACCGCCGGCAGTACACGGCCGAGCAGGTGGCGGCGTTCCGCGCCGAAGGCCGGGTCCCCGTGGTTCGCCTCGCCGCCCCCGGGCACGCCGTCACGGTCGTGGATCAGGTGCTCGGCGAGGTCACCGTCGAAGCAGACGGCCTCGACGACTTCGTCATCCTCAAGGCGGACGGCTTCCCGACGTACCACTTCGCCGTGGTCGTCGACGACCACTTCATGCAGGTCGACCTCGTGCTCCGCGGCCAGGAGCACCTGATGAACACCCACAAGCACCTGCTGCTGTACGAGGCGTTCGGGTGGACGCCGCCCTCCCACGGGCACCTGCCGCTCATCTTCAACCCCACCGGGACGAAGATGTCCAAGCGCGACAAGGCGCGCGTCGCCCGGGAGACTGCGCGCACCCTGGCGAAGTCGCGGGGCAAGGCCGGCGACGATTGGGGCTGGCTCGCCACCGAGGCCGGGCTCGAGGTCGCGGAGACCGCGGCGTTCATGGGCAAACAACACGACGGCGTGCAGGTCGCCGAGGCCCTCGCCCGCGTCACCGGCGCCGAGCTGCCGCGGATCGAGGTCATGGACTACCGCAAAGGCGGCTACCTGCCCGAAGCCGTGGTCAACTACCTGTGCCTCCTCGGCTGGTCCCCCGGCGACGACCGCGAGCTGCTCTCGTTCGACGACATGGTGGCCGCCTTCACCGTCGACCGCGTCCAGAAGACGCCCGCGCGGTTCGACTACGACAAGCTGTCGTGGTTCAACGCCGAGTACATGAAGTCGATGCCCGAGGACCAGCTCCACGTGCGCCTCGTCCAGTGGCTCGAGGTCGTGGACTCGCCCCTGCGCGCCCTCTCCGAGGCGAGCCAGCGCCACCTCCTCCGCATGTACCGGCCGCGCGCCAAGACGTTCGTGGACCTGCAGCGCCAGGCCACGTTCCTGTTCCACGCGCCGACCCGCTGGGAGCCGAAGCAGGTCGAGAAACACGTCGCCAAGGACGGCGGCTTCGAGCGCCTCACCGAGCTCCGCAAAGCACTCGCGGCCCTGCCGGCGCTGACGCCCG
>JBIKWC010000547.1:0-2596 GCA_044356535.1 Myxococcota bacterium
CGGGAGCCGGAGGAGCCCCACGAACCAACGCCGCGTTTCCACCGGGCCAGCGTCAACGCCGCACCGACCGCACGACTCGTGCTACCCTCCAACCCATGCTCAGGGAAGCCGGCGATGCAGCGGGACCATGGCGGAGGCCCTTATCCTACCTTCCCCTCGACGCGGACGGAGACGGCTGGCTGCCCTGCGCCGGTGACTGCGACGACGCCGACCCCGGCGTGTCGCCCGAGGCGGAGGAGCTCTGCAACGGCGTGGACGACGACTGCGACGGTCGCGTCGACACCGAGGACGAGGACGTGGTGTCTCGGGTCGAGGCGTGCGACGGCGGGCTCGACGAGGACTGCGACCAGCAGATCGATCAGGCCGACCCGGACTGTCGGTCCGCGACCGTCCCCGGAACGGACCCGGGCGGCGGCGGCGACGCGAGCGGCCGTCCGCTCCCGCGGGCCTGGTTCTGCCGGTCCGCGCCGGGCGGCGCGTGGCCCGCGCTGTGGGTGCTCCTGGCCCTCCTCCCGCTCCGGAGGTCGAGATGATCCCATGGTGGCTGGCGGCCCGCTCCGAGGCGGCGACCTACCGGGTCGAGGTCTCCGGCGGAGACTTCGCCACCGTCCAGGACGCCATCGACGCCTCCGTCGGCGGAGACGTGATCGAGGTCGGGCCCGGGATCTGGGCGGAAGACCTGGTGGTCGCCGGCAAGGGCACCTTGACGATCGTCGGCGTCGGCCGAGACACCCGGCTCACCGGGAGCAGCGCTGGGTACGTCGTGGTGGTCGTCGACTCCGACCTGGTGCTCCAGGACCTGGTGGTCGACGGCGGCGACGTCCGCGGCGGGATCCGGATCGCCGGGACGGGTGGAGGACCCCTGCCCGGACCAGGCCCCTCGCCAGCGCCGCCGGGCGGAGGAGGACTGGCGGCCGCCATGATCGGAGCGCCGGTGATCGGGGGCGGAGGGACACTCCCCAGCTCGCTGACGACCCTGCGCGTGGGGATTGTTCGCGGCAACGCCACGGTCGAGGGGGCGGGGGTCCGCGCGGAGACCGACGCGACCGTCGCGCTGACCGACTCCGTGTTGAGCGACAACTTCTCGTCGACGGAGGGCGGAGGCCTGTTCGCCGAGCGGGCCTCCGTGACGCTCCAGGACGCCACGTTCTACCGGAACCACGCTGGACTGATGGGGGGCGCGGTACGGTTGGTGGACGCCGGGTTCGCCAGCGCGGGCGGGCGGTGGATCGGCAACGGCGAGACCGCCGTGTACTCGGACGACCTCACCAGCGCGGTGTCGTTCGTGCGGGACGGCTTCGAAGACAACGTGGCCGCGACCGGCCAACCCACCGACCTCTTCCTCCACGCCAGCTCGGTCGGCCTCACCGCGACCCACCACACCGGAGGCGGGTACCCGCTCGACCTCCTCGGCGCGTCCTCCGTCTCGCTGTTCCAATCGTACGCCGAGGGCGAGTCCGCGCTGCGAGGGGGGACCTGCACGGTCGAACAGGCCTACCTGATCGACACCGCGCTCGACGGCATCGGCGGCACCCAGGCGCACGGGACGCTCCTCTCCGAGTGTGACGACCTGACCCTCGAGCAGTCGTTCGTGTGCGGTGGGGACGGCGAGGGGGGCGTCGAGCTGGCGTCCGGGGTTCTGCACACCCTCGTCCACGACACGATCGTCGGACACGCGAGCGCCGGCGTCGTCGTGCGCTCCGGCGGGCTGTCGCTCGACCGGGTGTTGCTGTTCGACAACGACCCGACGGGCCTGTCGATCCCCGACCTCGGGGTCATCGCGACCGGGACCCACAACAACTTCTTCGGAACGTCCCAGAACGCTCCGCTCGTGGATCCCTTCGGCCAGTACTCCCACGTGGGAGACGTGAGCGAAGACCCGGGCCTCGCGCCGTTCTCCACCTGCGACCGGGTCCAGGTCTTCCCGCCCTCGCCGACCTCCGCTGCGGGCATCCAGGTCGGCCCCTCGGACAACGATGGGGACGGCTACTGCGCCGGCCCTCAATGCGCGGACGGATCCCTCCCCCTGGACTGCGACGACACCGACGGCTCGAGGTCGCCAGGCCTGCTGGAGGTGCCCAACGACGGCATCGACCAGGACTGCGACGGATTCGAGTTGTGCTGGTTCGACGCGGACGGAGACGGTTGGGGAGGCGGGCTCCTCGTGTCGGGAGACCTCCTCTGCGCCGCCTTCGGACTCGCGGTCCGTTCGGGTGACTGTGCGGACGTGGACCCCGGGACGTTCCCCGGGGCCACCGAGCTCACCGGCGACGGCACCGACCAGAACTGCGACGGCGCCGAAACCTGCTTCCTCGACAATGACGACGACGGCGCCCGCACCGCCGCCACCCTCGCCTCCGCCGACGCCGACTGCAGCGACGCCCGCGAGGCCGTCACCGCCGATCCCCTCGACTGCAACGACGCCTCCGCCGCCGTCCGCCCCGGCGCCACCGAGCTCACCGGCGACGGCACCGACCAGAACTGCGACGGCGCCGAGACCTGCTTCGCCGACGCCGACGGGGACGGCAGCCGCGGAGCCACTCCCGTGGCGTCCGCCGACCTCGACTGCGACGACCCCGGAGAGGCGCCCTCCTCC
>JBIKWC010000294.1:0-9102 GCA_044356535.1 Myxococcota bacterium
GTCGGGCAGGGTGGCGGCGCGGGCGGCGAGCCGCGGACGCAGATCCGCGAGGGTCTCGTCACTGGCGGGCGCGCCCCGAAGCTCGCTCGGGATGCTGGGCTCCGGGAGAGCAGCGATCTTGAATCGGCGATCGAGGGCGCTGATCAGCACGTCGCGCGTGGGCAGGATCCACTCGTCACGCGCCTGCTCGATCGACCACCGGTCGCCCTCCCAGCGCACGCGGCCATCGTCGAGGCGTACGGTGAGCTCGTCGAGGGCGCCGCGTTCACCGTGGGTGGGCGAGGCTTCGTCGTCCCAGGACAACACCAGCCGGGCATCGGCCTCGGAGGGAGCAACCCGCACCTGCCACACCGTTCCCGCTGGAACGAGCGTCGCGGCGCCGCTGGGTTCGGCGCGCAGCACCGGGGTCACGCCGTCCGGTGCCTCCACCACGAAGCCCCGCTCCTGCTCTGCGGCTCCGACCACCACCTCCTCGTCGACGTGGCTCGTGGCTTCGCCCTCTGGGTGCAACGTGAGCTGCGGGTTGCCCGGGGGCAGCGCGAGCGTGAGCACGCGGGACCGGTGGGTGATCACGGCGGGGAGCAGTCCGGGAGCGGCGGGGGGCACCGTCCCGTCGCGCCACGCGCCGGCGACGTCGACGGGCACCGCGGTGCGCTCGAGCGTGACCCGCACCTGGTCGAGCTTCCACAGATCGGGGACGTGCAGGGTCGCGATCGCGTCTCCGTCTGGGTCCCGCAGGGAGACCTCCCACCGCGTGTCGTCGAGCCGGACGCGGGTGCCGTCGTGCCGACGCTCCACGACCTTCCAATCCCCGAGGCCAGCGCCGGCGGGGAGGGGGAACGACAGCCGCGCGCAGCCGCCTTCGGAGACCACGTCGAGCCGGGTGTGCGCGGAGACCCGGTCGCCAGCGCCCTCGACGGCGTGCGCCACCTCGACGACCGCGCACCCCGTGCCGAGCTCGACCGGCGTCACCGCGCCCCTCGGAAGGGACGGACTTCGGCTGCCAGGACGGGCGGGAGCCCGCCGGGCAGGGCGTCGACGAACCCCACGAGGCCCTCGGCGTCTTCGGCGCCCCACGTGGTGATCAGGCGACGGACCGCGCGCGCGACGGGCTCGTCCCGGCGGAACGTGGTGATGGCCCAGCCGAGGACCCGGGCGTCGATGCCGTCGGAGATGCGGATCTTCGACTGCCCCACCTGGGCGCGGAGCGGGCTGGCAGCGGGGCCTTCGACGACGGCGGGCGTGAACGCGAGCGCGCCGGAGACGGCCACCCTGCGGACCTCGGGCCGGGCGTGGTGGACGAGCGACTCCACGACGGTCGGGTAGGGGAGGTGCAGGTGGGCAGCGAGGGGACCGAAGACGAGCCAGCCGAGCGCGTCGGCGGTGACGTGGTCGTCCACCCGGCCAGCCAGCCGGAGGGCCAGCCGCTGCGAATCCTCCGGGGTGCGCGCGGAGGTGGTGGCGAGCAGGCCAACGGCGACGAGCCCGTCCTCCCAGGCCGTGGTGAACAGGGCCTCGAGGTCCGCTGCGTCGCGGGGCAGGATGGGGTGGGAGGCCCGCCACAACCGGTCGGCCAGCCGGGCGACGTCACCGAACGGGACACCCCGGATCCCCCGGAGGCAGCGGACCTGCTTGCCGTGGCGGTGCGCGGTGTCGTCGTCGGCCAGGCTCGCGAGCTCGCTGCGGACAGCGTCGAGATCGAAGCTCATGGCTCGAAACGGTAGCCGGTGCCGTGGACGGTGAGAATGTGCCGCGGCTGGGCAGGGACTTCCTCGATCTTCTTGCGGAGCTTGAGGATCTGGTTGTCGACGGTGCGGGTGGTGAGGGCGGCGCTGTACCCCCAGACCTCCGTGAGCAGCTCGTCGCGGGACACGTCCCGACCGCGGTGCGTGATCAGGTGCGACAACGTCCCGGCCTCGTGCGTGGTGAGGTGGGACTCGATCCCGTCCTTCCAGAGGATCCGCCGCCGGAGGTCGACCTTCACGTTCCCGAAGTGGAAGAGGTCGGGGGTGCGAGGCTCGGCCGAGCGATCGCGGAGCCGCGCCTTGACGCGCGCGGTGACCTCGCGGACGGAGAACGGCTTCGTGACGTAGTCGTCGGCGCCCATCTCGAGGCCCATCACCCGGTCGATCTCGTCGGTGCGGGCGGTGAGCATGATCACGGGCACCGCCGCGAACTCGGCCTTGATGGTCCGCATCACCTGCAGGCCGTCGATGCCGGGCAACATGATGTCGCACAACACGAGGTCGGGCGTGCGCTCGCGCACTGCAGCGAGGGCCTTCTCGCCGGTGTCGACCCGCCGCACCTCGAACCGCTCGTGCTCGAGCGCGGCCGCGAGGCCCATCGCGATCGTGTTGTCGTCCTCGACCACCAGGATGCTCGGACCCTGTGCGCTCGGCTCCATCGACTCCCCCACCGTGAACCTGCCGCCCACGCGTGCGGGTAACCCGCGGCGCCGCCCCAGACGCGCCCGCCGACGACGGCGACGCGACTACTGGAACGCGACGCCGAGCACGAACGGCCGAAGCCCGTCGACCGAATCCACCACGAGCTTGAGGTCGACCGCCGTGGCGCCCGTGTTCGTGACCACCAACGCCTCTGGGCCGTCGTCCACCGCGAGGTCGGAGCCGGCCACACAGCTCGAGGCCTCACACGAGGTCAGGATGTACAGCGCGCCGTTCGCCCCCTCCATGTCGAGGGAGACGCTGATCGTCCGGCCCGCATCCAGCGTGAACGGCATGACCGCCTCGGGGCCCGGGAGCGAGGTGCTGGTGCAGCCACCGAGCCCGGGGTTGAGTTCGCCCGTGTAGGCCACGAACTCCTCGTAGTACCCGGCGGTCGTGAGCGTTTGCGGGGCGCCCTCGGTGTCGAGGCAGAAGTCGTACATCTCCGGGTCGAGGAGGTCCTCGATCGTGAGGTCGAGCGTGAAGACCTCGGAGGTGGGCTCGTCGTCGTTCGAGGAGTCGACCACGAGGAAGTAGGACTCGAGGTCGTCCGTCTTGTTGAACAGGCTCAACACCTCGGGCGCGCCGGGCGAGATGTCGGCGTCGATGCCAGCCACGCAGGTCGAGGCCTGGTTGCAGTTCTCGACGAGGTACACGGAGGCCGACTCGGAGAAGTGCGTGTACTCGAGGTTGAGGATCGACTTCGCGGGGAGCTCGACCTTGATGAGCCCGTCCCGCCCGCGTCCGGTCGCGTACCAGTTGTACGTCTCGGTGAGGCAGTTCGGGTTCTGCGTGGAGGGATCGAGGTTGTTCTCGAACCCGTCGAGGCGGCCCCAGTAATCCCCGGTGGTGATGGGCGGCATGCCGCCGGCTTCCGTACACGAGTCGACGACGTAGACCGGGTCGCGCGCGCCGACGTTGGCGAGGTCCATCGTGAAGAACACGTCCGAGCTGGCCACCATCCGGGTGTAGTGCCCCGTCCACTCGACGTCCGCGATGTCCCAGCGGGTGAGGGTGACGGAGAGGTCCTCGAGCTGGGCCGTGAGCCCGAGCTGGTCCACGTCGAGCTCGAAGTAGCCGTCGTCGTCGAGGTGGAAGAACCGGAACAGGGTGAACCGGTTGGCGACGGTGAGGGTGACCTCCCCCTGACCGGTCGGGACCCACTCGATCGGCACGCGGGTTCCGTTCACGACGAAGATGTTCCCGCCCGGGCGCGGGCTCAACAGCTCGATCGGCGGCGAGACCTGGAGATCGTTGCGCGTGGTGCGCTGCTCCCACTGTCCGCCCCACTTCGCGCCCACGTTCCCCGTGACCGGGCCCTGGACCGTGGCGTCGAGGCCGTAGTACCCGAGCCCGGTGTTCCGGTTCTCGGTGTACGGCAGGACGTACGGTCCGAACTCGATCTCGAACCCGAGGAACCGGCTGTCGACGACCTCGGGGTCGACGGCCTGATCGCGATCCACATCCTCGGGGGTTTCTTCGTCGGGGGGGAGGCCACCGACACACGGGATCGTGTCGAAGAGCGTGCACTGCGCCATGTTCAGGAAGCCGGCGGAGCTGTTCAGGAACAGCCCCATGACTTCGGTCCGTCCCGTGTTCACGTGGTGGGCGATGTGCAGGTTGCCGATGTCGCCGACGGGCCAGGCGCTGTCGAGCAGCGTGGTGCCGGTGTCGGTGTCGGTCGGCGTGTCGGTGTCGCCGTCGGTGGGCGTCGGCGTGTCGTCACCCGCGCAGGCGGCGAGGTTCGTCAGGACCAGGGTCCACATCAGGGAGCGCATGGCGGCCTCGGAGGTAGGGCTCCCGCCACGAGGTCGTGGAGGGAGCGCGTCGGAGCAGTATGCCCCACGAACGGCAACGCCGTCAGTAGATGAGCAGGTCGAGCACGTAGGTGTCGAGGCCGGGAGGGCCGTCGAGGACGAGGTACAGGAACTCGGACGCGCCGGTGGTGTTCTGGTACGAGAGGCGCTTCCCGGGCGCGACCCCCGGCAGGCAGCTGTCGGCGATGGAGCAGTTGTACATGAGGTACATCGCGGCGTTCGCGGAGCCGTTGGTGGTGACCTGCGCGTCGAGGGTCTCGCCGGGGAGCAGGAACACCTGCAGCACGCCCTCTCCGCCGTCGCTGTTGGGCGAGCAGTCGGGCTGGAGGAGGTTCTGGTTGCCCCCCAGGCGGCCCTGGTAGGCGTTGGGGTTCACCGGTCCCTGGCCGATGGCTTCCGCGCAGGTGTCCTGGAAGACGGCCCCACCGAGCGACGTGATCTCGACGTCGAGGTTGAACGCAGAGTTGTAGCGGTCGAACCCGTCGAGCACGAGGTACATGCGCCGGTCGCCCTGGTCGTTCACGTAGGTGAACGTCTCGTCTCCGCCCTGGAGGTTGGCGTCCCGGCCCGCCACGCACTCCGTGAGGTCGTCGCAGTCGGTCGTGAGGTAGACGGAGCTGTCCCCGTTCGGGAGGCGGTAGGTGACCTCGAGCTGGTCGTTGTCGAGCAGATCGATGGGCAGGATGCCGTCCTGCCCGTTCGCGGTGTAGGCCGTACACTGCCCAGCGCGGGGACGCAGGTCGTTCTCGTAGCTGCGGATGTCGCCGATGTAGTTGCCCGCGACGAGGGGCACGCCGCCGACCGCCTCGGCGCAGGTGTCGTAGATGTCGGACAACGGCTGCCGACCATCGAGGTTTCGCCAGTCGCCCTCGAGGTGCTGGTTCGACTTCACGAACATGGTGACGACATTGCCGTCGAGGTCGACCCCGTCGCGTGACCAGCGGCCGAGGTCGATGGCGACGAGCGCGCCGTCGACGAGGTTGAGCGGTACGAGGTCGAGATCGTAGCTGCCGGTGTCCTCGAGCCAGTACAGCCGACGCTCCACCGGGGTGGTGACGAGCATCATCACGTCGCCGCGGCCACCGGCCTCCCACTCGAGATGGATCCCGTCCGAGGAGAGGAACTCGTGGGATTCGGTGGGCGCCGGCTGGGTGACGACGATCGGGGAAGGCGGCTGGATGTCGTCCGTCCCGCGGTAGTCCGCCCACGCGCCGCCGAGCGTGAGGCCCATGGGCGCGTTCCCGAGGTCGGCGGGGCCGGGCTCGACCGTCGAGTAGAACAGGAACGAGCCGTCCTCCTGCTTCTTGGCGGCGAGGTCGCCGAGTGCGATCCGGTTCCCCATGTCGCGGGTGAGGAGCTCGTCCTTGAGCGTCTCGTCCGTCGGCTGCACCAGCACCGAGTCGCCGACAGCAGCGGGCAGCTGGGTCGCGCAGAACGACGTGAAGCAGTCGACGAGGTTGAGCCACCCGCGATCGGACTCCACGAACAGCGCGGTGAGGGTGGTGGAGCCGGCCGGATCGAGGCTCGACGGCTGCTGGACCGTGAGGATGACGCTGCCTTCGTCGTCTCCGGACGGGAACGTCGTGTCGTCGTCGTCGTCGTCGTCGCCGATCCCGGTGTGTCCGATCGGCTTGGGGACGACGTTGGCGCCGTCACACGCCGTGACCGCTGCACCCACGATCAGCACCCAGCAGGCGCCTGCGGCTCCGAACCGACGCATCCGACCTCCCGAACTCCGAGCATATCCCGGCGGTGTCACGGGGACAGGTCAGCCCTTCCGGTTCTCGACCTGGGTGGGCACCCGGATGGTGAAGGTGCTCCCGCCGTCGATGCCGTCCGTACACACGACCGTGCCTCGGTGCGCGAGCACGATCTCCCGCACCTGCGCCAGCCCGAGACCGTGGCCCCCCGCGGCGCCGCGGTGCGGGCCCTCCACCCGGACGAAGCGGTCGAAGATCCGCTTCCGCATCACCTTCGGCACGCCGAGGCCGTTGTCGACCACGCTCAGCACCGCGTACCGACCCTCCTCTGCGAGGGTCATCCGGATCGAGGGTTTCCCTTCGGGGCGCCGGTACTTCAAGGCGTTGTCGAGCAGGCAGCCGACCGCATCGCGGAACGCTGCGGGATCACCGAGGACCGGAGCGGTGGTTCCGGGATCGACCTCGAACGCGACGCCGGCATCGACCATCCGCGGCTCCCACTCCTCGACGAGGGCGTACACGAGCTCCTCGGGCTCGAAGGGCACCGGCGAGGGGATGGTGCGCTCCTTGGCGGCGGCGAGCACCTCGTCGACGCGCTGCGTCAGGCGGTCGGCCTCCTGCACGATCCGGTGGGCCATCTCCTGGCGCTGGCGGTCGTCCTTGTAGGCCCCGACCTCGAGGTTCTCGGCCATGACCTTGATCCCCGCCAGCGGGGTCTTCAGCTCGTGCGTCACCCGGGTGCCGAACGCGCGCTGCCGCTCCAACAGCTCCACCTGCTGCCGGGTGGTGCGGTCGAGCGCGAACAGGAGCACCAGCCCCATCGCGGACGCCACCGAGATGACCGACAGGGGTACGGCCCACTGCTCCCTCGATGCGCCCACAGCCGCCGTCAGCGCCGAGTTCCGGACGTTGACACGGAGGTGGGTGAGCGTGCGGCGGAACTGCGCCCCGCACACGGTGTTGCCGCCGCCGCGCGAGCCCGCCGCGAAGTCGTTGGTCCGCGCGTCGACGACGGTGGTCGAGCCCCGGAGCGCGCGGGGGAGGTGCTGCAGGAACCGCTCGATCAGGACGTTCTCGCGGATCGCGAACGCCACACCCAGCAGCGGACCGTCCCCGCCCCCTGGCCCGGCGGGCCCCGGAGCCCAGCCGTAGTGCAGGAGGAACGGGTGCTCGGAGTAGGCGTCGATCACCATCCGCCCCGACTTCTGGTCCGGGCGCGGCGGCTCCTGGACCAGGCGATCCACCACCTGCTTGTAGGCCTCGGAGCGGCGGGCTGCCCGCCGGAACCCCTCGCCGAGCTCGGCGGAGGTCTCGGCCCGCCCCGCCCGTCCGAGCAGGCGGTGGATCTGGTTCATCGGCACGCCCGCTGCGTCCAGGTCGGGCGCCTCGAGCTCGGCCAGCTCCCGACCGATCGTGGCGGCGAGGTCGAACGCGCTCGCGTCGCCGGGTTCGAGGTACAACCGGATCTCCACGCGGGCCAGCCGGTGGGTCGCCACCTCGAACGGATCGACCCCGGCCGCGACGGCCTGGCGGAGGGTGACACCGTCACGCAGGCCGGTGGCGTCCAGCACGGCCAGGGCATCTACGGCGCGCCCCTGCCCGAGGAGGTGGTGGGCCGCCTGTTTCCCGGCGTACAGGCGCACGGCAGCGTGTTCGGCGCGGCAACCGGCGACGTACTCGGTGACGATGGCGTCCACGTCGTCGGGGCTCGATCGCTCGAGGCCGTGCGCCCGCGCGAGGCAAGCCGATTCCTGCATCTCGCGCGACGTTCCCGGCGCCGACGGCAGCGGGAACAGCATCCCCGGCCCGGGGACCCACAGGAACAGAGCGTCGAACCAGCCCTTCGACGCGCGGAGCTTGCCCTGGTTGACCGCCGCCCGGTCCGGGTTCTCCGCGATCTGGACGGTCAGGTCCCACATCTCGGACAACACGGAGGCCTCGAACCGATCGACGTGATCCTCCACGAGCGACTGGAGCCTGGACCGCTCTCGCTCGATCGCCAGGTCGCGCAGCGCCAGGACGCGCCAGACCGCGATCCCCGCCGTGAGCAGGAACAGGGCGGCGACCACCAACAACAGGAGGCGCCGGGAGCTGCGGGTGGGGACGGCGGACATCGGGCCCACATACCCCGGGTGGAGCGCCTCACGCGCTTGACGGAACTCCGTCGGCGGGTCACTGCGTCCACCTCGGAGGGTTCGTGAGCAACAGGCTGGGAATGGGGATGGCGGTCGGGGTTGCAGGGCTCCTCGTCGGCGCCGTGGTCGTCGCGAGCTGCAGCGGCGAGACGCCGCCCCCACCGAAGCCCGCACCCCCGCCGCCGGTGGCTCCCGCGCCCCCGCCTGCGCCGAAGGTGGCGCCCCCCGGTCCGCTGGCCACGCTGATCATGGTCCAGTCCCAGTCGGTGAACGGGAAGCCCGGCCCCGCCAAGATGACGCTGCTCCGGACGGACGGGACGGACTGGTATCCGGAGGTCATCGAGGATCCGGACTCCAACGTCTTCCACAAAGGGATGCCCTGGAAGGACGGCATCCTCACGATCGGCGCCGAGAAGGCGATGCTGAAGTTCTGGCAGCGAGACGGCGCGAAGTGGAAGTCGACCACGCTGTTCGAGAAGTCGTGGGGCGGGAAGTTCGACCGGCTCCGCGACGTGGAGGTCGGCGACGTCGACAACGACGGCCAGGACGAGATCGTGCTCGTGACGCACGATCGCGGCGTGGTGGCCGTGGGCGAGCAGGGCGCGGACGCCACCTGGACCTGGACGGAGATGGACCAGAAGGACGACACCTTCGTCCACGAGGTCGAGATCGGCGATGTGGACGGCGACGGGAAGAAGGAGTTCTACACTACGCCTTCCGCGCGGAACCGGGCCTCGGGAGCGTCGCAACCGGGCGGTGTGGCGCGGTACGACGCTCGCGGCGGCAAGTACGTCCGGACGGACGTGTTCGCGTGGGAGGAGTCGCACGCGAAGGAGATCCTGGTCGTCGACACGGACGCGGACGGCAAGGACGAGCTGTACGTGGCGCGCGAGGGGCACGTCGTGAAGGAGGGCGACAAGCCCGTGCTGAAGAGCCCGGCGGCCATCGTCCGCGCGGAGCCCGTCAATGGCGGGAAGAAGTGGGTCGAGGTGCCCGTGGCCAGCCT
>JBIKWC010000111.1:0-20575 GCA_044356535.1 Myxococcota bacterium
GTTGGAGCACCTGTTCTACCTCCTGTTCTTCGCGCGGCTCCCGGTCAACGCCTTCATGGCGGACATCCAGCGCCTGGTCCTCGCCAACGAGCTCGACAAGGCCATCCACCTCTGCCTCTCCGCCCCGCGGGCGCCGCTCGCGAACGTCGTGAAGGCCGCGTTGCGCAACGCGGACGGCGACCGGGACACGGTGCAGCTGGCGGTGGAGCAGGCGACGCTGGACGCGGTCCCGACCCTGCAGGGCCGCACGGGGTACCTCGCGACGATCGCCAACGTCGTGACCCTGCTGGGGCTGCTGGGCACCATCGTGGGCCTGATCCAGTCGTTCGACGCCGTGTCGAAGGCCAACCCCGAAGACAAGCAGACCATGTTGTCCGCGGGCATCGCGCTCGCCATGTACACCACCGCCGGCGGCATCGCCGTCGCGATCCCCACGTTGATCGCGCACTCGTTCCTGGTCCACCAGGCGAACCGGATCCTCGACGACGTGGACCGGAGCGCGCTGCGCGTGCTGTTGCTGCTGAGCACGCGGAACACCCGGCGCGACGCCGATGGCGCGGTGGCGCAGGGGTGAGCCGTCGTCGCCGGATGCGGATCGACCCCCCGGAGCTGAACCTCGTTCCGCTGCTGGACATGGTGTCGCTGTTGATCCAGATGCTCCTGGTCAACGCCCAGTTCGGCGTGTACGCCGAGCTCGAGTCCAGCGTGTCCGCGGGCACGGCGGAAGCGACCGGGGAGCAGCTCGGGTTGGCCGTCCACGTGCGTCCCGACGGCTTCTCCGTCCAGTGGATCGAGGGCGGTGAGGGACGCGAACGCTCGGTCCCGTGTGGCGTCGTCCCCTGCGAGGGGCTCGGCGCGTGGGACGGTCCGGGTCTCCGGGCGGTGCTGACGGCCCTCAAGGAGAGCCGGCCCGACGAGCGCGCGGTGGTGCTCGCCCCCGAGCAGGGCGTGCCGTTCGAGGTGGTCGTGCGCACCATGGACCTCGTTCGCGACGACGGGGCCGGCCGGGAGCTGTTCCCCGACCTGGTGGTGGGTCCGTGAGGTCGCTCTCGGCCCGGCGGCGGGAGCGGCGACACCGCGAACCACCCGCTGGTGAGCTCCAGCTCGCGGCGATGGTCGACATGATGATCAACCTGCTCCTGTTCCTGCTGAACCTCTACGGGAACACGAGCGTCGCCGTGGTGGCGTCGCCGGACCTCAAGTTCGCGCCGTCCACCGAGATCCGGCCCCTGCGGTTCGCGCCGGTGGTGGTGGTGTCGCAGGCCTCGGTGCAGGTGGCCGGCGAGACCGTCGGGACCTGGGCGGGAGAGTCGCGAGCCCCCGACGCGTCCGAGCTCGCCGCTCTCGACGCAGCGCTCGAGCGCGTGCCGCGGGGCGAGGAGGAGGGTGAGCTCCTCCTGCAGGTGGATCGCCGGGTGGCGTGGTCGGCGCTCGGGCCGGTGCTGGAGGCAGCGGGGCGGAGCGGCTTCGCGAACGTGCGGTTCGCGGTGTCGTCCACCACCGATCCCCTGGCGCCCTGACACTCAGCGCTTCCGGCGCCGCCGCCGGCGCTTCTTGCGCGGCTCCGTGGGTCCCTCTTCCCGGATGGGACAGAGCCAGGCGCCGTTGCCGACCGCGTCGGGCCAGAGCTCGGCCCACCGGCGCCGCAGCCAGGCGGTGAGCTCCGACGTCCCGCCGCGCCGGAGCGAGGCATCGGCGCGGAACAACCGATGCGCCTCCTCGCGGGCCGCCAGGACCAGGGCGAGGTCGCCGTCGGGATCGAGCCAGCGCCAGGACGGCGCCGGCGCCGACCCAGCCGCCACCGAGCGCTCCACGCCGCGCAGCTGGACCAGGGCCTCGGTGAGCGCGAACCCGTTCGGCGCGGACACCACGCGGTCCACACGGGCCGCCGACTCGGGCTCGGCGTTCTCACCCACCACGAGCATGGCCGTGGCCGGCTGCTCCGCGCGGGAGAAGTAGCCGATGACGCGGTGCAACCGCCACTGCTCCATCCGGTCGGCCTGCTCCACCACGACCATGGTCGCGCCCGGGATGGTGGGGAGGTCTTCGACGCGGGCCGTGCAGACCAGCACCTGCACGCGCCGGTGCAGGGCGTCCTCCACGAGCCGGGCGCGGTCCGGGGCGGCCATCGCTCCGTGCAGCAGCCCGACGCGGACCCCCTTGAGCGTGTCGCCCTCGAGCGCGCGTACGAACCGCAACGCGTTGGGGATGTCGAGCGCGTCTGCGCCGTCGACGGTGGGGAACACGACGACGCCTTGTTGCCCTGCGTCCACGACCTCCCGGAGGCGGACGTAGGCCTGCAGCCGCTGGTCGGCGCCACACAGCTGGATGCGGGCGGGGAGGCGCGCTGCGTCGACGTAGACCGAGACCTGGTGATCGGCGTAGGCGGTGGTGAGCACGCGGGTCCCGACGGGCACGATCGGCACCACGACGAGGTGCGGCCGTGGCCCGGTCATGCGGGCGTGCGCGGCGGAGGCGAGGCCGAAGTGCTCGCGCTCGAAGGCCACCACCAGCCCCAGGCGCCGGAACGGCACGCCGCGGAGTCGCTCGACGTCGCCCGACGCTGCAGCCAGCAGCCCGTCCTCGAGGATCTCGGGCGGCGCGAACGCCACATGGATCTCGCCGCGCCGCAGCGCCTCCCGGACGCCGGGGGTGGGGCTGGCGCCGAGCCACCGCGCCGTGAGGCCCGACTCGCGGAGCAGCGGCTCGCAGAGCTGGAAGCGCTGCTCGGCGTCTGCTGCGTCCGCGCCGACGACGAGCACCTGGTTCTTGCTTTCGGCGACGAGCACGCTGGCGAGCAGCAGGAGGCGCCCCTTGCCGGCGCCCACCTCGGAGGTCACGACGCGGCGCGAGGGCACGTTCCGACGCAGGTCGCGCTTGAGATCCTCGAAGATGGCCTGCCCTGCGTCGTCGAGCACGAGCTCGGAGGTCTGGCCGAGGCGCCCCACGAGCCCGTGCAGCAGGGTGTGCCCGACGCCGCGGTCCGCGCCGGAACCCGTTGGTTCGCGGGCCGAGCGTACGAGGATGGGCGCCAGCTGCACCAGCAGTGCCTCGTCGAACGCCAGGCGGCGGCGCCCGGACTCCGTCCCGCGCCCGAGGGCCTGCTCGAGCGCTTCACCGAGGCCGAGCAGGTGGTGGCGGCGGAGCACCTCGGGCCCGAGGGGGTCGCGCACCTGGACGAAGCCTGCCGTCAGCGAGCGCAGCACCTGGCGGACGACGCGATCGGTGACCCCGGGCAGGTCCCACGCGGGAACGGTGGCCACGGTGCCTTCCCCGTCTGTCGCGTCCGTCGCGACGGGCTCTGCGCCCACGAGTTCGGCCGGGGTGTCGCCGACGACCGTTCCGGCCACCACCACCTTCGGGAAGGTGCGGGCCACGGCCAAGGGGGGTTGCAGCCAGTCCGCGGCCCACCGGATGCGCAACCGCCCGGCGCCCACCAGCAGCGCGCACCGATCGCGTCCCCCATCGGGACGGAACACGGTGAACTGCGCCGTAATCCTGCCACCCACCGCGGCGCGGCCGGACGGAAGCGGCCTGCCGGCGCCGAAGATCGGGGACAGCCGCTCGACAATGCTCGGGCGGATCCAGGCCAGGTCGCGCACGGTCTCGATGCCGAGCGCTGCGAGGCCGGACGCGCCCGCTGCCAGGAGCTCCGGCGGGAGCACGTCGGCCAGCGGCGTGAGCAGCTCGCCCGCGAACTCGAGGATTCCGTCGTCCTCTTCGTCGTCGTCGTCCTGCGGCGCCGGCGGTGGGGGCAGGGGAGTCGACGGCGCTGCAGCCGCTGCGGCAGCCGGTGCGGGTGCAGGAGCGGCCGGGCTGGGCTCGGGCACGTCGACCTGGCGTACCTTCGGGATCGGACGCGGGTGGAACGGCAGCGGCAGGCCAGCGAGCGCGTCCACGCGGGACAGGCGCGAAGACACGTCGGCCAACAGCGCCGCGGGGTCGGGCGTTCCCGCGCCCAGCGCCTCGATCATCCCGACGAGCTCGGAGAGCGCTTCACGGAGGGCGCCCGGCAGCTCGAGCGCCGCAGCCTGCGCAGCGTGTGGTCGCAGGAGGGTGGAGAGGTACGGCGACACCACCCCGCGATCGAGCGCGGAGCGCACCGCCCGCCGGACGGGCGCCAGCGCCCGATCGAGCTCACGCAACGGGAGCCTGCCGCCTTCGGCATCGCCAGGTACGGACCCGGCCGGATCTGCCCGCCCCTCCGGGTCTGCGAGGGCTCCGTCGGTCGGCCGGAGGACCTCGGCAGAAGGCGCAGCTCCGCCCTCTGTCCCGGCCGGGGTCATTTGTACACGACCTCGAGGATCTCCCAGGTCTGGTTGCCGTTCGGGGCCGGCACCACCACCTCGTCGCCGCTGTTCTTGCCGATCATGGCCTTCCCGAGCGGGGACTTGAAGCTGATCATCTGCTTTTCTACGTCGGCTTCGTCCTCACCGACGATCCGCCACGTGCGGGCCTCGCCGGAGGCGGTGTTCTCGATGCGTACGGTGCAGCCGAACACGACGCGGCCGTTGTTCGGCAAGCGGGTGACGTCGATGATCTCGGCGGCGGCGACGCGGCTCTCGAGCTCGGCGATGCGACCCTGGCAGTGCGACTGCCGCTCCTTCGCGTCCTCGTACTCGGAGTTCTCGGAGATGTCCCCGTGCGCGCGCGCTTCCTCGATGTCGCGCACGATCCCGGGTCGCAGGACCTCGAGCAAGTGCTTGAGCTCGGCAACGAGGGCCACATAGCCCGCCGGGGTGACGGGGTTCTTCGTCATCGGGTTCGTCTCCACCTACGTTGAACCGGCCGCTGTCGACCCACCCACGGCGGGATCGTCGGGCCATCGCCGAGCACCTTAGCACCGCCGCGGAACCCGAGCCCCTCCTGCTTATCGGATGTCGCCCGACGGGTCGATCGTGGCCACCGACCGGAAGGTCACCGGGAGCACGAGCTCCGTCCAGGGCACCGGCAACGCCACCCCCCAGGCGCAGGTGACGCTGCGCTCCTCGCCCGCCGTGACGAGGACGCAGTCGTCGTCTTCGACCCACGCTCCGATGCCCTGGTGATCGAGCTCGTACTCGAGGCGCTCGCGGGCGCGCTCCTCGCCGAAGTCGCGCCAGTCGAGGGCCACGGCCCGCACCACCCGATCGAGGCGGAGGTCGTCGCTGACGTAGGGCCCGAGCACCAGGAGCGGCAAGCCGATCGCGGCGATCCCGCCCACCGCGAGCCCCACTCCGGCGACCCTCACCCAGGGGCGCGCGAAGAACCCGGGACGAGCGCTCGCCGGGACACCCACGTCGGAGGTGGTGCTGCCTCCCCGGGAGTCTGCGCCGACCGAGGTGGGCTCCACCTCAGTCATCGCCCAGCGAGAGCACCGCGAGGAACGCCTCCTGGGGCACCTCGACCGTTCCCAGGGCCTTCATCCGCTTCTTGCCCTTCTTCTGCTTGTCGATGAGCTTGCGCTTGCGGCTGATGTCCCCGCCGTAGCACTTGGCGAGCACGTCCTTGCGGAGCGCCTTCACGTTGGTGCGCGCCACGACCTTCCCGCCGATCGCGGCCTGGATGGCGACCTCGAACATCTGCGGCGGGATGTGCTCCTTGAGCTTGCGGGTCATCGCCGCGCCCTTGTCGTGCGCCTGCTTGCGGTGGCAGAGCAGCGACAGGGCGTCGACCAGCTCCCCGTTGAGGATGATGTCCACCTTCACGAGGTCGTCCTCGCGGAACTCGCGGATCTCGTAGTCCATGGACGCGTAGCCGCGGCTGACCGACTTCAGCTTGTCGAAGAAGTCGAACACGACCTCGGCATACGGGATGTCGTACACGAGCTGCACGCGGCCCGGCGCGGTGAAGTCGAAGGAGACCTGCGTCCCGCGACGCTCCTCGCACAGCTTGAGGACACCGCCGATGTGGGCCTCGGGGCAGTGCAGCGTGAGACGCGAGATGGGTTCGCTGATCTTCTCGACCTTCTGCAGCGGCGGGAGCTGCGAGGGCGAGCGGATCTCGACCTCCGAGCCGTCGCGCAGGTGGACCTTGTACACGACGGAGGGCGCCGTGGTGATCAGGTCGAGGTCGTACTCGCGCTCGAGCCGCTCCTGGACGATCTCCATGTGCAGGAGCCCCAGGAAGCCCACGCGGAACCCGAGTCCCAGGGCGTCCGAGGTCTCGGGGTCCGACCGGATGGCGCTGTCGTTGAGCTTGAGCTTCTCGATCGCGTCCTTGAGGTTGTCGTAGTCGGCCGAGTCGGTCGGGTAGATCCCGGACCACACCATCGGCTTGACCTCCTTGAAGCCTGGCAGGGGTTCGGTCGCGCCGTTCAGGAAGTGGGTGATCGTGTCGCCCACGCGGGCGTCCCGGATGTCCTTCACGTTGGCGACGACGAACCCCACGTCGCCTGCTTCGAGCATGGTCTTCGAGAGGGCCGCCGGGGTGAACACCCCGAGCTTGATGATCTCGTGGCGGGCGCCGGTGGTCATGAGCTTGATGCGCTCTCCGACCTTCAACCGGCCGTCGAACATCCGGACGAGCACGATGACGCCGACGTACGCGTCGAACCAGGAGTCGATGATCAGGGCGCGAGGTGGACCGTCGAGGTCCCCCTTGGGCGGCGGGACGCGGGCCACGATCGCCTCGAGGATCTCGTCGATGCCGATGCCGGTCTTGGCGGAGGCCATCACGGCGCCGGACGCGTCGAGCCCGATTCCGTCCTCGATCTGCTGCACGACGCTGTCGGGGTCGGCGCTCGGCAGGTCGATCTTGTTGATGACGGGGATGATCTCGAGGTTCGCTTCGAGCGCGAGGTACACGTTGGCGAGGGTCTGCGCCTCGACGCCCTGGGTGGCATCGACGACCAGCAGCGCACCTTCGCAGGCCGCCAGCGAGCGGGACACTTCGTAGGTGAAGTCCACGTGCCCGGGCGTGTCGATGAGGTTCAGCTCGTAGACCTGGCCGTCCTTCGCTTCGTACCGGACGGAGGCCGTCTGGGCCTTGATCGTGATGCCGCGCTCGCGCTCGATGTCCATCGAGTCGAGCATCTGCTCCTTCATCTCCCGATCGCTGACGGCGCCGGTCCGCTGCAACAGCCGATCGGCGAGCGTGGACTTGCCGTGGTCGATGTGCGCGATGATCGCGAAGTTGCGGGTGCGGGGGCGACGGTCCACGCTTGCTCTCCGGGCGGCCTGCCGACGTATGCCGTCCCGGTGGCCGCGTACAGAGCGCTTGCCCCGAGACCGGGGATCCGATACCAGCGGCGTCTCCCATTCCGATCACGACTCTGGAGACTGTCTTGGCGAACCACAAGGATGCAGCGAAGCGCGCGGTACAGGCCCTCAAGCGGCGCACGCGCAACCGGCTCAACCGCACCCGCATGCGGAACCAGATCGCCGACCTTCGCGGCGCGATCGAGAAGAAGGACGTGGACGCGGCCCAGAAGGAGTTCCGCGAGGCCGTGTCCGTCATCCAGGCCCTCCAGACGAAGGGCGTCATCCACCGCAACCAGGCGATCCGCCGGGTCAAGCGCCTCGCGGCCGCGGTGAAGGGCCTCTCCACCGCCACCTGAGCGGGCAGGCCGCTGGTGTCCCCCCGCCTGAGGGGAGATGTCCGCGGCCACCGACCGTGACCAGCGGTCAGGGTGCCGGCAGGGGCGGCGGGCGTCGAATCGACCCCGTGACCAGCTCCAGCACCAGCCCCTCGAGCACGCGCGTCGAGCCCGCGCGGTGGCCGTTCATCTGCCGGTTGGCGGTGGCGAGCCGGCGCAGCAGCTCGGCGGACGAGGGAAACTCGCCCCTGGCTACCCGGGGCTTGAGGTCCTTCAGCACCTCCCAGCGGACCTTGGTCCTGGAAGTGACGTCGCGATCGTTGGCCCCGGCGCGGAGCAGGTCGGCGGCCTTCACGAGCTCGCGGACCTGCCAGCCCACCATCGCGAACAGCCGGTGGGCTTCTTCTCCGGAGTGCAGCAAGCGGTGCAGCGCTCCCAGCGCGCGATCGACGTCGCGGCGAGCGATCGCCCCGGTGAGGTCCCAGATCTCCGCCTCGGCGAGCAGGCTCGTGGCAGCGTCGATGGCCGCGGCGTCGATGTGGTCTGCGGCGCCGACGTAGGCCGCCAGCTTCTCGACCTCCTGGTGCAGGCGACCGAGCTCGATGCCCACGAGGGCCACGAGCCGCTCGGCGTCGCGGAACTCGAGGTGCTTGCCGAGGGCGCGCGCGCTGTCGATCACGAACGGAACGGGGGGGACGTCCCCGGTGCCGAGGCTGAGCACGACGGTGTCGCCCGGGGCTCCCTTGAGGCGCGCAGCCCAGTTGCTGCCCCCTTTCTCCACCTTCGGGAACCCGGTCCCGACCGCGAGGATCACGCCCGTGGACGCCGGCGCGGCCACCCACCCGAGGAGCGCCTCCCACACAGCGGACGGGGCCTCGTGGAGATCGCGCAGCTCCACCAGCCGCAGCTCCCCCATCATCGGCAGCGTGCGAGCCGCCTCGAACGCGCGCACGGCCTCCGGATCGGTGGCGCGGTAGCGTCCGTGGTTGAACGCCACCGCCCCGAGTCTGGGCTTCACCGCGGCGAAGATGCGCTCCACCGCCCGGTCCACGAGCGGCAACGCCTCCCCGAGCACGAGGTAGGTCCGGGACAGGCGCCCCGCCGCCAGATCACGCTGCAGCTCGTCGAGTGTCACGGGCCTCCCGGTTGACGCGGACGGGTGCGTTCCGGTAGCACTGTACGGGTGCGCGGGCCGCTCCTGCGACAGGAGAGTCGACATGCTCGGGATGTGGGTCACTGGCGCACTCGCCGCCACGCCGTTCCAGGACGGCTACGGCGGAGACCCACGCACGCCGCTCACCTACCCGTTCGAGAAGGTGGCGCCGACGCCCACCCACGATCGCAAGTTCGACATGGAGGTCGGTCTGCGGATCCGCAGCGTGTCGGTGCCGTCGAACATCATGGACATCTGGTACTTCGACGACGACGACCCGGACTGGGCCTGGATCGACGGCCGGCCGAAGATCGGCGGCACGGCGATGGGGCTCGAGTACAACCTCATCGGAGGCAGCTCGAACGGCATCTTCTGGACGGAGTTCATCGATTCCCGCATGAAGGCCGGGTACTGGGACGACATCGAGGACGACCAGTCGGTCGACCACCTGGACGGCGACTTCGTCTCGCCCACCCGTGGTACCGGCATGGTGGCCTTCGGCGCGGACTACGCGTACGAGGCGAAGCTCGTGTCCACGGGCGATACGGACGGCCGGTTTGGCCTGGGGCTCCTGGTGGGCGGAGGCCTCGGCATGGGCGTCCTCACAGGGCGGCTCGACCGGTGGACCGCGGACGACGAGGGAAACCCGTCGTACAAGCGGTACCTCGACGGGCTCCCTCCCGACAGCGACCAATCCCTGCCGCGCGTGTACCCGATGGTCGACGTGAACGCCGGGCTCCGGTTCAACTTCGGCGATCGGGTCAGCTGGCGGCTGGAGGGCGGTCTCCACACGTTGCTGTACTACGGATCCTCCCTCGGGGTCCGGTTCTGACGCCTTCCGGTTCCGGCGGGGATCGCGCCCCTGCACGGATCCCGGGGTGGGTGGCACCCGCCCGGAGCGCATGCTACGTGCGCCCGTTGCCCTCGGGGGACCCAGCGTCGGTCCCCTCGGGTGCGTTCGATTTCCCTCAGTGGTGAGTCCGAGAACTCCGGTGGAGCCGACGTGATTCTGGTGACCGTGCGCGAGAACGAGCCCTTCGAGAAGGCCCTCCGTCGCTTCCGTCGGAAGGTGGAGCGCGAGGGCATCCGGAAGGACATCAAGAAGAACTCCTTCTATCTCAAGCCCGGCGAGAAGCGTCGTCTCAAGCAGCGTCTGGCGGAGAAGCGTCGCCGCAAGGCCTCCCGCCGCGCCGCGCGCCGCGCCGCCCGTCCGCCCGCTCCGCGCGTCACCGCGTGAAGCCCCCGCCCCGGGGCTGGTCTCCGGGGTTCTGATCTTCGGGGTCGTGGCGGCATCGAGCTACGGTCCGAGGCCGGCGTCGGTGGTCACGAAGACCTGCCAGGCGCCTGAGTCCTCTGGTCGTTGCGGCGTGACCTTCCGGAGCTGGTCGAGCAGCGCCGGGTCCTTGGTGGCCGCGTACACGTCGAGCCTGCGGAGCACGGACTCCCGGTCTCTCTCCGCCGTGCGCTGCAGCAGCTGCACGCCGCGTGCGAGATCACGCCCGGCCCACTCCGGCCGGAGCACCAGGGACAGCCCCTGCGCCCACTCGAGCGGCTCGGCCACGGTGGCGTCGTCGTCGAGCGCGGTGAAGATCGCGTCGATGGCCGGGAGATCGAGGGTGGTGGCGGCCGGACCCAGGTGGGTGGTCCACCGGACCCAGGCCAGCGCACCCCAGGCGGCACACGGCCGGCGCACCACGGAGAGCTGGTGCAGCGCCTCGCCCCACCCGGCGCCGGGACGCTGCTGGGCGAACAGCGGGTCGCCGTCCAGGCAGGTGAGCATCTCCGTGCGCCCTTCGGCGAAGGCGTCGCGCGCGGCGGTGGGTTCGGTGGCGGCGTTGCCTTCGGCGATCCGCCAGCGCACGAGCCGCCACCCGAGCGATGGATCGCCCGGGTACAGGTTGCGGGCTTCGAGCAGGGGCGCGCCCACCGGGTCGAGCCCGCCCGTGGCCCGGTCCTCCCACGCCCGGTCGGACGTCGCCGCCGCCGCCGCGATCGCCACGGCGGGATCGGGCAGCCGTTTGGCGCACCCCTCGAGCAGCCACCAGAACCACACGGGCGCATCATACGCTCGACGGGCAGCGGCCCCGCGGGGTACGACGGCGCGTGGCGTCTCCCCCTTCCGTCCCCGGGTTCTTCGGGAGTGTCCGCGGGGGCTGGTCGCTGCTCACGACGGACCCGTTCGGGTTGCTGTTGCCCACGGCCGGGATGCTGCTGGTGGACGCCGTGTTGGCCTCGGCGGCGCGTTCGGCAGCGGCGGCGCCGCACCTCGTGTTGGCGCTGCTCCTGTTGTTGTTCGTCGCGAGGCCCTTCCTGCACGCGCCGTTCCTGGCCCGCCTCCTGGCGAACGCTGCCCGCCTCGAGGGCGTGAGCGCGTGGCCCTGGGGTCGGCCGGTGGCGCTGCTCGGCACCGAGCTCGTGGTCGCGCCGCTGGTCGCCGGAGCGTTCGGCCTCCCGGTGCTGCTGGGGGGCGCGTTGGCGGCGACCGTCGCGAACGAGGGCTGGCTGGCGACGGCAGCCGTGTCGTTCGCGGGGCTCGCCACGATCGGCGCCTTCCTCTCGCTCGCGGTCCGCGCCATGTTCGCCCGCGCCACGTGGGAGGTGGCCGTGCTCGGGCGGTCGTCCGCAGCGGCGTTGTGGGAGGCCGTACGAACCTCGCCGGAGCACGCCCCCATGGCGTTCCTGCTGCTCGGGGCCGGTGACCTGCTCGTCGGCGCGTCGGCGGCGACGTGCGGAGCCCTCGTGCTCCCGGGTTACGCCCTGGCCTGGCTGGCCCTCGCCCATCGGTGGGGGCGCCGCCCGGAGGCCCCGTGATCGCCCTGCTCTTCGCGTGCGGCGCTCCCCCGCCCACCCCGCCGGCGCCGCTGCCGCACGAGATCACGCTGGCCGACCGCGCGGCCCTCCGGAGCGCGTTGTTCGCGCCCGTCTCCGGCCACTCGGCGCGGGTGGTGAACTTCTGGGCCACCTGGTGTGGTCCGTGCGAGCGCGAGATGCCGGTGCTGGCTGCGTTCGGCGCCGCCCACCCGGAGGTGGAGCTCGTGTTCGTGGATCTCGACCTGCCGAAGCTCCAGACCAGCGCGGTGCGCCCGTTCGTCGAGGCCCACGGCCTGTGGCCCTTCCGCCACTACCAGCTCGACGACACCGACCCGATGGGGGCACTCCCCGAAGTCGTCCCCGACTGGCCGGACCAGGTGCCCGTCACGCTGGTGGTCGCGCCCGACGGATCGATCCGTCGACGCTACGACGCTGCCCTGCGCGAGGGCGAGCTCACGGTGGAGTGATCGCTCAGGCGCGGTCGGCCAGGTTCGCCACGCTCCGCTCCACCTCGGCCCAGGCTGCAGCGGCGAACGCGCGGGCGTCCGGGTAGTCGCGCGGCTCGAGCAGCGGGCCCACGTGGAGGTCCACGTCGCGATCCCACCACGCGCCGAAGAAGCCGGGCGGCAACACGTGCTCGGTGCGCCACACCGCGCAGCACAGGACCGGGAGCTGCGCCTTGTGGCAGTCCATCGCCAGGTTCAGGTAGACCCGGCGCCCGATCCTGCCTTCGCGGGTGCGGGTGCCTTCGGGGAAGACCTGCACGCGGTGGCCGCTGCGGAGGAGGTGGAGGACCTCGTCGCGGGCGCGTTGGCGCGCGTGGGGATCGCGTCGGTCGAAGAAGACCGCGCCAGTGAGCCGTCCCATCAGACCGATGAACGGGAGCCAGCTGACTTCGGACTTCGACAGGCCGTTCGACCGCGTGTGCCGCATCAGGACGAGCGGGTCGAGCCAAGACCGGTGGTTGCACAACACCAACATGCCGCGGCGTTCGTCGTCGGCCGGCAGGGTCCCGGTGAGGTGGACCCGCACCCGCAGCAGGTGGTCGAGGATCACGCTCGCCCACCGGACCGCGCCGGGAACGGTGTACCGCTCACGCTCTCCGGGAGGTTTGCGGGCGTGGGGCAACACCAGGAACGTGCCCATGCCGAGCGCGAGCAGGCTGGCTGCCACGAGCACCCCGACCCCGAACAACGCCGAAGCGATCCGCCTCACGTTCCCCCGCGGGTGCGTCCTGCAGGCCGTGTAGCACGTCGCGAACGTGCGCGATAGGCGCCGCGATGCCCGCAGACCGCCCCGACCGCGAGCTCGAGCCCCTGTTCGGCGACCTCCTCGGCAGGGCGGTCCGCCGCCTGGTGGCCCGTGGCCGCAAAGAAGTCGAGCGGGTGGCCGAGGGGAGCCGCCACCGCCTCGAGCTCCGGCAGCGCCAGAAGGACCTGGAGCACTTCTGGATGCGGCTCGGCAAGACTGCGGCCCGTCTCGTGGAGGCGGGGGAGATCGAGCACCCCTCGCTGCGCAAGGCGATGGATCGGATCTCCGAGTTGGAAGGCAAGATCGACGACCTGAAGTCGATCCCTTCACCGGAGCCCCTTGCCGACGAGCCGGACGCTCGTTAGACGGTCCCCGTTCGTGGGGCTGTAGCTCAGCTGGGAGAGCGCCAGAATGGCATTCTGGAGGTAGTGGGTTCGAGTCCCATCAGCTCCACACCCCCTCTTCGTCGTGACACCTTACGGGTTTCGAGGCACGGCCTCCCCGAAGGTGGTCCACGACGTTCCGTCCCAGGTCAACATCCTGGGGCTGACCTTGGCTTCGGCGCGGTCGAACCACTCGCGGACGCCCACGGCCATCACCCGGTCGAGCTCGGAAGCGCCTTTCGGGTCGGTGACGCTCCAGGCCAGCAACACGCCCTCGACCGGGACGGCGACGCGGATCGGACCCCCACCGAGGCGCTTGGAGACGAGGTCGGGGCGCAACAGGCCGACACCCGCCCACCCGTCGCGGTCGACGAGCTCGAGGTAGCGCTCCGTGCCCCCTTCGACCGTCCGGAGCTCGGCCCGGTCGACCGCTGGTCCGCTCGCTGCGGCGACCTCGCGGAGCAGCTGGGCCGCGTCCGTCTTCCACGCGGTGAGGTCGGAGCGCAGGACGAACCGACGCCGCGCCTGCTCCCACACGCGGAGGCAGACGAGGTGGGTGTCGGCGAGGCCCACACACGCGAGCGCGTCCGGCGCCTGTCCCTCCATCGCCCGCCACGCCGCGAACCGCTCGGGCGTGTCGGTCGAGACCACCACCGGGCGGAGGTCGGACGCCGGCGGAATCACTCGGCGACCGAGGACTGGTCCAGGAGGGGCAGGAGCCCGTCGCGCACGTCGCCTTCGGAGACCATCCCCATGAGCTCGGCGAGGCGGTGGGTCGTGCGGCGCTGCCGGGACACGAGCAGCAGCGCCATCTGGTGGACGAGCTTGTAGGCGCCGAGGTTCCCGGCGGTGAGCAAGCGGGCGAACCCGCTGCGGGGGAACTTGAGCGCGACCGTGTTGCTGGTGGACCGCACGGACGCCGACCGGCGCGAGCCGTCGAGGATGGCCATCTCGCCGAACGCGGCGCGGGGCCCCAACACCGCCACCACCCGCAGGTCGCCGCCGAGCTCCTTCACGACCTCGACCTCGCCGTCGAACACGACGTACCAGGCGTCGCCGGCGTCCCCTTCGCGGAACACCCAGGCCGACGGAGCGAACTCCGCCACCTCGAACTGGGTCGCGAGATCTGCGAGCTCCTGCTCGTCGAGGTCCCCGAACAGCGGGACGTCGCGCAGGAAGTCGAACATCCGTTCTCTGGTCACCGGACGGGCCATGGAGCGCGCTCCCCGGGACAGGATAATGCGCTCCTGTGCAGCGGACACGCCACGCCGGCGAGAGGAGGCGCGATGCGGCCGGGCGACGTGGTCGACGGGTTGCGGATCCTCCGGCTGGGGACCACCCGGGACGGGGTACAGCAGCTCCTGGTGAAGGAGGGTGACCGCTCGGCGGAGCTCCTGTGGATGCCCGCAGGTGAGGGGAACGCCCGGTTCCGGCAGGCCCACGGTTCGCTCGTCGGCCTCGTGATCGACGGGCTCGTCGCGCCATCGCGGCTGGTGGAGCGTGCGGACGGCGTGGGGGTCCTCCGGGGGTGGACCGACGAACCCACGCTCGAGCGCCTTCCAGGGCGATTGGACGTCCCCGTGGCTGCGTCGATCGCCGCCGCCGTTCTGCCCGCCGTCCTCGGTGCTCCCGCGCTCGAGGAGCTCCGACTCGACGACCTCCGCGCCGACGACGCGGGTCGGGCAGTCCTCGCGCCGAGGTTCGGCCGGCCCCCGCGGCTCGGGGACGGCACGGCGGCGCGTGATCTCGCGAAGCTGCTCCACCGGTGGTGGACGGGTCGGTCGCCGCCGCCGGACCTGCAGCCGGTGCCCACCCTGGACGACCCCTCGCTCGACCCACGTTGTGATGCGTGTGTGGCGGCGCTCTGGTCCGCGGATCCGGGCAGCGCGGTCGAACCGCTCCGCGCGCTGGCCCCCGGGGACGTCGACCTGCGGCCGCTGCTCCGGGCACACCCGTCGAGCCTGCCTGTCGCAGTGACGCGTCAGACGACACCGAGCGAGGAGGGGAGCGCTGGGCCCCCGTGGCGGGCGTTGGGTTGGGTGGTGGGGCTCGGTTCGTGGGGGGCGAGCCTGGTGGCGCTCCTGACGGTCGTGCTCGCTCCCCTGGCGCTCCTCGGATTTCTGCTCGGCGCGGCCGCCATCACCGCCGGCGAGGTGCTTGGCCGCAGGGCCCTGGGTTCCACCCCGCCGAGGCGGCTCGCGGATCGCACCGTGGGGGGACAGCTGACGCCGGCCTGGGACGCGGTGGAGCACCTCCGGGAGCTCCTCGGCGCAGCGGAGCTCGCCCAGGCGCCGGAAGCCGATGTCCGCGCCCTGATCTCGGCCTGGGAAGAAGAGCTCTGGGCCGTCGCGTCGGCCCATGCCGCCGGGGGACCGGTTGCGGACGGCGTGGCCGCGCTCCGCATCGATGTGGTCGAGCGGTCCCGACGCCTCGCGTCGCTCGTGGCCCGGCTGGCGGAAGACGACGAGGCCGCGGGCTCCGAGCTCGCCCGGTGGGTGCGCGCCGATGCACCGTGACGGTCGCGATCGCCGCGCGCTGCTGGTGTCCATGTGTCCGCTGGGCGACGTGGTCGTGGACGTGGGCGCCGATCACGGGCACGTGGCGCGATCCCTGGGCGCGATCGCGACGGAGCGCGCACCCGAGCGCATCGCGGTGCGCGGGGAGGGTCCGTGGGTCGTCGCGGACGGGTTGCGACCGTTCCGCCGCGTCGACGTCGCGGTGATCGCCGGGATGGGCGCCCACACGATCCTGGGCATCCTGGCCGCCGGGCCCCGACCGGCCCGTGCGCTCCTGCACGCCCAGGACGACCCACCCACCCTCCGGCTCGGGCTCGCTGCCGCGGGGTGGCGGATCGAGCGCGAGGGGCTGGCCCGCGAGGCGGGGCGGTTCGCGGAGGTGATCCTCGCAGCTCCCGGCGCGGAGACCGCGGAGGGCCTGGAGCTCGAGTACGGTCCCCGGTTGCTCGGCGGCGACGACCCTCTCCTGCAGTTGCACCTCCGCCAGCTCCTGGGTTGGCTCGATGGCGTGCTCGAACAGACCCGCGGGCGCGACGTCGCTCGCCGCGCCGACTGGGAGGTCCGGCGCGCGTTCCTGGCCGGAGTCCTGAAACGACGGTGGGCATTGTGAGTCTGCGCGAGGGCAGATACGGTGAGGGGTCTCGCGGAGAACCCGATGCTCCCCTTGTTGTCCCCGTTGTTCGCGACCCCGTTGTTCGCGACCCTGGCCTTCGCCGACAACCCGCTCGGGCAGGAGATCAAGGACGGCGTGCTGGTGGACGTGAGCGGAACGGGCCTCGGCCTCGTCGAGGACCTCGCCGGCGACCTCGTCCCTCCCCGGACGGACCTCGCTCCCTTCGGGTTCACCGACTCGTCCGGCTGCGTGCCGTTCATCGGGTGCGCGTCGAACCTCGAGGTCGACCTCTCGGGCGCGTTCGTGGAGCTCGAGATCGGCCAGCTCGCGCTGCGGCCCGGCACCGACGCCCTGACGCTCGAGGTGGACCTCACGGTGTACCTCAACCGCAGCAACGATCCCGCCGATCTCTACCTCTACGCAGAGATCCTGGGCCTCGACCTGATCGACGAGACCTGCGACCTGTACCTCGACCCGATCAACCTCAGCTTCGACGCCGCGGTCCAGCTCGATCTGCGCCACGACCCGAACGGGCGAGACCTCGACGGCGACGGCCAGCCGGACACGCGGCGGCTCGATGTCGTCATCCCGCCGGCCACCTGGACCTGGGACGCGGACGAAGGCGACTTCAACTTCGGCGGCTGCGGCACGGCGGACGTCGTGAACGTCATCAACGACATCACGAGCTTCTTCGGGTTCAACATCTACGACGAGATCCTGGCGCTCATCGAGCCCGCGATCGATGACGTGGTGGCGGACCTCCCTGCGTCCATCGAGCCCGCGATCGAGGACCTGTTCCAGGAGTTCATCATCAACGAGGAGATCGACCTCCTCGGGACCCCGCTCACGCTGACGCTCTGGCCCTCGACCGTGACCACCGCGCCCCCGAGCGCGGGCAACACCGGCGGGATGCGTGTCGGGTTGTCGACGATCATCGACGTCCCAGCGGCTGCGTGTGTCGAGAAGTACGCCATCGACGCCTCGCTCGCGACCCCCTCGCAGCCGCCGCAGATCGGGGCTGGGGGCGGAGGCGGGACGGACCCGGCGGCCACTGCGTTCGTGGACGACGACTTCGTGAACCACCTGCTGTTCGCGGCCTGGAAGGGTGGGCTCCTGTGCCAGGTGGTGTCCGCGGACTCCGAGGACATTTCGCTCCCCCTCCCCCTCGACACGGGGCTCCTCACCATCCTCGCGCCGAATGTGTTCACGGACCTGTTCCCGGCCGCCGCGCCGATGGAGATCCGGATCGATCCGCGCGAGCCTCCGACCGCGGATCCCACGGGTCCACACGACTTCGACATCGCTGCGCACGAGCTCGGGGTGGGCTTCGTGGCCGACATCGACGGCCGCAAGTCCCGGTTCGTCGAGATCAGCATCGACGCGGACGCCGGGATCGACCTCACGTGGGACAACGCGATCGGCGCGGTCGCCATCGAGGTGGCGCTCGACGGTGACGCCCTGCAGCCCACGGTGACCGCGAACGAGTTCAAGCCGGAGTCGAGCGACGCGATCTCCGGTCAGTTCTCCGTCCTGTTCGATCTCCTGGTCGGGCCCCTCCTCGACGACGCGCTGTCTGGGCTGACCTTCCCGGTCGGCACCATCGAAGGCCTCGGCATCACCGGCCTCGACGTGGGCACCGCGGGCACCAACGGCGACTGGACGGGCGTGCACCTCGAAGCCGGCGTCCCGACGTACTACGCTGTCGGCTGCGACACCTCCGAGGGGTGCGACACCTCGTCGTGCAGCAAGGGCTGCTCCCAGGGCGGCGCGGGTGGTCAGGTGGTGTTCGTACTCGTGCCGCTCGTGATCGCGGCGCTGCGCCGTCGCCGCTGAGCCGTCGCCGCTGAGTCAGGGAGCGCAGGGGGCCGCGAGCAGCGGCTCCACGACCCGCTCCCCCTCGGTGAAGTGCCCGAGGGGGTACTCGATCCTCGCCTCGACCGCGACCCCGCGCACGGTGCCGTACCAGGCCCGCACGTAGCTCCCGGAAGGGTCGCGGGAGGTCCAGCTGCGCGTGGCGGCGTCGGGGAGGAGCGGGGGGGTGCGGTAGGTGCCCGCGTCTTCGAACAGCAGGTCGTACCCGTCCAGCGCTGCGGGGAACGCATCCGTGGTGGGCGCCACCGTGAGCTCGAACCGGTAGCCGTCGGGGTGCGAGAGGGACAGGAACGAGGCCCCGCCCGAGGTCGTCCCCACCCACCCCTCGGGCACGGTCACGCACAGGTGGGGCTCCTGGGCCTGCACCACCCTCGCGGGACCGACGACCGGGGCAGTGGGTGCTGCAGCCGGCGCCGCTGCGGCAGGCGCTTCGGCGCCCATGGGGGGGGCCGCGGACCGCGGGCACCCCACCCACCACGCCCAGGCGATCACCGCGTCCGCCGGGCCAGGGCCGCACGGTGGTCGGCGCCGCCCCACCGCGCCGCGAAGATCGCTGCCTGCCCCGCTGCATCCGCTCGCAGCTGCGCCTTTGCGGCCCGGACGGCGCCCTCGCGGCCACGGAGCTCGTCCACCCGCTGCAGCACGGCGGCCATCGGGTCGTCCGCGGGCGCTTCTGCGAACCCCACGCGGTGCGCCTCGCGCGCGTCGACGGGCCGCCCCTGGGTGAGCCAGCGGAGCGCGACGGTCGGCCCCACGAGCCGCTCCAGGCGAGCGGTTCCGCCCCAGCCCGGCACCACACCGAGCCGCGTGTGGACGAAGTGCACCTGCGCCGTGGGGGCGAACACGCGGAAGTCGGCGGCCGTCGTCAGCTCGGCGCCGCCGCCCACGGCGAGCGCGTGCACGACGGCGAAGACGGGCACCGGGAGGTCGCGGAGGTGATCGAGGACAGCGGCCATCGCGAGCGCCATCTGCTCGGCGCGGTCGGGGGCGCGGAGGTGCTCGAGGAGCTCACCCAGGTGGCCGCCGGCGCAGAACGCGGACGGGTCGGTGGACGACACGACCACTGCAGCGCCCGGGAAGGTCTGCAGCTCGACGACGGCGGCCGCCAGCTCGCGCATCATGCGAAAGGTGACGGCAGAGCGTGCCTGCGGATGATCGAGGCGCAGGTGCGCCACCCCGTCGGCGCGCTCGAGCAACACCCGCCCGGACCCGCCTCCCGGCCCGAGCGCCGCGAGGGCTGCGACGGCCTCCACGAGCTTCACGACTGGTCCCGGAGCGCCGCGAACGCAGCGTGTGGGTCGAGGCGCCTCTCGAGCAGGGCCTGCGTCGTGCCGTCCCCGGCCCAAACCTCGGCGGCCCGCCTCCGGGCGTCCTCGCCGACCAGATCGAGCGCCAGCCGCACCCGACCCCGCCCGCGGCGCCGCTCCCAGGCGCCGAGCCCCGTCGACCGGCACCAGGCCAGGTGCGCTCCTGCGGCCTCCACGACCTCCGCTACGCCGATGCGCTCCGTCGCCACGGCCTTCGACACGGACGGGCGCCACACCCCCTCCTCGGCCTCCGCGAGCGCGACCATCTGCGCGAGCTCCCGCACCAGCCGGTCCGCGCCGGGCCGATCGGCCTTGTTCACCACGAACAGGTCGGCGACCTCCAGGAGCCCGGCCTTCATCGCCTGCACGGAGTCCCCGCTCTCCGGGGTCAACACGACGACGACGGTGTCCGCGACCTCCATCACGGCGAGCTCCGACTGGCCGACGCCCACGGTCTCCACCACCACGAGGTCGTACCCCCCGAGATCGAACAGGTCCACGACCTCGGCCGTGGCCCCAGAGAGGCCGCCCAGGTGGCCCCGCGACGAAACCGAGCGCACGAACACGCCGTCGTCTCCGGTGTGCTCCTCCATCCGGATGCGGTCGCCGAGGATCGCGCCGCCGGAGAACGGAGAGCTCGGGTCCACCGCCACCACCCCGACCCTGCGGCCCGCCGCTCGCGCGACGCGGACAGCGGCGTCGACGAACGTGCTCTTCCCCGCGCCGGGTGCGCCGGTGACCCCGATGACCTGCGGATCTCCGGGCCCGTCCCGTCGGCGGAGCGGCCTGCGGGCGAGCGCCCGCCCGACGGCCTTCGAGCGGTTCTCCACGAGGGTGATCGCGCGTGCCAGGGCGCGTCGCTCGCCGCGGGCCAGGGCGTCGAGCAGCTCGTCGGCGGTCACGCCCCCTCCACGCGCTGGTAGACCGTGAGCGCCGTCCCCCCGTACGTGCGGGTCCGTTGGCGGAAGAGCCCGGCGACGTCCGGCGGGAGCACGTCCGCGTCGTGTTCGAGCACCCACCGGGGCGCGGGTCCGCGGGCCAACGCCACCAGCACGGGACCGGGGTCCACGCGGTAGGGGGGGTCGACGAGAACGAGATCGAACGGGCCCAAGGTGCCCACGAGGCGCAACACGTCGCCCGTGGCGACCTCCAC
>JBIKWC010000257.1:0-10607 GCA_044356535.1 Myxococcota bacterium
CGAAGGCCTGGACATTGCGCCGGATCACCGAGACGACCGCCGGCTCCCGCTCCACGATGGTGACCCGGGCGCCTCGGGACCAGGCCTCGAGGCCCAACAACCCGCTCCCACCGAACGCGTCGAGCACGCGGAGGTCCGAGAGATCGTGACCCACGATGGAGAACAAGGCCTCTCGGACTCGCGCCGACGTGGGGCGCACCCCCTCGGGCACCGGGCTGGCGAGCGGACGGCCGCGGGCCTGGCCACCCGTGAGCCGCGGCCGGTGATCTGCGCCCGACGCGCCCACGCTCCTCAGTTCCCGGGAGGCGTGGGGGGAAGCTTGTTGCCGAGACCGGAGGGCGCGGGCGCCTCCTTCTTGAGGGTCCAGGTACAAAGCCCGTCGTGACAGCCGCAGGTGTCGGCCACCTTGAAGCACGGCTGCTGGTCGCACGCGGTGTTCCACTCCTTCGACTTCGCGACGGTGGTGCACACCTCGTGGTTGCATCCGGCCGCGGCACAGTCGGTATCCGCCTTGCACTCCCCGGCCTCCTGGGGGTTCTCCATGCGGTCCTTGCACCCTTCGTACAGCGCTTCGGGGCTGGCGCTCGGGGCGGGGGCGGCCTGGGGTGCCGGCGCCGGATCGGGAGCAGCCGTCGGCGTGGGGCGGTCCGCGTCCTTCGGGCGGTCCTTCTTGCCGTTGCCACCGCACGCGGCGAGGAAGAGCACGGCGCCGAACGCCATTGGGCGGACGGTCGGGAGGGAAAGGAGACGGTGCATCGGGGCCTCCGGCGGTGTGAGCGCTGCACCCAGCGGTTACTCCGGCGGACCGGGAACGGGAAGGGGCAACATGTCGGAACAGAGCGAGAACCGGCTCCGGTGGTCGGTCGTGGGAGTGGGGACCGCAGGGCGCGCGCGGGCGGAGGCCATCCGCGCCGACCGTGCTGCCAGCGCCCTCGTCGCAGTGCACTGGGGTCGCCACGCCGCGGAGGTCGGCGCTCCGGTGGTCGCAACCCTCCACGAGGCCATCGCCGCAGCGGACGCGGTCGCCGTGTGCAGCCCGACAGCGCTGCATCCCGATCACGTGCGCGCCGCGCTCGGACGCGGGAAACACGTGGTGGTCGAGTTTCCGCTCGCGCCCACCGCCGAGCTCGCGGAGTCGCTGTTCGCGCTGGCCCGCAGCGTGAACCGCGTCCTGCACGTCGAGCACATCGAGCTGCTGGACCCCCCATGCGTCACGCTCGCGTCGCACGTCCGCCCCGCGGTCGTCGAGGAGGCGAGCGTGGAGTTCCAGGGGCCGGGCCCGGCGGGCGCGACCGCGGCGGAGCTGGCGCTGGGCAACGTCGCGCGGCTCCACCGACTGACTGCCTGTTGTGGTCCCGTCGCCGCCGTCCGCTCCGTCGAACACGAGCCCGGGCGCCTCGTTGCGGAGCTGGTGCTCGGCAATGGCACCACCGCGCGGGCGACGTTCGAGCGGGCGCCCTACTTCGGACGACGGACGACGCTGCGCGTGGTGACGGGCGGGAGGACCTGGCTCCAGACCAACGACCTGCTCGAACGCGACCGCACCCCGGTGACCCTGATCGGCTCCGGCAGCCTGTTCGGTCAGGACCACCGCAAGGCGGTCGGACGGATCCTCCGGGGCGGGTCGCACTACGTGACCGAGGCCCGCATCCTGCACGTCCTCGATCTCGTCGATCGGCTCGGCGCCGGGCGCACCGGGTTGGTACCGCAGCGATCCGATGCAGCTGGCGCCCCATAGAGGAGGATGGCTCCTTTCTCCACGTCCGGGCCCGATGGGGTGCCTCGCGACGTTGCGGGAACCTTGAAGGTGCAAGGGGCCCTCCATAGAGATTCGCCCTTACGCCGAAGTGGAGGGCAATTGCGCCACCTGGTCCTTCTGCCGTTCGCAGCGGGTTTGTTCGCGATCGCGACCGGATGTTTCCCCGAGGAAGCATCCAAACAAGGTGATCCGAACCACCCGCTCGAACCGCATTTCCTGCTCCCGCAGTACGGCCCGAACACCGGGCAGATCGCCGCTGGCCGCGTGACGGGGCAGGCGCTCGAACAGCCGATCGCGTTCTCCCACTACGTGCACGCCTCGGAGCTGGCGATCGACTGCCAGTACTGCCACTCGGAGGCGCGGCGCTCCCTGCACGGCGGAGTTCCGCCGCTGCAGACGTGTATGGGCTGCCACGCCTACGAGAAGCTCGAGTCCCCCGAGGTGCAGAAGATCCACCTCGCCTGGTGCGGACAGGTGAAGTGCACCCCCAAGGAGGACGCGTACGGCCAGATCGTGCCCGACGCCGCGGCGACGCCCGTGGAGTGGAACAAGGTGCACGACCTGCCGGACTACGTGTGGTTCAACCACTCGCGCCACATCGCGGGCGGGGTGGATTGCACCGAGTGCCACGGGCAGATCAAGCTCCAGGGCCAGTACACCCTCGAACCCATCCCGAACGACCCCGAGAACCGCAAGTACCGGAAGGTCGAGAAGGTGATGGTCCGCGAGACCACGCTCCAGATGGGGTGGTGTCTCGAGTGCCACGAGTCTCATCCCTCGGTCGACCAGAATTACGGAACGGCGGCAGATCTTCGGCGAGCTGAGCTGAAGGACTGCTGGACCTGCCACAAGTAGGGACCCCGATGAATCGCCGCGACTTTCTCAAGGCTCTCGGTCTGGGCACCGGCGTCAGCGCCGCCCAGGCGTGCAACATCGACGACAACGTCTACTTCACGCCGATCGAGCAGATCGTTCCGTACGTGACGCGTCCGGAGCAGACGACGCCCGGCACGTTCTCGCAGTTCGCGACGTCCGTTGGCTACGGGCCCCATGCGTGGCCCGTGGTCGCCCTCCATCGGGAAGGCCGGGTCACGAACGTCGGTGCGAACCACGCTGCTCCGGTCCCGCCCGCGGTCACCAGCGCCGGGTACCTCGCCGTGCAGCGTCACTACGCGCCGGATCGCATCACCGCGCCCCGCAAGGACGGCGCCCCGATGGATTGGAAGCAGGGCACGGAGCTGCTCACCTCTGCGGCCCGAAAGGCGCGAGCGGAAGGCAAGCAGATCGCCTGGATCGGGCCTTACCGCTCCGGGAGCCTCGCCGACCTGCTCGATCTCGTCACCAACGGGCACGCCGTCCACTTCGAGCCGCTCGGGCTCGACGCCGAGCGTCTCGCCGCCCGCGCCTTGTTCGGAGAGGACGAGTCGTTGCGCTTCGTCCTCGACGAGGCGACGTTCGTGCTCAGCTTCGGTGCGCCGTTCCTGAGCGACGCCTGGGGCAACGCCAGCGTGCGTACCGGCTTCTCCGCCGCCCGCGCTGCCACCCAGAACCGCGCCGTGGCCCGGTTCGCTGCGGTCACCCCGCTCAAGGACCAGACGACCGCCAACGCCGACGACTGGTACCCCTGTACTCCCGGCAGCGAAGCGCTCGTGGCTCTCGCGGTAGCAAGCCTCGTCGCCGAAGCCCGCAAGTACTCCGGCCCGGGCGCCGCGATGCTCGCCGCCGCGAACGTCGAGCAGGCCGCCTCGGCTTCCGGGCTCTCCGCCGACGCCATCCGCGAGCTTGCCACGCGGTTCGTGGACGGCGCAGTCGCCCTCCCAGGCGGCCTGAACGGCGCTTCCGGGGCTGCAACGCGGCTCGCCGGCGCGGTGTACCTCCTGAACCACGTCGCCCGGAGCCCTGGCATGCGGTCCGGGGGCTACCCGGGCCCGATCCACTCGCAGGCCGACGTCGACGCCCTCGTCGCCGACATGGAAGCAGGCAAGGTCGGCTTGTTGCTGGTGGACGACCTCGACCTCGCGGCAGTGCTCCCCGGCGGGGCCTTCGCCGCTGCCCTCGGGAAGGTCGGGACGGTGGTCTCCGTCTCGAGCCACCAGAACGAGACGAACAAGGACATCACCACGGTCCTGCCGACCCACGACGCCTTCGAGGACTGGGGCGACGAGGAGCCGTGGAGCGGGATGACCGTCGTCCGGCAGCCCGGCGCGCTGCCGCTCGGCGACACGCAGTCCCTGGGCGACCTCCTCCTCGACATCTGGCGCGCGGTCGATGCCGCCGCCGCCCCGCAGCAGACCTGGCGTGACTGGCTCTGGAGCGGATGGCTCACCCCGGAGCCCCCGGCCGTCGCTGCCGCGCCGGAAGGTGCTCCTGTCGAGCCCGACGAAGGCGGTGGCCGAGGTGGACGCCGTCGTCGCCGCCGGGAAGAGCGTGAGGTTGCGGCTACGCCGGACGCACCACCTGTCGCGGTGGCGCCCGTCGTGGACCTCGCGTCGCCCGAGTCGAAGCGCGCCCTGCAGCTCCTCCTCCAGCGTGGGTACGTGGTCGGCGACGACCGCGCCCGCAAGCCGGAGCTCGTGGGAACGATGGACTTCTCCGGCGGCGCCGACGCCTCGGGCGATGGCAGCCACCACCTCATGGTGTACGCGCATCCCTTCAAGCTCGACGGCCGCTTCGCCAACGAGCCGTGGGCCAACGAGACCCCTGACCCCATGACCGGGCAGATGTGGGACTCCTGGGCGCTCCTGCATCCCGAGACCGCGGCGGGCCTGGGTGTGGGCGACAACGACCTCGTGTCGATCGACGCGAACGGGAAGACGCTCCAGATCGGCGTCGAGGTCCACTCGTGTGTCGCACCCGGTGTGGTCGCGATCGCCCTCGGTGGCGGGCGGACGAGCGCCTCGGGTCGGTATGCCGACGGTGTCGGTGTCAACGTGATCTCCGTGCTCGCCCCGCGCAAGGACGCTGCGGGCGCCTCGGTGTTCCAGGGCGCGAAGGTCAGCGTACGGAGCGCTGGGAGTCGGGCCGATCTCGTCTCCACGTTCGGTGTGGGCGGCGACGACCAGCAGCACCGGCACTTCGCTCGCGTCGTCCACGCGGACGAATGGCAGGGCGACACCGAGGTCGAAGAGCCCGGCAGCCTGACCGGCGTGCACACGCTGGCGATGGACCCCCGGCTCCTCGCCAAGGAAGCCGAGTGGCGTGCGCAGAACCCCGACGCCGAGATGGAGAAGACCCAGTACGTCGACCTGTACCCGGTGCCGGACCACCCGACGTACCGCTTCGCCCTCACGGTCGACACGAACTCCTGCACCGGCTGCGGTGCTTGCGTCGTGGCCTGCTACGCCGAGAACAACATCCCGGTCGTCGGCAAGTGGAAGGCGCGGAAGTCCCGGGAGATGTCCTGGATCCGCATCAACCGGTACTTCGACAAGCACTCGTCGGACGGCTCCCCTTCGGTGCACTTCGTGCCGATGATGTGCCAGCAGTGCGCCCACGCGCCATGTGAGTCCGTGTGCCCGGTCCTCGCGACCTACCACACGATCGACGGTCTCAACGCGATGGTCTACAACCGTTGCGTCGGTACGCGGTACTGCGCGAACGCCTGTCCGTACTCGATCCGGCGGTTCAACTACCACACCTATGCGTGGCCCGAACCGTTCAACCTCCAGTTGAACCCCGATGTTTCGTCCCGCACCATGGGCGTGATGGAGAAGTGCACGTTCTGCGTGCAGCGCATCCGCCGCGTGAAGGCGGCGTACCGCGCCGAGGGCTTCACCCACACGGTCCCGGACGAGGCGCTCCGCCAGCTGACCGCCTGCGCCGAAGCGTGTCCGTCGCAGGCCATCACGTTCGGGAACCTGAACGACCCGCTGTCGACCCCGCACCGTACGCGGAAGACTGGGCGGACGTACACCCAGCTCACCGAGATCAACACGTTCCCTGCCGTCAACTACCTGGCGCGCGCCTCGTTCCACGTGAACCGTCCGGGTCACGGGAGCGGGCACGCGTCGGCCGATGGCGCGGGTTCCCACGAAGCCGCGCCACACGGCGCGGGGCACTGACCGACACACCTCCTGGCAGCTTCCACTGGAGCCACCGTGGCCCTCGTTCAGACCTTCGATCCGAAAGACCCCGGCAGCCCGAACCGTCCCGCCACCTACGGTGAGACGAACCGGGACATCCTGCGCGTCCTGCTGAAGCCGACCCCGATGTGGGTCGCGTCCGTCCTCCTGGCGGCCGCGGCGATGTTGTGGGGTGGCTGGTGCTGGTTCCAGCAGATCTTCTGGGGGATGGGTGTCTCGGGCTACAACCCGCCGGTCCAGTGGGGCGTGTACATCGTCACGTTCGTCTTCTGGGTCGGCATCGGCCACGCCGGCACCCTGATCTCCGCGATCCTGTTCCTCGTGCGCTCCCGCTGGCGCACGGGCGTGTACCGCGCCTCGGAAGGAATGACGGTGTTCGCGGTCATGACCGCGCTGCTGTTCCCGGTGCTCCACCTCGGCCGCTGCTGGCAGGTGTACTGGTTCTTCCCGTACCCGAACCAGCGCTACCTCTGGATGAACTTCAAGTCGCCCCTGATGTGGGACGTGTTCGCCATCAGCACGTACTTCACGGTGTCGGCGGTCTTCTTCTACGTCGGCCTCATTCCTGACATCGCGGCCTTCCGCGACCACAGCAAGGGCTTCGTCCGGCGCGTGTACGGCGTCCTCGCCGTCGGCTGGCGTGGAACCCACCAGCAGTGGCACGCGTTCATGGGAGCCTACGGCTTCTTCGCCGCCCTCGCCGCCCCGCTCGTGTTGTCCGTGCACTCCGTCGTTTCGTGGGACTTCGCGATGGCGCCGACCCCGGGCTGGCACTCGACCATCTTCCCGCCCTACTTCGTGGCTGGCGCCATCTTCTCTGGCTGCGCCATGGTCATCACGCTGCTGATGCCGATGACGTACATGTTCGACTGGCACAAGTACGTCAACACCTGGCACTACGAGAACCTCGCCAAGATGTGCCTGCTCACGAGCGGCATCCTCACCTACGCGTACTCCATGGAGTACTTCGTGGCCTGGTACAGCCAGAACCCCTACGAGTGGGCGATCTTCGCTTGGCGCGCCGACCCGATGGCCGACTACGGCTGGGCGTTCTACCTCATGGTGTTCTGCAACTGCGTCGCGCCACTCGCGTGGTACTTCCGCCCCGCGCGGACGAACCATGTCTCGCTCTTCATCGTCGCCGCCATCATCAACGTCGGCATGTGGATGGAGCGGTTCAACATCGTCGTGAGCTCGCTGGCGCACAACCTCGACCCGAACACCTGGACGACCTACGTCCCGACCTGGGTCGAGTGGGGTGTCCTCATCGGCTCGACGGGCTGGTTCTTCTTCTGGTTCCTCCTCTTCGTCAAGACCTTCCCGGCCATCGCCATCACCGAAATCAAAGAGATGGTCGCACCTCCGGTGCGTGGTCACTGAACCCGTGGGCACTGTCATGAACGACGGATCATTGCGAATCAAGGCGGTCTACGAGCATCTGGACTGCCTCCTCACCGGCATCCAGCGGCTCAAGCGCGCCGGGCTCGACGGGTTCACCGTTCAGGCCCCGCTGCCTCGCCACGAGATCGAGGAGATCATGTTCGAGGGCCGGCCTGCACCCGTGCGGTGGTGGACGCTCGCGGGCGGGATCACCGGGATCACGACGGGCTTCGCGCTCACGGCGCTCACCAGTTCCTCTTGGCCCATGATCAACCCGGGCGGAAAGCCGGTGGTGTCGCTCGCGCCGTTCGCGGTGCTCATGTTCGAGTGCACCATCCTGTTCGGCGCGCTGGCGACCGGGCTCGGCATGTTCTTCCATTGCGGACTCCCGGGCTTCTGGCTCGACCGCTCCCTCAAGGATCCCCGGATGACCGACGCGTCCTTCGGCATCACCTTCACCTCGGCGCGCTCGCGGGACCTCGACAAGATCCTGGAGGTCTTGAAGGCTTCCGGTGCGGTCGAGGTGACCACGGGAACCGACACGTTCTACGAGGTGCCCAATGTCTGAGTCGTCCAAGCGCCGCTCCAAGCGCCTGATCGCCGGCGTGCTCGCCGTGCTCTCGTGCGGCATCGGGGCCTCCGCCTGGGGGCTCCCCTGGGATGTCGACATGGCGGATGGCGCCACCGTGAAGGCGTACGAAGCCCAGATGCCGGGCCTGCCCGAAGGCGTCGTGTCGCAGCCCTCCATGTCGAGCCCGAAGACGTACACCGTCAACTTCGTTCGCGGCTCGGACGCCGGGCAGGCGCTCGTGAGCAGCTACCCCGCAGACGCCGAGACGCTGGCGCTCGGCGGGAAGATGTACGGCATCTACTGCACGCCGTGTCACGGTGTGGACGGCGTCAACCTGGGCGCGGTCGCGCAGCCCGGCCGCCTGCCGGGCGTCGTTCCGCTCGCTGGCCCCGCCGGGGTCGCCAAGAACCGCAACGACGGCTGGATCTACCTCACCATTCGCAATGGCGGTGCGATCATGCCGCCCTACGGCCACGCGATGAGCGACCGGGAGATGTGGTCCACCGTCGCGTACGTCCGGACCCTCGACAACGCCAAGTACGTTCCTCCGGAGGCCCCGTGAGCGCCGCGCATCCTTCCTCCGAGCCGGACCTGAACCCGGTCATCGACGGTGTGGTGGGGCGTTCGCTTCCCGCAGCCGTGAACGTGGCCTCGCTCTCCCTCATCGCGATCGGGGTAGCGGCGTTCGCCACCGGCCTGTTCGCGATGAACGACGGCGGCGTCGTCGCCTGGGGCGCGTTCCTCGTGGGTGTGTTCTACACGCTCGCGATCTCGCAGGGCGGGGTGCTGTTCTCCGTCGTGCAGACCGCCACCTGGGGTCGCTGGGGTCGGCCCTTCAAGCGGATCGCCGAGTCGTTCGGCTTCTTCCTGCCCGTGGCCTGGCTCCTCCTGGTCGTGTTCCTCCTGTTCGGGCTGCGGATCTACAGCTGGAACCCGGACACGGCCGTCGAAGGGGGGCCCGTCGCGCTGGCGCCGCACTCTCCGACCGTCTGGGCCGCGAAGGGGACGTGGCTCACGCCGATGTTCTTCCGGGCGCGCCTCGCGCTCGGCGTCGGGTTCCTCATCCTGCTCGACTTCGTCTACCTGCGGGCCTCCATGCGCCCGGACCTCCTCGCTGCGATGGAGCGCCTCGGCGCCAAGGCGCCCGGCTGGTGGAAGACGTTCGCTGGCGCCGCTGGTGACCTCACCGCCGCCGTCAAGGCGAGCCAGGCCACCCAGACCCGGATGTTCGGCTTCATCGCGCTCACCTACGCGATGGTGTTCAGCATGGCCGCCTTCGACCTGTTCATGAGCCTCTCCCCCTGGTGGGCGTCGAACATGTTCGGCGCCTGGATGTTCATGTCGTCGTTCTGGACCTCGCTCGCCATGCTCGGCGTCGTCTCGATGAGCGGCCGCGACTGGCTCGGCCTCGGCGGGATCATCAAGCCCAAACACACCCACGACCTCGGGAAGTTCCTGTTGGCCGGAACGATGTTCTGGGCCTACACCTGCTACGCGCAGATCCTCCCGATCTGGTACACCGACATGCCGGAGGAGACCGACTACGTGTTGGTGCGCCTGTTCCTGCCCGAGTGGACCTGGCTCTCGCAGCTCGTCGCCATCACCTGCTTCCTGGCTCCCTTCACGATCCTGCTCTCCCGCGGCGTGAAGAAGATGCGCTGGCCGTTCGTGGCCGTCTGCGTCCTCATCCTCACCGGCATCTTCTTCGAGCGCACCTTGCTGGTGCAGGCGTCGATCTTCCACGGTGACCCGCGGTTCAACGTGTTGTTCTGGTTCACCTGCTTCGGTACCTGGCTCGGCTTCCTCGGGCTCTGGATCCAGGTCGTGGGCCGGGTGCTCGCGACCCTCCCGCCGGTGGTCCTGACCGACCCGCACTTCGAGGATCACCCGTGGGACGTGCACGTGCACGCCCTCGATCACTGACGCATCCGCAGCGGTCGCGTCGCAACGCCCACGTCCGTAGCTGGGATCAGCCGGAAGGTGGGCGTTCGTGTTAAGCGGCCCACCCGGCGGAGGAACGCATGTGGCTGTGGCTGGCGGCGTGCAGCGGTGAAGTGGGAGAGCCCGTGTTCGGGCCGTCCGTCTGTGACGGGCTCCTCCAGGAGGACGACGGCGGCTGGACCGACGCGGTGTACGATCGCGACGGCGACGGCTTCTACGACGACCAGAACCCCGATTGTGTGCTCGCGTACGGGCTCAATCGGCTCGACTGCGATGACGAGGACGCCGCGGTCTCGCCCGCAGCGGCAGAAGAGCAGTGCAACGGCACGGACGACGACTGCAACGCGGACACCCCCGACGTGGTCGATCGCGACGACGACGGTTCGCCGGCGTGCGAGGACTGTGACGACGAGGATCCCGCCCGGATGCCCGGGGGGCCCGACGAATGCTGGGACCTCGTCGACAACAACTGCACCTCGGTGGTGGACGAGGGCTGTGGGCCCGACTTCAACGGCCGGTACGCGCTGACCGAGACGATCCAGTACAACTGCGCGATCGGCCTCGTCCGCATCCGGTTCGACGAGGTGAGCCTGCTCTGGATCCCCCCCTACGCGACCATGCGCAGCGAGGACTCGGCGCAGCCAGGCAACATGGACGGCACCATCGAGCGGGACGGTTCCTTCGAGTTCGTCCGCGAGACAGCCTTGTCCACTGCGGCGTCGTGCACCGAGATCTACACGATGCAGGGCGCCTTCGACGGCGCGGGCTCGTTCACCGGTACGTTCGACACGAACTACCGCGGCGCGGGGTGCCTCGGGTGTCGCGGCAACTCCTGGGACGTCACTGGCATTCGCATCAGCGACTTCTAGGGACC
>JBIKWC010000538.1:0-2681 GCA_044356535.1 Myxococcota bacterium
GCGGTGCACCTTCGACCACCGCGTGGTCGAGCAGGATGCACAGCCGCTCCCGATCGGCGAACGCGACCCGCTGGACGTCGCGGATCGGGACCCAGCCGGGCCCCTTGATCTCGCGAGGCAGCTCTACAGCGCCTCCCGGTACGGGCAACCCCGAGACGGGCGTGCCGGACAGCACGATCAGGTCGAGGTGTGGCACGAGGTACGTCTTCTCGACATGGAAGGCAGCCACGGGACCCCCACCCGAGGGTACACTCGTCCGGCGTGTCCGACACCTCTCCCGATCCGATTCGTGCCCGCGTCGAAGCCCACCTGGTGCAGGACTACGACGCCGTCCGCGCGGAGTGGGAGGAGGAGACGGGTTCGACCGACTCCTCCCGGTTCCTCGCGCACCTCGCCGCCTGGGGCCTGATCCCGGCGGACGGCGGAGTCCCGCTCGAGACCACGCCCGAAAGCAGCCGACGCCGGTTCCGCAAGGTCGGCGCCGGCTTGCGGGAGACGGGCGGGTTGCCGGGCCTCGACACCCGCGAGGTGGCCGTGCTGCACCCCGCCCCGAGCGAGCGGTACGACTTCGTCGGTGTGATCGGGGAAGGGGCGATGGGGCGCATCGAGCTCGTGCGCGACCGCGAGCTCGCCCGGCGCGTCGCGTTCAAGCGGATGGCTGCAGGGCTCGACGCACAGCCCGTCCTCGCCCGCAGGTTCGCGGCAGAGGCGCGCATCACCGCGCAGCTCGATCACCCTGGCATCGTGCCCGTGTACACCGTCGAAGGCCGCGACGCGTACACGATGAAATGGGTCGAGGGGCGGACGCTGCGGGGGCTGATCCAGGAGCAGCGCCCGTTGTCCGACCTGCTGGAGGTCTTCGTCCGGCTCGGAGAGACGCTGGCGTACGCGCACAGCCGCGGCGTGATCCATCGCGACCTGAAGCCCGAGAACGTCATGATCGGCGAGTTCGGCGAGACGTGGCTGATGGACTGGGGCATCGCACGCGTGTTCCGCGCGGACGTGGCGTCGCCGGTGGAGGTCGAGCAGGACGACGAAGGGGAGCTCGTGATCGGGACGCCCGGGTACATGTCGCCCGAGCAGGCCGCTGGCCGCAACGCAGGGCTCGGACCCGCTTCCGACCAGTACGCGCTCGGGTTGGTGCTGTACGAGCTCGTGACCGGGCGTCCGGCGGTGACGGGCCGCAACGCGATGGGGCTCGTGACGCGCCAGCAGGAGGGTGAGTTCGACGGGGTGCCCCGCCGCGTCCACCGCGATCTGGCGGCGATCCTGGGCCGCGCCCTCCAGCTGGATCCGGCGCGGAGGTACTCCGAGGTCGGGGCGCTGGTGGAGGACGTCCGCCGGTTCCAGCGGGGACAGCCCGTCTCGGTGCGCCCAGAGGGTGTCCTGCGACGCGTGCTCCGCACCGTCGGACGTCGCGCAGACCTCCTCGTCGCGCTGGTCCTGGTGGTCCTGGCCGGGGCGGCGGTGTTCACGGTGGGTTCGGTGGGCCTCGTGACCTGGCGGTCGCAGCGGGTGGCGGCGGAGGCGCAGGCCAGCCGCGCGATGGTGGTCGAGGCGTCGAGCCAGGCGCGGCGGGTCGAAGGCCAGATGCTGAAGTTCGAGGGGCTCGTGAACGTGGTCGCGACGCTGTCCTCGGGGGATGGCTCGATCCCGTCGAGCGGTGCGCCGGTGTGGTCGGAGGCGTTCGGGAGCCGGGATACCGCCCCGGAGGACGCCGTCCTGCAGTCGGCGAAGGACAAGTACGGCGCCGGCTTCGTCTCGGCGTACACCCCGGTGTTCGTGCGGGGTGTGGGCGTCGCGGAGGCCGACGTGGCGACCGAGGCCGCAGAGTTGCTGGGCCCAGCGCTCCGGCACCTCCCCCGCGTGCTGCTGCGGTCGCACGACGAGCGCCGTGCGACGGTGGGGAAGTCGGTGGGGCGCCGCACGATCCTCGATGTCGAGATCCCGGCACGCCGCGCCTGGACCTGGCGCCCACGGGGCATGCTGGTGGCGCTCCCCGGTCAGGAGTGGTCCGGGGATCCGCGGTCTTCGCCGGCGGTGGTCGCGGGCGCGCTCGCCACCGCTCCGATCTGGGTGCCACCGTGGACGGATCCGACCGGTCGGCCCGTGATCAGCGTGGTCATCTCCGTCCCGACCGAGGACGACTCGGCCCCTGGAGTCGCGGGTGTCGACCTGTCGGTGGCGTGGCTCGAGCAGAACCTGCTCCCCGAGCCGTGGCGGAACGATGGTGTCCAGGGCTTCGTCCTGGACGGGCAGGGGAGGGTGGTCGCCGCGACGGACGGAACGAGCGCAGGCACGGTGCCGTTCCCGGAGCTGCCTGCAGCGTTCGCGGAGCTCCGCACCGGCGACCTGGGCGAGCCGTCCACCCCGCTGCTGGTGCATCCGCTCGCCACGTCCGGCTGGTGGCTCGTGATCACGGGAGACCGCGCGTCGCTCACCCTCTGAGGACGCTCACTCCATCAGATCCGGCAGGAGGGTCTCGAACTCGACGCCCAGCGCCTGCTCTACGAGGGCCATGGCCCGGCGGAAGGCCACCACGGCGAGCACCACGGCGGGCATCGAGACCGCGGGCACGGACCAGACGGAGTACCTGCCGATCTCCTCGGCCCAGGCCTCGGTCCCTGCCTCCGAGACGACGAGGATCCGGGCGAGCGCAAACGCCAGCACCGCCGGCGCTG
>JBIKWC010000548.1:0-2590 GCA_044356535.1 Myxococcota bacterium
GTACACAATGGGCCTTGCGCCTCCAGGAGCCTTCCAGACCTCCCGGGCCTCGATTCGACAGGCAAGGTTCACGGTGACCTCCCGAAGGTGAAAGACCTTGGGAAGTACGATGCCGACGAACTCGAACAGTTGAGCGGCGACCTGGGGAAGAGCGTTCAGGAACGTATTCGAAAGACCGCAGAGCTTGGGCCCGACAAACCACACGGGGAACGGCAGGCCGCTGAGCAGGATCTGAAGTCCAGCATCGACAAGCATCTGGAGGACCGCTGATGTCGCGCCCCTCGGCGGAGCAGGTCGTCGCGACGGAGTTGGTGGCCCTCGTGCGGGATGTTCCGGTTGGGGCGTCGCTGGACTTGCAGCCGTCGAGTCGACTCTGTGCCGGGCTTGAGCGATACTTGCCTCAACTGCTTAGACGCGGGTACCCGGCATGGCTTGGTGAGAGCTTTGACGGGATCTCCCCCATTCAAGCGGTCAAGGTGTACGACCGAACCGTTCTGGTGGCTGCCACTGGCATCCTGATCAGCGATCAGACGATTACGCCGTTGCTGGCTGAGTTGACGGCGACCGACTCGGGCGATGCGATCGCTTCGTTTCGTGTGTGTGTTGGCGAACCCGGGGGAGGCTCCCTCGGCATTTCGGGGCCTCCATGCAACTCGGGCGCAGCCCTTCGGCTGGCGAGCCGACTCGCGGGGCGGCTCGAACAAGGAAGGGTGGATTGGGTCTACGTGACCGCCAGCGATCCGGTGCCGGGGGGCGGAGTCAGCCATGGTTGATTTTGCAAGCACAGTTTGCGACTTGCTATCGTTGCACCATCGTCGCCGGTCGTCGGGCTCTTCGTCCGACAGACCACGAGCTCCCCGGCCTTCTCCACGAGGTACTCGACGAGAACGGCCTCGTCGATGACCACGTCCGGTTCGGTCCGGACCCGCACCTGGCGGCGGTTGCGATGCTCACCGCGGCCTCCAGGCTGACGGCGTCGGATAGCCGAGAAAGCGTGACACTGGAGCCGCAGGGCGGCAGCAGGGGGCGCGCGCGACGCGCGCTCACAAGCCCCACCACCGCTGTGTGGCCGGAGTAGGAGGGCACGTGCTTCAGTACGATGAGCAGGACAACTTGCGGCGACTGACCGCCCTCGAACCGCCGCTTCGCGTCGCGTTCGCCCTCCTCTGTGCAGGCCGACTCCTGCCCACATACTCCTTGTTCCATGGTGCGACGGGGCGAGGCGATCCGGGGGAGGTTCAGCGCCTATGGGAGCGTGCTTGGCACGACCTGACCGGTGCACCGATGAGTGCCGCAGAGGTGGCTGCGTTCATCGTGAAAGCGGAACTGTTGGTGCCCTCCGAAGATGATGGGTACGACGAGGAGACTCAGCCGTATGCGGAGGACGCGGCCTCCGCCCTCGCCTACGCTCTTCGGGCACGGGCGAACGGAGACCCCCGCGAGGCTGCGTGGGCTGGCCAATGCCTCTACGAGGCCGCTGACCACTTCGCCGGACAACGCATCTCGGGGCAGCCAGCCACGCCAACCTACGAGTCCGAGGCCCTGACCCACCCGGTGGTGCAACAGGAACTTGGGCGCCAGCACCGCGACCTCTTGGAGCTTCTCGCCCTTCCTGCGGGTGGTGACCGAGTGCACCGGCTCGCCGAGATGCGAGCGCGAAGTGAGCACGAGGCGAACGCCTTCTTTATCCCGAGTCCCTAGCGGCGTACCGTTGCCAGCCCGAAGATGCCGGTTTCCATACGGGTTCGGTGCGGCCTCCTCGCCCGTCGCCGGGCCCTCGGGTTGACGGTCCACGGGTTGTGGCCCGGCGTAGTCGAGGCGGAGGTGTTGACGCCGATGTCGAAGATCCCGAAGGCGCCGCCTACTGCGCCTCTCGACCCTCGATCAGCACGCCGACGTCCAGGTGAAGGCGATCCGCCGGGCTGCTCGCGAGCGGGGCTGGAAGCTCGTCGCCGAGCACGTGGACGCCGGTGTCTCCGGCGGTCGAGACCGCCCTCCCGCGCTCGACACGCTGCTCGAACAGGTCGAGAAGCACGAGGTGGACCGGGTGGTCGTCGCCCGGCCCGACCGCCTCGGGCGCGTCCTGGCGCACGTCCTGAAGCTGCTCGACCTGTTCTCGAAGCACTGCGTGCAGCTCGTGTCCTCGCCGACGCCGGGCTCGACGGTACCAGAGGACGGTGGCTGGGCGGGCCGCTGCGCGGGCGCGCGGTGCCCCTGGCGAGCGCCCCACCAGGTGGCAACATGTGAACCGAGGCGCGGCAGCAGAAGGCGCGCGCGACCCTGTCGAAGGCGCCACCCCGTGCGCCGAAGCCTGGGACGTTTCGCCTGGCAGGCCGGGTTCGTGGCCGAGGGACCTGCTGGCCCTCCTCCCCCGGAAGCGGGCTCGGAGCGAGCCCGCGACCTCGTCTCCGCTGTGTCGCTGTCGGCGAGCGCATCCTGGCGTAGTCTGAGCGCAGGAGGGCCCGCTGGCCTGGTTCCCCGTCGCTGCTCTCGCGCCTGCGCTCCTCGGAGCCGTCGTCCGGGTGTGGGCGACGTTGATGGCGCTGGGCCTGGTGTGGACTCCCCTTGCCCCACCCGGGGGCGAGGGGCC
>JBIKWC010000295.1:0-9046 GCA_044356535.1 Myxococcota bacterium
GCCAGGGCCGCAGCGACGGACATCGCGGTGCCGTCGCGCGAAACGAGCCACGCGAGCCGATCGGTCGGGAGGGCGCGCACCACGGAGGCCACGGCGTCGGGGGCGTCGGGGAGCATCACCACGGCATCGTCGGTGCGCGGCCCGGGCGGCGGAGCGACCAGATCGCGCCACTCCTCGGCGTACAGGTCGGTCGGGACGGCGGGCCGGGCGCCGCCAGGGGCCACCACGCGCGGTCCGGATGCGGGGGCGTCGAGCCAGTAGCGCTGGTGGATCCACGCGGTGCGGGGCAGGTCGACGACGGCGCCCGGAGGCACGAACGCGGCGGGAGGCAGAACCTCGCCGGTCGCCCACAGGGTCCCGGCGGCGGAGAGCAGGCTCACGACGTCGGGGCGCTTCCCGCCCATGGTGGGGATGGCGACGATGTCCTGGTCGACCAAAGCGTTCTGCTGGATCGACTCGACGAGCACCCCCGCGCCGACCTCGACGAACCGGGTGGCGCCCGCAGCGAGGAGGGTGTTCACGCCGCGCTGGAACTTCACGGTCTGGCGGAGGTTCTCGCCCCAGTACTCGGGGGCGCCGAACGCGCCGTCCGCCGTCTGCGTGACGGGGACACGCGCGGGCCGGCGCTCGACGTGGCGGGCCTCGTCGACGAACCGGTCGACGATGGGCTCGACGAAGCTCCCGTGCGACGCGACGGTGACGAGCCGCGCGGTCCGGAAGCCGTCCCCCGCGAGCGACGCGACCAGCGGCTCCACCACGTCGCGATGACCCGTGAGCACCACGGACCGCGGCGAGTTCACCGCTGCGAACTCCACGCCGTCGACGAGGCGTTCGCGAACGACGTCCTCGGGAGCTCCGACCGCCACGAGCAGGATGTCGCGCGAGATCTCGGACATGAGCCGACCGCGGGCTGCGGCGAGGCGCGCGCCGCCCTCGAGGTCGTGCACCCCGGCGACCACGGCGGCAGCGAGCTCACCGAAGCTGTGGCCGAGGACGTGGTCGGGGACCACGCCGAGCGACTCCCACCAGGCAGCGAGCGAGACCTGCACGGCGAACAGCGCCGGCTGCGTCCAGGTGGTGGCGTTCAAGAGTTCCTGGTCGCTGCCCCACAGGACCTCGCGCAGGTCGTGGGGGAGCCACGGACGCAGCGCGTCGGCGGCCTCGTCGAAGCGCTTGCGGAACGCGGGGAACCGCTCGTACACCTCGCGGGCCATGCCCACGCGCTGCCAGCCCTGGCCCGCGAACACGAACGCGAGGCTGCCGCTCGAAGGCGAGCGGACCTCGGGGACGGCGAGCTGCGCCTCGAGCTCTTCGCGGTTCGCCCCCGCGACGGCGACGCGGAACCGGCCGAACGCGCGGGTGTTGTGGAGGCTGTGCCCGATGTCCACCGCAGACGCCGGGTGCCCGACGAGCCGGCGGGCGTTGGCTTCGGCGCCGGCGCGGGTGCGACCGGAGACGAGCCACACGTGGGGGCCTGCGTCCGAGGAACCCTCGGCGACCGGCGCCGGAGGCGGTTCCTCGACGAGGACGTGGGCGTTCGTGCCCGCGAACCCGAAGCTCGACACCCCGGCGACCCGGGGGCCCTCCGCCGCCCACGGCGTGGGAGCGGTCGGGAGCACGAACGGGGCGCCCACCTCGCCGAGGCGGGGGTTCGGGCGCGTGAAGTGCGCGAGCGCAGGCCACCGGCCGCCCCGCACCACGCCCACGGCGTGCAGGAGGCCCACGATGCCGGCTGCGAGCTCCGCGTGGCCGAGGTTCCCCTTGACCGAGCCGAGCCCGACCGGGTGCGCGACGTCCCCGAACACCGAGCGCAGCGCCTGCAGCTCGACGGCGTCGCCGAGCGCGGTGCCCGTGCCGTGGGTCTCGACGTAGCCGACGGCCTCCGGCGGGAGCCCGGCTGAAGCCAACGCGTCGCGCAGGAGCTGCTGCTGCGCAGCGGGGCTCGGCGCGGTGATGCCGTTGGCCCGGCCCCCGTGGTTGATGGCCGAGCCGCGGAGCACGGCCAGCACCCGGTCTCCGTCGCGTCGGGCGTCGGCCAGGCGCTTGAGGACCACCATCGCCACGCCGTCGGCGCGGCCGTATCCGTTCGCGGTGACGTCGAACGGCTTGCTGAGCCCGTCGGGCGCGAGCGCGCCGATCTCGCGGAAGTACTCGCTCACCATCGGGGAGAGGAGCAGGTTGGCGCCGCCAGCGAGCGCGACGTCCGCCTCACCCGACTGGAGCGCCTGGCACGCGAGGTGGACCGCGACGAGGGAGGCGGAGCTGGCCGTGTCGACGGTGAGGGAGGGTCCGTGGGTGCCGAGGAGGTAGGAGAGCCGGCCCGAGAGGAAGGCCGCCAGGGTCCCCGTGCCGCTGAAGGTCGTCAGCCGGGACGGGTCTTCGGAGAGGAGGTGGCGCCGCCCGTAGTCGTACAGGCCGTACCCGACGTACACGCCCGTCCGCGTGTCTTCCAGGTTCGACGTTGGGATTCGTGCGTGCTCGAGCGCCTCCCAAGACACCTCGAGGAGCAGCCGCTGGGCCGGGTCCATGTCGGCCGCCTCGGTGGCGGTGATGCCGAAGAACTCGGCGTCGAACCCAGCGACGTCGTCGAGGAACCGCGCAGGCACCGGGAACGGGTCGCGACCGGACCCCTCGGGCGGCTGCCCGGGAGACACGACGGTCCCGTCCATCGTCGTCCTCCAGAGGGTCTCACCGTCGTTCACTCCGCCAGGGAGTCGACAACCGATGCCGACGAGGGCGACCGGTTCACGAACGGACTGCATGGATTGGGCTCCCGAGGGCAGACAAGGGGGACCAGTGTATCGCGGCCACCGCACCCCAACGACCGCCCGCCCGGGCGAGCTGGCATCGACCGCCCCAAACCATCGGGGACGCCGTGTATCGCAGGGTCGTCGGGACCCCCCCGAAGGGGGCGGAGCAGGATTTGCGCGGTCGAGTTAGCAGCCGCCTTTCGGAAGTCCGGCCGATGAACTTCGTCCAATACCAGTTCGCCATCCTGCTCTCGTGTGTGCTGCTCACCTACTGGGTGGTCCGGGACGTGCGGTGGCAGAACATCGTGCTCATCGTTGCCAGCGCCATCTTCTACGGGTGGAACGTCCCGTGGTGGCTGCTCCTGCTGTACGCGGCGACGAGCGTGGACTTCGTGATGGCGCAGCTGATGCACCGCTCACCCGCCCACAAGCGCTGGTGGCTGGCCCTCTCGCTCACCACGAACCTGTCCATCCTGTTCTACTTCAAGTACTTCAACTTCTTCCTGGGCAACGTGTACGGCGCGCTCAACCTGCTGGGCGCCGACCGCGCCGCGCCCGTCCTCGCCATCATCCTGCCCGCAGGCCTCTCGTTCTACACGTTCCAGACCATCAGCTACTCGGTGGACGTGTACCGCGGGACCATCCGTCCCCGGACGAGCATCCTGAACTACATCGCCTACGTGAGCTTCTTCCCGCAGCTCGTCGCGGGCCCCATCGAGCGCGCCACGGACCTGTTGCCCCAGATCGAACGCTACCGTCCGTTCGTGTTGGCGAACCTGCACCTCGGCTTCTCGTTGACGATGTGGGGGCTGTTCAAGAAGGTCGTCCTCGCCGACTCGATCGCGCCGTACGTCGACAAGATCTTCGTGCTCGACGACGTGCAGGGTCCGCTGATGTACCTGGCCACGGTCGGGTTCATGGCGCAGCTGTACATCGACTTCTCGGCCTACACCGACATCGCCCGCGGGGTGTCCCGGATGATGGGCATCCAGCTCGTCCAAAACTTCAACGAGCCCTACCTCGCAGCCACCGTGGTCGAGTTCTGGCAGCGTTGGCACATCTCGTTGTCCACCTGGATCCGGGACTATCTCCTGACCCCGATGCTGGCTCGCATGGGGACCGTCGACGTCTGGCGGATGGGCGCCGCGAGCGTGGTCACGATGGTCATCATGGGCTTCTGGCACGGCGCGAGCTGGAACTTCGTGTTGACGGGCCTGTTCCAGGGCCTGTGTATCGGCGCCACCCAGGCGTTCCAGTACCTGGCGCCCGCTGCGGCGGTGAACCTGCGCGGCGGACGCATCCTGGCGTACCTGTTCAACTGGACGTTCGTGATGCCCTTCTCGGCGCTGATGTTCCGCGAACACGACCTCACGCGCATCGTGCACGCGCTGCGCTCGAACCCGTTCGTGGCGAGCGAGATGCAATGGCGGGCGGCCATCACCGTGGCGGCCATGGCCCTGGTGTTCGGGTTCACACCCGTACTGGCCGAGTTCGTCGGGCGGCGCTGGATCCTGCCCCGCCTCGAGGGGAAACCCTGGGCCCTCCTCGTCGAGTCCGTGGTGTGGAGCCTGATGGCGATGGCGATCGTGTTGTTCTACCGCACGAGCGCCACGGACTTCGTGTACTTCCAGTTCTGAGGTGGTGATGCGGGCGCTGCTCCTGGCCACGTTCCTGCTGCTCTCCGCCTGCCCGGGTCCCCGGACCACCACCGGTGACGACGACGACGTCCCGGGCGACGACGACGACGACGCGTGCGGCACCGACGCCGACGACGACGGCGCGAACGCCTGCGACGACTGCGACGACGAAGACCCGAACCGGTACCCGGGCGCACCCGAGCGGTGCAACGAGCGCGACGACGATTGCGACGGCGCTCCCCTCGACGGCGAAGGCCCGGATTGCGTGGCCTGCGACGCCTTCGGGTACTGGGCGCGCACCCGCACGCTGACCGGCGCAGCGCTGACGACCGAGCTCCACGGCCTCACGGACGACCAGACGTGCCGCGACTACCAGACCGAGCGCGAGTTCCTCTTCACCTCCCTCGACAAGGAGTCGGACGGGATGGTCGAGTGCGTGTACACCGGGCGCCGCGTGGCGGTGGGGAGCGTCGAGCCCGACGCGAACGACATGAACACCGAACACACGTGGCCCCAGAGCCTCGGCGCCGACTTCCCGCCGATGGAGTGCGACCTCCACCACCTGTACCCGTCCGACGCCGTCACCAACGCGCGCCGGGGCAACCTCCCGTTCGGCGAGGTGGTGTCGGTGGACGACACGTTCGGCGACTCGAAGCTCGGTGACGACGCCCGCGGCACGCTCGTGTTCGAGCCCCGCGACGAACACAAGGGCAACGTGGCGCGGTCGATGTTGTACTTCGCGATGCGCTACGGCCACCCGACGGACCCTGCCCAGCTCGCGATCTACGAGGCGTGGGACGACCTCGACCCGCCGGACCCGCGGGAGGTCGAGCGGACGGAGGCCATCGCCGAGCGCCAGGGCGAGGCGAACCCGTTCGTGGTGTGCCCCGGGCTGGTGGACGCGCTCTGACATGCACCTCGCGCCGGGAACCGTCGTAGGGGACCGGTACGTGGTCGAGGGCACCCTCGGCCACGGCGGGATGGCCGTCGTGTACCGGGTCCGGCACCGGACGCTCGGCACCACGCACGCGCTGAAGCTCGTCGGGGCGACCCACCCGTCGGCCCGCGAGCGGCTCCTCCGCGAAGGGCAACTGCAGGGGCGGCTCCAGCACCCGAACGTGGTGGCGGTCACCGACCAGCTCGAGATCTCGGGGGTGCCGGCGCTGGTGCTCGAGCTGGTGGATGGACCCAGCCTGTCCCAGCTCGTGGGCTCGTCGCTCTCGACCGACCAGATCGACGCGCTGGGGGAAGGGATCCTCGCGGGCGTGGCCGCCGCGCACGCGCTGGGCCTCGTCCACCGCGACCTCAAGCCCGGGAACATGCTGATCACCGTCGAGAACGGCCGCGCGGTGCCGAAGGTCACCGACTTCGGGCTGGCGGTGGAGCCCGAAGGCGACCGCACCACGCGCACGGGCGTCACCCTCGGCACGCCCGAGTACATGGCTCCGGAGCAGGTGCGGTCGGCCAAGGACGTGGACGCGCGCGCCGACGTCTGGGCGCTCGGGGTGCTGTTGTACGAGCTGTGCACCGGGCAGCTCCCCTTCGACGATCCGGACCGGTTCGGGCTGTTCCAGAAGATCACGAGCGGAGACCACGTCCCCATCGCGAGCCGGCGCCCAGATCTCCCAGAGCGGATGCGGCGCACCATCGAGTCGGCGTTGCAGGTGGACCGCGCGGCGAGGCCCCCGGACGCCGCAGCGCTGCGACGGACGTGGTCGGCGGAGGTGCGCGAGACCCGCCTCGACGACCTCGCCGACCGGATCCAGCGGCTCGCGCCGTCTGCAAGCTCCTCGAGCGGCGGGTTCAGCGGGGCGGGGCCGACCAAGCCGCAGGCGACGTGGGCGCCGCTACGAGACACGTACGCGGTGCCGCCGGCTCCCTCGGAGTCGCTCCCGCCCCCTCCCGCGCCCGCCCTCCATCGCGGAAGCAACGTCGCGCGGCCGGTGTTGCTCGGGTGGGGGCTCGCGGTGAGCGGCGCCTTGCTGGCGGTGCTCGCCATCACTGCGCTCGTGGTGGTGTGGGCACTGCGCGCCGAGCCCAGGGTCGCCGTCGTCACCCTGCCCGTCGAACCGCCGCCCGCCCTCGACGTGGAGGAGCTGGAGCGCCCGGGACGCGCAGGGTTCCAGCCGCCGGTGAAGGCCGAAGAGGCCCTGAACGACGCACGGTTCCTGGAGGTCGTGGACGTGGGCCACTTCTTCCTCGCGACCTCCGACGAGGCCTCGATCCTGGTGGCGACGGGCTCCGAGGCGCTGGGGAACTGGTACACCGCGCGCGAGGAGATCGCGAAGTCCGCCAAGGACGGCGGGCCCGAGACCCTGGGAGAGGCGCTGGCCGGCACCCTGGCCGGGCGCGCGGAATCACTCGATCGCTACACCGCCGCGCACCCGGAGGACAAGTCGGCCCACCTGTGGCGGGTCTGGACGTTGTGCCCCGGCCCCCACTGTGCGGAGACCGAGGTGGACCTCACTGCGCTGGCCGTCCACGCGGACGGGCGGGGCATCACGGAGTACGCGCGCCAGTACGTGCGGCGGGCGCAGGGCCGCTGGGACGAGGCGGAGACCGCGCTGGCGGCGTGGGAAGCGGGGAGCCCGGGCGAGCCGTCGGTGGCCCTCGAGCGGGCGCGGTTGGCGTTGGCCCGCGGGACAGCGGCGGAGGTGGGTCCGCTCCTGGACACGCTCCCGGACACGTTCCCCAGGCGCACCCCGTGGGTGGACATCCTGCGGGCGCGGGCCGCGCTGCAGCTCGGGGACGAGGTCGGGTACCAGGCCGTGGCGATGCGGATGAACTCTGCGACGCCGGTCGCCCGCTACCTGTTCGCGGTCGAGGTCGTGCCGGGCCTGGTCGCTGCGGGCCGGACCTCGGACGCCGACCTGCTGCTGGCGAGCGCCATCGGAGGTGTGTACCTGCGGGACGAGGTGATGCGGGTCGCCTACGCGGACCTCATGCTCCGCCGCGCAGAGCTGGCGGTGCAGCTCGGGGACCGCGCGACGGTGGACGAGTCCGCCAACGTGGTGAAAGCAGAAGCTGCTGCCGGACACGAGCTCGGCTGGACGGCGGAGCGGACGCAGCGCCTGGCGCTGGTGGCGGAGGGTGTGCGGATGGTGTCTCGGGGCAACCGGGAAGCCGGCGCTCGCCGGCTGGCGGAGCTCGAGGCGCTGGACCCGCGTTCGCCGGAGCTGGAGCGGCTCCGCCGGGTGCTGGGTCCCTGACGGCTCAGCGTGTGCCGTCGAAGTCGAGCTCGAACCGCGCGAGGTACTTCCGCAGGCGGTCGGCGTCGTTCACGCTGGTGCGGCGGGCGCGGGAGGCGGCGAACAGCGTGCGGCCAGCGTCCGACAGGGAGCGGCTGGCCCGGCACACCCGCAACACGTCGTCGAGCTGGACGCGGTCGAAGCGGTCCAGCGCCGCAGCGGCCTCGCTCCCGAGCACCGCGGAGACGAGGTCCTCGCGCGTGTCCCCGGCCCACTGCGCGCGGAGGCGGGCCAGCTCCTCGTCCACGACCGCCACCCCGATGCGGCCGCTCTCCGACAACGTCGCCATCCGCGTGACCGCCGCCGCCAGATCGCGGAAGTTCGCGGGCCACAGGCCCTCCGGGCCGGTCGCGAAGCGCAGGAACCGGTCGCGCGCCTCGCGGTTCATCGCCACCCGCCGCCCCACCCGCCGCGCGAACTGCTCGAGCTCGTGGTCGAGGTTGGGCTCGAGGTCCGCGAGGCGCTCCCGCAGCGACGGCAACCGGAAGGTCCACAGGTCGATGCGCGCCAGCAGGTCCTCGCGGAACCGCCCCTCGCGCACGCGCTCGCGCAGGTCGCGGTTGGTGCCGGCGACGAGCTGGAAGTCGCTCTCCACCTCGCGATCCGCGCCGACCGGCAGGAACCGCCGCTCCTCCACGGCGCGCAGCAACATGGCCTGCTCGTCGAGGCCCAGCTCCCCGATCTCGTCGAGGAACACGAGGCCGCCGTTGGCGGTGAGCAGCAACCCCGGACGGTGCTCGACCGCGCCCGTGAACGCGCCCCGCCGGTGCCCGAACAACGTGGAGGAAACCTGGTCTCCGCGCAGGGTGGCGCAGTTGATCTCGCACAGCGGCCCGGTGAGCAGCCGCCGCGCCTTCTTGAGATCGTAGATGCGCCTCGCGAGCCGCGACTTGCCCGCCCCCGTGGGCCCCGTGAGCAGGATGGGCGCGGAGGACGCGGTGGCGACGTGCTCGATCCGCTCGACGAGCGCGTTGTAGCCGGGGTCGCGGGTGTCGATGCCGCCCTTGAGCGCGCTCTGCGACGCGGCCCGCTCGGTGTCGAAGCGCGCTGCGATGCGGTCGTACCGCGCGAGGTCGAGGTCGATGAGCTGCCAGGTCCCCGTGCGGCTCCCGCGCCGGGGCGGCCCCGACTGGAGGAGCTTCCCCGGGAGGAAGCGCGACTCCACGAGCAGGAACAGGCAGATCTGCGCCACGTGGGTCCCGGTGGTGAGGTGGACCCACACGTCCTCGCCCTCGGGGAAGGTCCGCGTCCGGACGAAGTCGTGGAGCGCCGAGTACACCTCCTCGAAGTCCCAGGGGTCCTTCAGCGGGAACCGGTGCAGCACCACCTCCGTCCCCGGAGACGCTGCGCGGAGGTCCTCGACCAACACGGCGGCCTGCGCGGGGTCTTGGCACAACAGCTCGAGGCGGTC
>JBIKWC010000296.1:0-9022 GCA_044356535.1 Myxococcota bacterium
GTTCCACGGCACGGAGACGGAGTTCCACGGCACGGAGACGGAGTTCCACGGCACGGAGACGGAGTTCCACGGCACGGAGACGGAGTTCCACGGCACGGAGACGGAGTTCCACGGCACGGAGACGGAGCTGCTCCCGTGCGGGGTCCCAGGGGTCACCGACGCCTTGCGCGGTGCGAGCCTCGCGCTCCTGCGCGACGCGGGAGTGACCGGCCAGGGTGCGAATGCTGCGGTGGACGCCCAGGTGGTGGTGGCGCTCGGCGTGCTGTTCCGCTGAGCCACGCGTGGGGCTTGCGCCCCTCGACCGAAGACGGCAAGCTACCCGCCTGGTCGTACTCGGCGACGACGGCGTACAACCAGATCCCGTCGCGCTCGCGGGCGGGGGTGTCGGAGACGTTCGGGTACGACACGCGCTCGCGGATGACGACGTGGACGACCTCGTCCCCGGCTACGACGCGGACGTTCTCGTACGACGGGGCGGGTCGGCTGCGGAAGGTGGCGCGGACCGGGAACGGGCCGGCGAACGAGGTGTACCGATTGATTCACTCACGCACCGGCGCTGTTCGCCCCACGTGGGCGCGGCGCCCGAACCACGGCGCGGCAGGAAAAGGCGCGCGCGACGCCGTCGAAGGCACGACCCCTGCGGCGACCTGCGGCCTGGTCGCCCACCGCGACGGCACCGGCGCCATCGACAATGGGTTCCGCGCCCGCTTCTCGCCCGCCCCGCCGTGACGTCCCGGTGGCGGAGTTAGGGACCCACGATGTGGATCGGGTCCGCCATCGCCCAGGCAACGCCGTGTGTGGACGACACCTTCACGGCGGCGGAGCTGCGCGAGCGGCGCCTCTCCCTCACCTCCCAGGTGCGTGTGTGGCCCGGCCGGCTCACCACCATCGACCTGTCCAGCGCGGGCCTCGACGTCTCCGACGAGGTGTCCGCCACCGTCCTCTGGTCCGGCGGCAGCACCCTGGACCCCGTGGGCCAGGAGGGCGCCGCCGAGCTCGCGGAGCAGGTGCTCCTCGGTCGGTGGTCGACCCCCTTGGCCGCCGCGGGCCTCACCTGGGAGAGCGCGACCACCGACGAGTACACGCGCTTCACCCTGTGCGCCCCCCGCGCAGGCGAGCGAGCCGTCCTCGGCGCCGTGGCCGACCTCCTCGCGCCGCTCCGCCCCACCCCCGACGAGGTCGAGCAGGCGAGGGCCCGGGTGCGCGCGCGGCGGGTCGGGCAGCCCGTCGACACCTGGGGCCTGCGGCTGAGGTGGCTGAACGACGCGCTGTTTCCGCCCGAGCTCCCCCAGGGGCGCCTCGGTCGGCTCACCGAGCCCGGCTTCGCGAGCGACGCGAGCCCCGAAGCCGTGGAGGCCGCGCTGGCGGCGCGCCGGCCCGAGGGGATGGTGGTCGTCGTCCGCGGCGCCGAGCCGTCGTGGTTGTTCTCGTTGCCGCGGACCTGGCTGCACCCCCGGCTGGAGCCGCAGCACCTCGTCGGACCCGAGGTGACCGACCCCGACCGTCCTGGGGAGCACCTCGAGTTCCCGGTGGACGGGCCAGCGCTCGCCCTCGCGCCCGAGCCGCTGGACCCGCCCGCTCCACCCGCGGGCGACCTCCGCGTCCGAGCGGCGCCCGTCGAGGTGCCCACGACGCTCGTCGGCTGGACGGTGCCCGGCGGCTACGCAATTGACCGTTGGAACGCCCCGCACGTGGCGGCCGCCGAGCTCGAGCGCCGCCTGCGCGGGCGCGTGGGGGAGGAGGTCGGGTGCGGCGCGGTCACCTCGGCCCGGACGTCGGTGCTCCTGTGCGCCGTCGAGGGCCCGCCGGCGTCCGCAGCCGAAGCCACCACGCGCGCCGTGGTCCGCGCCGCCCGCCACCTCGAGCCCGACCGGGCCGCCGTGGTCCTCCCACAGCTGGAGGAGGGCCTCCTGCTGGTGAACGCCCGCGCCCCGGGGCCGAGCGCGCCGACGGCCGTGGTGGCGCGGTACCACTGGGCCACCGGGAGCCCGGACGCGTCCTCGTCGTTGTTCGGCGGGGCGCTCGTCGAAGCCGAGGACCTCGCGCCGTGGCTGCTCCCCGAGCGGGCAGCGGTCACCGTGTTGGTACCGCTCGTCGAGTGACTCCGGTCGGATGGGGCCCTCGCCCTCGCACGAGATTCGGGTACGATCCCGCCATGACCCCGTTCCCCGTCCAGATGGGCCTGTTCGGTGACCACAACCAGCTCGTGGGGATGCACGTCGTCGACGCGCACACCCGCACCCTGGCGAACGGCACCGAGGTGTTCGTGGGCGAGCACCTGCGCTGGGACCGCGGCCGGCAGGGCCCGCGCGCGCCCGCGGTCCGCGTCCCCGACCCCGCCGAAGAGGGGCAGCTCGGCCTGTTCCGGACCGCCCGCGCCGGCTAGTCCTGCCGTCCCTCGACCGCCACCGGCGTCTCCGTCAACCCCGGGCTGTTCGACGCCGACGACGCCACGAGCTCGTCGAAGACCAGCGCGCCGTCCACCACGCGCACGTGGACGCCCACGTCGCGGTCTCCGCGGCCCAACACCAGCCGCGCCAGGGGCTCCGCCACGCGTTCGTCGATGGCCCGCAGCGTGGGCCGCGCGCCGAGCCCTGCCTCCGGGCGCAGCACCCAGGGGACGACCTCCGGCGCGAAGGTGAAGCGGGCGCCCGTCTCGGCTGCCCGGTCCGCGAGGCGCTGCAGGTGCAGCTTCGCGATCTGCGCCAGGTCGTCCGTGGCGAGGTCCTCGAACACCACCAACCCGTCCACGCGGTTCAACAGCTCCGGCCGCAGGCGGTCCTTCGCCCGGTCCAGCACCATCGCGCGCCGGGCGCTGCGCTCGTCGGCGCCGAACCCCAGGCGACCGCGCCCCCCGCGCTCCGTGCCGAGGTTCGTGGTGAGCACGAAGAACGCCTCGCGGGCGTGCACCACGCGGCCCGTCGCGTCGGTGACGGTGCCCTCGTCGAACAGCGACAGGAACATCGCCTGCACGTCCTCGTGGGCCTTCTCGAACTCGTCGAGGAGCACCACCGCGTACGGGCGGCGGCGCAGCGGACCCGTGAGCTGGCCTTCTTCGCCGTGGCCCTGGTACCCCGGAGGGGCGCCCAGCAACCGCGTCCCCGTGAAGCGCTCCGCGTACTCGCTCATGTCGAGCTTCACGAGCGCGTTGCCTTCGGGGAACAGGTAGTCCGCGAGCGCGCGGGCCAGCTCCGTCTTCCCCACGCCGCTCGTGCCCGCGAACAGGAACACGCCGCGCGGCCGGCGGGGGGCCCGCAGCCCGCTCCGCGCCAGGCGCACCGCCGCCGCCAGCTCCGAGACCGCCGCCGACTGGCCGATCACGCGCTCGCCCAGCACCTCCTCCATGCGGGAGAGCCGGTCGCGTTCGCCTTCGGTGAGCTGGTCGACGGGCACGCGGATGCGCTCCGCCACCACCTGGGCCACCCGCCGCGCGTCCACCCGGGGGGCCACGCCCGCGGCGTCCAGCGACAACGAGGCGTCTGCGCAGGACTCGTCGAGCAGATCGAGCGCCTTGTCGGGCAGCCGCCGCTCGGGGACGAACCGCACCGCCAGGCGCACACACGCCGACAGCGCCTGGTCGTCGACCTGGACGGAGTGGTGGGCCTCGTACAGCGGGCGGAGGCGCACCAGCAGGTTCACCGTGTCCTCGGGGCTCGGCTCCTCGATGTGGATCGGCTGGAAGCGGCGGTCGAGGGCGGAGTCGGACTCGAAGTGCTCGCGGTACTCGGACACCGTGGTGGCGCCGATCACCGTGATCTCGCCGCGCGCGAGCGCCGGCTTGAGGATGTTCGCGGCGTCGAGCGAGCCGCCTTCGGTGCGCCCGGCGCCCACGAGCGTGTGGATCTCGTCGATGAACAACACGACGTGGCGGTTCTCGCGGGCCTCGCGGATGACCTCCTTGAGGCGCTCCTCGAACGTGCCGCGGTACTTCGTCCCCGCGAGCAGCGACCCGACCGACAGCTCCACGAGCCGCAGCTTGCGGAGGCGCTCGGGGGCGTCCGGGCGCGCCAACGCCATCGCCACGCCCTCGACCACCGCCGTCTTGCCGACGCCCGGGTCGCCGAGGAGCAGCGGGTTCGCCTTCAGGCGGCGCACGAGGGTCTTGATGACCGAGCGGATCTCGGTGTCGCGGCCGACCACCGGCGTGAGCGCACCCTGGCGGGCGAGGGCCGAGAGGTCGCGGCCCTGTTCGTCGAGGACCGGGGTCGTGGATTCGGGCTCGGCGCGGACCTCGCCCGGCTCGAGGTGCTGCTCGCACAGGCGCTTGCCCTCGCGCGCGAACGAGCTCTGGGGCTCGATCTCGAGGGCGCGGTCCCACAGGGGCAGGGCCTCCGCCCACTGCTGCAGCGCGTTGAGGGCGGCCGCCTTGCCCTGGATCGCGAAGGCGTGGCTCGGACCCACCCGCAGCGCGCGGTCGAACCACCACAACGAGCCCTGGTAGTCCTTGAGCATCCGCATGCACTCGGCGCGGCCGGCGAGCGCGTAGAGGTAGTCGGGCTTCATGCCGAGGGCGCGGTCGTAGGCGCGGACGGCGTCGTCGTAGCGCTCGCTCTTGCGCAGGGCCTCGCCGATGTTCGTGGCGGCCTGGCAGTGCGTCGGGTCGATGCGCAGGCACCGCTCGTAGGCGTCGATGGCCTTGCGGTACTGCTTGTCGTCTTCGTGGGCCATGCCCAGGCGCAGCGCGGCGTCGGGCCAGGTGGGGTCGAGGCGCAGGGCGGTCTCGAACGCGGCCACGGCGGCGACGTAGTCTTTCTCCTTGTAGAGGAGCCTGCCGCGCTCGACCTCTTCGACGGCGCGGTGCCTGTCGGTGCGGCGGGGGAGCTGCAGCTGCGTGGGCGGGGCGGCCACGGGGAGGGCGCGGGGCTCGGCGGGCGGCCGGGTGCGGGCCTCGGCACGTTCCCCCATCCCGGACCGGCACTGGGCGATGCCGCGCTTGACGAAGGAGGCGTTCGGGTTCTCGCGCAGCGCCAGCACCCACACGGGGTACGCCTCGTCGTAGCGGCGCAGCGCGTTGAGGGCCGCGGCCTTGCCGCAGAGCGCCAGGTACTGCCGCGGGCGGAGCGCCAGCGTGCGGTCGAACGCAGCGGCGGCCTCTTCGAAGCGGCCCAGCATCCGGAGCGACTCGGCGCGCCCGGCCAGCGCCCGGACCTCCTCGGGCCAGCGGGCGAGGATCGCCTCGTATTCGTGGATGGCGGAGGCGTACTCGTTGTTCCGCCGCATGGAGTCGGCGCGGTTCACCAGGGCCTCGAGGTGCTCGGGCTCGCGCGCGATGACCTCGTCGAAGGCGTGGATCGCGGGCCGGAACTGCCGCTCTTCGGCCTGGGCGAGGCCCAGGAGCAGCCACGCGGCAGTGAAGGTCGGGTCCTCTTCGGTCGCCTGCCGCAGCGCGCGCGCGGCCTCCGCATAGCGGCCCTGGTTCACGAGCGACCGGCCGAGCTCCCAGGCGTCCCGGGCGCGGGCGCGGGCCTGGGGATCGACGTCGAGCGTGGGCTCGTCGACGGGCAGGGACTCCCCAGCGCCGCGCAGCGCTGCCTCCGCGCGGGCGAGGCCCTGGCGACCGAGCTCCGAGGTGGGCTCCAGCGCGAGCGACTGCCGCCACACCGGGCGGGCCTCCTCCCACCGCTCGAGCGCCTCGAGGGCGGCGGCCTTGCCCCGCAGCGCCGCGCCGAGCGTGGGCTTGCGGGCCAGGGCGCGGTCGTACCAGACGAGCGCCTCGTCCCACAGCTTGCGCCCGCGGAGGACGTCGGCCTTGCCGGTGAGCGCCTGCACGTGGTGTTCGTCGAGGATCAGCGCCCGCTCGTAGGCGAGCAGGGCCTCTTCGGCGCGGCCGAGCTGGCGGAGGCTGTCCCCCTGCCAGGCGTGGGGCTCGGAGCGGTCCGGCTGCAGCGCCGCCAGCCGCTGCCAGGCCACCAGGGCGTCGTCGTGGCGACCGGCCTGGTCGTACACGCGGGCCAGCTCGCGCACCACGTCCGGGCGGTTGGGCACCTTGGCGAGGCTGCGCTCGAAGGCGGCGGCGGCCTCCCCGTGGCGCTCGTCCTGGGCCAGCGCGCGCCCCCAGTCGCGCTCGATCTCGGACGCCAGGGCCTCTCCGGTGAGCGGTGGGGGGGCCGGCGCTGTGGGGTTGAGGTGGCCTTCGGACGCGCGCTGCACGCCGAGCCGCGCTTCCTTCAGGCCCTGGGCGGCGAACGTGGACGTGGGGTCGAGCCCGGAGGCCTGCTCCCACACCTTCACGGACTCCTCGTAGCGGGCGAGGGCGTTGAGCCCCGCTGCCTTCCCGCGCAGCGCGAACCCGTGCTCCGGGTGCACCATGAGGGCGCGGTCGAACCAGTGGAGGGCCTCGTCGGGGCGGCCGAGCATCCGCAGGGCCTCCGCTTTCCCGGCCAGCGCGTACAACTGCTCGCCGTCGAGCACCAGCGCCGTGTCGTACGCAGCGAGGGCGAGGTGGTAGCACCCCGCCTGGCGCAGGCACTCCGCCCGGGAGGTGGCGGCCTCGGCGTGTTCGGGGTCGATCTCGAGCACGCGCGTCCAGGCTTCGGCGGCGTGGGACCACTGGCCCCGGAGCTCGCGGACCTTGGCGAGGCCGGTGGCGGCGGGGAGCAGCTCGGGCTCCGTCTGCAGCGCCGCCTCGTAGGCGGTCACGGCCTCCGCGAAGGCGCCCGTTGCCTGGAGGTGCGCTGCCCGTTCGAGGTGCATGTCGGCTTCGGAGCGCATTCCCCCCCATGATAACCCCACCTCGCCCCCCGTTGGTGGCGGCGTGGTACGAGAGGCGATGTCCAACCCGGTCCCCGTCGTCGTCCTCGGCGCCACTGGCATGGTCGGCCAGCGGATGCTGTCGTTGCTCGCTCGTCATCCGTGGTTCCGGGTGGTGGCGCTCGCCGCGTCCGAGCGGTCCGCGGGGCGTCGCTACGACGAGGCCTGCGCCTGGCGCCTGCCGGGCGAGCCGTACGCGGGCTTCGGCGCACACGAGGTCCACCCCTGTGATCCCGCAGCGCTCCGCGCCCTCGCCGGGGGGCCCGCGATCGCGTTGTCGGCGCTCGACACCGCGCCGGCCGCTGCCCTCGAGCGCTCGTTCGCCGCGGCCGGGTTCCACGTGGTCTCCAACGCGTCGGCCCACCGGATGGACGCCGACGTGCCGCTCCTCGTCCCCGAGATCAACGCCGACCACCTGCAGCTCGTCCCGGCGGGGCCCGGCGGCCTCGTCACGAACCCCAACTGCACGGCGATGCCCCTCGTCCTCACGCTCGCGCCCGTGCTCCGCGCCGTCGGGGTGGAGGCCGTGACGCTCGCGTCGTACCAGGCGGTGTCGGGGGCCGGGTACCCCGGGGAGTCCGCGTGGGACATGCTCGACAACGTCCACCCGCACCCCGGCAACGAGGAGGCGAAGCTCGAGGAGGAGCCCCGCAAGATCCTCGGGACGCTCCACGACGGGAAGGTGGTGCCCGCGGACTTCGAGCTGTCGGCCCGCTGCGTCCGGGTCCCCGTGACCGACGGCCACCTCGTGGCGCTGCACGTCAAGCCGCGGCACCCCATCTCCCCGGAGGACGTGGTGGCCTTGCTCTCGGCGTGGGATCCGGGCCCCGCGTTGCCGAGCTCGCCGCGGCCCACCCTGGTGCACCGCGCCGGCCGCGACCGCCCCCAGCCGCGCCTCGACCGCGACACCGGCGGCGGCATGGCCGTCACGTTCGGACGGGTGGAACGCTGCCGCGTGTTCGGGCTCAAGTGGTTCGCGCTCGCGCACAACACGGTGCGGGGCGCGGCGGGTGCCGCCATCCAGAACGCAGAGCTGTTGGTCTCTTCCGGGAGGTTGTCGTGATCTGGTCCCTGCTGCTGGCGTGTTCTCCGTCGATCGACCAGCCCGCGGTCGCGACCCTCGAGTCGTTCGGGTTCGGCTGGGAGTACTTCAACCACCGGCTGTCCCACCTCGAGGTCCTGGCGGGCCCGGACGCTGCCCAGGTCTCGATCATCGGGGGCACCTCGACCACGCAGCAGGAGCCCGGCGAACTCTCCGGGGAGTGTGTGCAGGCGACCTGCAACGAGTTCCCGTTCAAGGACCAGAGCCTCGTGGACCTCGGGGTCCGCGTCCTCGAGAGCGACCGGGTGGGCCTGGTCCCCGCCTCGATCTTCCTCGAGGTGGGTCGCGACGACGTACGCGGCACGCTCCGCGCGAAGCTGCCGAAGGGAGCGAAAGGCGACGGCGCGGTGTTGTTGTCGGGGTTCTCGATCGACACCTCGCTCGCGCTGGCGCAGGGCGCCTCCTGCTACGACCCGGCGTTCGGTTGGCACCCCTCCCTCGTGCGGGTGTCGCTGGGCGCGGTCACGGTCGACGGCGAGGAAGCGAGCGCGCCGGTGGACCTGGCGTTCGCCGCGGGGAACACCCACGACCCGGACCGCGCCTGTATCGACGAGGTGAACGAGGAGGCGCTGGTCGCCGTGCGCGTGGACGCGATGTTCGTGGTGGGGAAGGGGGTCGAGTCGGCGGACGTGCCGTTCGAGGTGGCGGCCGCCTACGAGTTCACGGGCAACCCGACGGTGCCGGGTGACCAGGTGGAGCCGGACCCGCAGTCGCTCGACTACGGCCTGTCTGCCGAGCCCACCGCGACGGGCGTCGCCTCGATGGAGTGGCTGTTCTACCCGGAGGTGTACGGCACGGGCGACGACGAGCAGGGCGCGTACCTGCGCACCTTCCGCTTCCAGGCCTCCCCGGACGGGACGGCGGCGGCCACGGCGACGAACTACTCCCCGGGGACGCAGCTGGAGGGCTTCTCGTACGAGGTCCAGGCGGTCGCGCGCGGCGTGGTGTTCGACGGCGACGCCTCCACCTGGGAGACCTCGGTGGTGCTGGAGACGCTGCTGGACGACGGGGTCCCGGTGGTCCACGAGGTCGCCGCTCCGTAGCCTCGACGCACGGCGCGTTCACCCGCCCTGGCCTCCCCCCAGCCGCCGCGAACGCACCACGGCCCGAGGCCAGCCGCCCCCAACGCACCACCACAGCCCGCACGGCGACGCGACACGCTCGAAAGTC
>JBIKWC010000297.1:0-9019 GCA_044356535.1 Myxococcota bacterium
CACCCCGAACGCGACGCCGTCCTGGTGGGCACCCAGGACCAGCTCCTGTCCAGGGCGCTCAACCGTGGGTACGCGATGAGCCGGTTCCGCTGGCCCATGCACTTCGCGTGGCTCAACCACGACTGCGTGTGGGTCCTGGACGAGACCCAGCTCATGGGCTCCGGGCTCTCCACCTCCGCGCAGCTCCAGGGCCTCCGAGAGGCGCTCTCCGGGAGCGGCACGCACACCATGTGGATGAGCGCCACGCTCGACGCGCAGCGGCTCGGCACCATCGACTTCCGCGCCCGCCCGCTCGACCGGCTCGAGCTCGACGCCGAGGACCTGCGCCACCAGGTCCTGGCGCGACGCCTGGCCGCGAACAAGCCGCTCGCGCCGGCTGCGTCTCCGTTCGACGACAAGGACCCCAGGGCCCTCGCCGCCGAGGTCGCGGCCGCGCACCGTGCGGGCACGCGGACGCTCGTGGTGGTGAACCGGGTCCGCCGCGCCCAGGCGCTCGCGACCGCCCTCCGGAAGCGGGCTCCCGGCGTCGACGTTCGCCTGATCCACTCCCGGTTCCGGCCCCAGGATCGGCGCGAGGCGGAGCGCGTGGCGCTGGCGCCTGGGTTCGACGGCATCCTCGTCGCCACCCAGGCCGTCGAGGCCGGCGTCGATGTCTCCGCAGCCACGCTGTTCACCGAGCTCGCGTCCTGGTCGGCGGTGGTCCAGCGGTTCGGCCGGTGCAACCGGTACGGCGAGCACGCGGCCGACGAGGTCGCAGTCCGGTGGGTCGACGTACCCGACGACGACGCGCTGCCGTACACCCCCGAGCAGCTCCAGTTCGCGCGGGCCCGGCTGGCGACGCTCCACGACGTGGGCCCCGCGACGCTCGCCGGGCTCCACGAGCCGCCCGCGGGCCCCAACCTGCCGGTGATCCGCCGGCGGGACGTGCTCGACCTGTTCGACACCACCCCCGATCTGTCGGGCCACGACCTCGACATCTCCCCGTATGTGCGCGACGCCGACGACGGCTCCGACGCGCAGATCGCCTGGCGGTCGTTCCCGGAGTCCGGCCCGCCCGACACCGAGCCCGCGCTCCACCGGGACGAGCTCTGTCGTGTCCGCGCGGGCGAGGCCACGAAGCACCTCGACCTCTGGCGCTGGGACTCGCTCCAGTCGACCTGGGCGCGAGCGAAGGCGGCGGTCCCTGGCCTGTCGTACCTCGTGCGCGCCGAAGACGGGCGGTACGACCCGGCGCTCGGCTGGACGGGCAGCACCACGCCGCCGGTCCCGCCGGTCCCGAACCCGAACCCGATCGCGTCCGACGCCGACGAAGACGACCCGGACGCGCGGCTCTCCCACTACGTCCACCTGCGGGTGCACTCCGAGGACGCGGCCGAGGCGATGGCGGGGTTGCTCGACGCGCTGGGTCCGGTGGTCCCACCCGCAGACCATGCGCTCCTGGTCCGTGCCGCGCGGTGGCACGACCTCGGGAAGGCGCACTTCGCGTTCCAGGAGATGCTCGTGAAGAAGTTCCCCGCGGACCACCCCACCCGCCGCGGGGGTCCGTGGGCCAAGTCGGATCGGGTCCACAGCGGCCGGTCGCCCCGAAAGCACTTCCGCCACGAGCTCGCGAGCGCGCTCGGCGCCTTGGAGCAGGGCGAGCCGGACCTCCTCTGCTACCTAGTCGCCGCGCACCACGGGAAGGTGCGGACCGCGATCCGGAGCCGGCCCGCCGAGCGGCCCGCAGCGTCCGAGCGGCTCGCGTTGGGCGTAGTGGAGGGCGATGAGCTCCCCGAGACGGACCTCGGCGACGGCCTCGTGGTGCCGGCGACCACGCTCCGCCTCGACGTGATGGACGTGGGGGAGACCGACGGCCGCCCGACCTGGGCCACCCGGGTCGCTGCGCTCCTCGAAACCTACGGCCCCTTCCGTCTGGCCTACCTCGAGTCCCTGGTGCGCGCGGCGGACTGGGTTGCGAGCCGCAAGCGCGAAAGCGCGGGGGTGCCCCATGCCTGAGCTCGTCCTTGACGGCTGTCGCCCGACGCCCCTCGCCCACTACCTCAAGGCCCTCGCCGTGCTGCGGCTGGTGGCGGAACAGAAGGACCGGGGTGCGCGAGGCCACTGGCGCGGCGACCGCTTCGTGCTGCAATCGTCCCTCGACGCGGACGCGCTCGTCCGCTTCTTCGTCGACGAGTACGTTCCCACGCCGATCGTCGCGCCGTGGAACGGCGGTTCCGGCTTCTGGCCCAAAGACAACCGGGAGGGGTTCGACCCCGTCCGACAGAGCACCCTCGCGCGGCTCTCCCCGTACCGACAGGCGATCGAAGCGTCGTGTCGCGTGCTGGCAGCGCTCGGCCTCACGTCGACGGACGACGGCGGCGATCGGAAGGAGGGGAAGGACGCGCTGCTCGCGAACCTCCGTGCCGAGCTCCCCGACGAGGCCCTCGCGTGGATGGACGCCGCGCTGGCGCTCACCCCAGACGGGCCCCGGTACCCGGCGCTCCTGGGAACCGGCGGGAACGACGGGCGACTCGACTTCTCCAACAACCAGCTCCAGCGCCTGGCAGCGCTCCTGCTCGGGCCCGAGCCGGCGGACCCCGCATTGCTCCGGTCCGCGCTGTTCGACCAGCCCATGGCGGGTCTGAAGGAGCTCACCATCGGGCAGTTCCTCCCTGCTGGACAGGGCGGAACGAACGCAGGCCCCGGGTTCGAAGGGCGCGGGGCGGTCAACCCCTGGGACTACGTCCTGATGGTCGAGGGCGCGTTGGTGCCGTCGGCAGCAGCCACGCGCAAGCTCGAGGCAGGGCGCGGTGGCGCGCTCTCGTTCCCGTTCATGGTCCGGTCCTCGGGTGTGGGGTACGGCTCAGCGGCGGCGAAGGACGAGGGCGGCTCGCGGGACGAGATCTGGCTGCCGTTGTGGACCGAGCCCGCGACGTTCGCGAGCCTCCGCGGCCTGTTCGCCGAAGGCCGGGCCAGGGTCCCGACCCGGAAGGGCGGGGCCACGACCGCAGTCACCGGAGCGGACTTCTCTCGCGCCCTCGCCACCCTCGGCGTGGACCGCGGCGTGGACGCGTTCGTGCGCTACGGCTTCCTCAAGCGGAACGGCCTCGCGTACCTGGCCACGCCGCTCGGCAGGCTCCGGGTCCGCCGGGAGCCGCTGGCCGACGTGTTGGCGCCGCTCGATCGTTGGCTCGAGACGCTGCGCAGCGCGGCCTCCGACGATCGGGCGCCGTCGTCGTGGCGCCGGGCGCGGGCCGAAGTGGAGCGCGCAGTCCTCGACGTGTGCGCGGGGCGGAGCGACGGCCTCCTCGACCTGCTGTTCGCCCTCGCCAGCGCCGAGCGAGCGTTCGCCCGCCTCCTCCCGAAAGCCATCGAGAAGTACGTCCGCCCGGTCCCGGCGCTGCCGGCGGAAAGCTGGCTATCGCACATCGAGGAGGACAGCCCGGAGTTCCGGCTCGCCCGAAGCCTCGCGGGCGCCGGGTTCCGCCGGCGCATGGTGCCGGTCACCGAGCGCAGCGAGTGGGATCCTCGCTCGAACCGGGTCACGTTCGGCGGTGGGGCGCTCGTGGACGACCTCGTGGAGACCGTGCTGCGGGAGGCCGTGGAGCACGCCCGGGACGGCGCCGCGCCGCCAGCGCCGACGCGGTTCGCCCGCCTCCCCGACCTCGACGCGTGGCTGCAGGGCCGGGTGGACGACGCGCGGTTGGGCGAGCTGATCCACGCGCTGTCGCTCCTCTCCCTCCCCGAGCCCACCAATCCTGCGCGCTCCGGGCGCTCGCCCGGCGCCGCGTGGGCCACGTGCGCGCTCGTCCACGACCGACACCCGCTACCGGGTCTCGTCTTGCCGCACACCCCGCGCGTGGCGAGCCTGCTGGCTGCCGACCGCGTGTCCGAGGCGGTCGCCGTCGCTGCCGGCCGCCTCGTGGCGAGCGGCGTGCACGTGGCCGTGCCCCGGCTCGAGGCCCCCCCTCGCGTCGGGCGCCGACTCGCCGCCGCGCTCGCGTTCCCGATCTCCGTCGCCGACCGCGCCGAGCTCCTGCGCTCGCTCGGCTACCGACCGGAAGCTTCCGAAAACCCGTTCGACACCACCCCCTCCTCCGCGGAGTGACCATGACGTTCGCCCTCCCTGATGCCCCGCGCCTCCTCCTCGAGGCCCACCTCCGCCCGCTGCAGGGCACCCGGTTCCAGCCCACCGGCTTCCCCGACGTGGGCGCCGCCCGGTACACCCTCCCGGACGGGACCGGGATGTTGCTCGTCGAGTCCGCGCAGTCGGTGGCCAACCGGCTCGAATCGGTGTGCTGGGACGAAGCCAGCGACGAGCTCGTCGCGCCGCTGCGGGGGCTCCCGTACGTCCGCGTCGCGGGCGCCGACGGTCGGTACCTCACGAGCTCCGTGCAGGAGGCGCACCGACTGAACTCCCCGTACATCGAGAAGAGCGACGGCATCGAGGCGATCCGCGCCGAGATCGCCCAGGACCCGGCCGCGCCGCTGGACCGGAAGCGGCTGGTGAGCGCCCTCTGCAGGCGAGACCTCGGCTGCCTCCTCCACGGCGTGTTCCTGGAGTCGATCGACGGGCGGCTCCGGATCCCGCGCGCGTTGTCGGGGTTCGTCGAGGCGCGGGGGGTCGATGCCGTGCACAGCGGGGGCGTGAAGAACGACCGCGTGCGGGCCAGCAAGGACGAGGCCTCCGGCGCGACCGCGAACGAGGGCTTCGGCAACGTACCGTTCCACCGCGACGAGTTCGTCGCCAGCGACATCATCGCGTACTTCAACCTCGATCTCGCGCAGCTCCGCGGCTACGGCCTCGGCGAGGACGTGACCGCGCTCCTCTACGTCCTCGCGCTCTGGAAGATCCGGTCGTTCCTCGAGTCCGGGCTCCGGTTCCGCACGGCGTGCGACCTCGACCTCGTCGACCTCGTGGCGAAGCGGCCGGTGGGTTGGACGATGCCCGATCGGATCGCGCTCGAGGCGGCGCTGCCCGGGCTCATCACCAAGGCCGCCCCGCAGTTCGCGTCCCCTCCGGTCACCCAGGTGACGTTCCTCGGCACTACCAAGAAGGCCAAGAAGTGATGTATGCCGTCGCGATCCGGTTCCCCGCAGGGCGCTACCACGCGACCGGCTGGGACCACCACGTCAACGAGGGGACCGTGGAGTGGCCACCCTCCCCGCTCCGGTTGCTGCGGGCCCTCGTGGCGACCGGGTTCAAGCTCGGCTGGGCGCCCGAGCGCGTGCGGGCCGCGGTGACCGCCCTCCGCGGGTTGCCCGTCTATCGGCTCCCGCCCGTCACCAGCGGGCACACCCGCCACTACATGCCGACCGACGTCGTCCCGATCGAGAAGGGTCGGGAGCTCGTGTTCGACGCGTTCCACGCGATGTCCAACGACCCCGCGTCCGAAGAAGGCGTACTCCGGGTGGGGTGGCCGGACGCAGATCCCGCCCCCGCTCTCCGCGCCGAGCTCGACGTGCTCTGGCCGAACGTCGCGTACCTCGGGCGGGCGGAGTCCTGGGCGGTCTGCGAGCCCACCGCCGAGCTGGGCGAGCCCGACGTCGTCCCGGACGGGCCCGGCGTCGAACACGTGACGCTCCTCGCGCCCGAGACCGACGTTGCGCTCGCTGCCTGGCTCGCCACCCAACCGCCGGCCGGCAAGCGCGCGCCCTGGGCCCCGAAGGACGTCTGGGAGGTGCTGCTCTCGGACCTCGGCGTGATCCAGCGAGCCGGCTGGTCGCGACCGCCGGGGGTCCGGGAGGTTCGCTACGGCCTCCGCCGGGCCGCGGTGGTCGCGCCGGTGCGGCGGCGCGGGGCGCGGGCGTCCGAACCCGTCCACGCTGTGTTGTTCGCGCTCTCGTCGGCCGTCCTGCCCGACGTGGGTCGCACGGTCTCCGTAGCAGACCGCTTCCGCCGGGCCGCCATGAGCTGGAGCACGCGCTTCGACGACGACGGCGAGCGACTCGACGCGAGGCGGGACGATCCAGATTGGGGGCTCGCCGGAAAGGATTCGGCAGGCAGGCCACTCGAGGGGCACGTGCACGCGCGCTGGCTCCCGTTCGGCTCGGATCCCCGCGCTCCGACCCTCGATCGGGTCCTCGTGACGCTCGGCCACCCCGACGGGTTCTCGCCCCGCGCGCTCGCGGCGCTGCGCGCGCTCTCCAGGGTCTGGGGCGACGATCAGCACGACCTCCACACCGTGTTCCTGGGGATGGGGGCCGACGCGGCGGCGGCGGCGAGACCGCTCGTGCAGCCGTCCCGGGTCTGGGTGACCGACACCCCGTTCGTCCCCACCCGCCACCCCAAGGCGCACCGGGACCGGATCCGCGACCAGATCCTGCTCGGGCTCGATCAGCTGGGGCTCCCGCCCGCCCGGTTGGTGGAGCCCCTCGACAGCGGCCTGCACGGCGTCCCGTGGCACGGCATCCAGACGCGCCGGGAGGGCGGCGGGGCCCAGGCGAGGCACCGGGGCGTGGGCGTGCGCCTCGTGTTCGACGAGCCCGTGGCCGGGCCGATCGCGATCGGTTGGGGCTCCCACTTCGGGATGGGCCGGTTTCGGCACGGCCCGTGACCGAGCCCGTCCCCGCGCGGATGCTCAACGAGGTCGTGTACTGCCCGCGGCTGTACGCCCTCGAGCACCTCAACGGGGAGTGGGCCGAGTCCGCCGACACCGTGCGCGGCAAGACCATCCACCGGCGGGTCGACCAGCCAACCACCGTGCCGCTGCCCGAGCCCGGCGAGGAGGACGCGCCCGACGTGGTCCGCAGCGTCTCGTTGAGCGGCGAAGCCCTCGGCATCACCGCCAAGATCGACCTCGTCGAGCTCGACGGGGGCGTGGTCGTGCCCGTCGACTACAAACAGGGCCGCAAGCCCGACGTGCCCGAGGGCGCGTACGAGCCCGAGCGCGTGCAGGTCTGCGCACAGGTGCTGCTGCTCCGCGCCCACGGGTACACCGTCCCGAACGGGGTCCTGTACTTCGCGGGCAGCCGCCGACGCGTCGAGGTCGTCATCACCGACGCGCTCGTCGCCCGCACCCTGGCCGCGGTCGGGGAGGCGCGGGCCCTGCAGGCCGCGTCCGAGCTCCCACCGCCCCTGGTGGACTCGCCGAAGTGCCGCGGGTGCTCGCTCGTGGGCCTGTGCCTGCCCGACGAGCACAACCTGCTCACCGGCCGGACCGGACAGGTGCGGCCCCTGGTCCCCGCGCGGGAGGAGGGCCTGCCGCTCTACGTGGAGGCGCGCGGCGGGAAGCTCGGACTCGAGGGCGGCGAGATCGTCGTGAAGGTCGAGGGCAAGGTCGTAGAGCGGGTCCGGATCACGGACACGTCGCGCGTGGTGGTCACGGGGGCGGTGTCGATCACCACCCCACTGCTGCAGGCGCTGGCGGAGCGGGACGTCCCGGTGGCGTTGCACGGTTGGTCGGATCGGCTCACGGGGTGGTTCGTCCCGGCGAGCGGTCGGAACGTGTTGTCCCGCATCGCGCAGCACCGCGCCGCCGCGGACCCGGAGCGCGCGCTCAGCCTGGCGCGGCGGTTCGTACACGGGAAGATCAGCAACCAGCGCGTGCTGTTGCGGCGCAACGGGGTGGAGGTCGAGGAGCGCGCGCTGGACCTGCTCGCCACCTTCGCGGACGACGCGCTGCGGGCGCCCTCGATCCCGTCCCTCCTGGGGACCGAGGGCACGGCCGCGCGGATCTACTTCGGGCAGTTCCGGACGATGCTGAAGGACCGGGCGGTGGACTTCGACCTGGACGGCCGGAACCGTCGCCCGCCGAAGGATCCGGTGAACGCGCTGCTGTCGCTGGGGTACGCGTTCCTGGCGCGGGAGGCGACGAACGTGCTGGTCACGGTGGGCCTGGACGCCTGGGTGGGCCTGCTGCACCAGCCGCGTCCGGGGCGCCCGGCGCTGGCGCTGGACCTGATGGAGGAGTTTCGGCCGCTGCTGGCGGAGTCGGTGGTGCTGCAGGTGTTGAACACGGGCGCGATCGGCCCGTCGGACTTCGAGGTGCAGCGGGTGGGGACGTTCCTGCGGGACGCTGGCCGCAAGGCCTTCATCCGGGCGTTCGAGCGGCGCCTGGCGGAGGAGGCGACGCACCCGGTGTTCGGCACGAAGCTGTCGTACCGACGGATCCTGGAGGTCCAGGCGCGGCTGATCGCGAAGGCGGTGACCGGGGAGATCCCGGAGTACGCGCCGTTCCGGGTCCGCTGATGGTGAACCGCCGCACGTTGTACCTGGTCTGCTACGACATCTGCGGCGACGGCGCGGACAAGCGGCTCCGCAAGGTCTACCGCTGCCTGCGCAGCTACGGGGAGCACGTGCAGTACTCGGTGTTCCGGTGCACGCTCTCGGAGCGCCAGCTGGCAGAGTTGGAGGGCGCCCTCCAGGACGTAGTGGACCACCGGAAGGACCAGGTGATGTTCGTCCCGCTGGGCAACGCGGAGCTCCCGGGGGCCTGGACGGGCTGGACGTTGGGGGTCCCGATCGGGGATCCGGAGCGCGTGGTCCGCATCGTGTAGCTCCTTGACATCGCCGAGCGAGCGACCCGGTGATGCACCCGACCCCGGGACCCCCTCGCGACATGCTGCTGGCCGTGGTGATCGGCCGGCGTCGGGTGCTACGATGGTCGGGCGAGGTGCTCGAGAATGCAGGTTCCAGAACCCCGCTCGCAAGTGCCTCGTCCGCCCACCGTCGAACCTGGACAATTCCAGGTTCAGTTCCTTCCTGGGTTTTCGCCCAGGCCCCATTGAAGCACCACGCCGTCGGAGAACGTGATCCGGACGGCCAGCGTTCCTTCCTGGGTTTTCGCCCAGGCCCCATTGAAGCCGCCGCTCCCGATCCTGGCCCTCCCGACGATCGGAGTTCCTTCCTGGGTTTTCGCCCAGGCCCCATTGAAGCCGCAACACGTCGACCACCGCCACCGTCACCAGCTCGAGTTCCTTCCTGGGTTTTCGCCCAGGCCCCATTGAAGCTCCAACCGCGGCACAATCTTGCCCGCCATCACCGTCCAGTTCCTTCCTGGGTTTTCGCCCAGGCCCCATTGAAGCGACAGGCGCTGCA